>CAZMOS010000005.1:21221-59718 GCA_964567945.1 uncultured Lentimicrobiaceae bacterium
AACTTTCCTTAACTTGCACCGTCCAAAACAATCCATGAAAAAAGAAGCACAGGCACGGATCAAGATCAACAAACTGCTGGAAGAAGCAGGATGGCGGTTTCCCCATTACGCTCATTGAAGCCAAACGCGAGAGCTGATCGGGATTTAGGAGCAGAAGATTAAGGACAGGATTGGGAAGGTTTGGGGCCTGTTAAATAGTAAAATTACATAAAACTATATGACAATAAATATTTTATATTTAATAATACCTGGACTTGTAGCAATACTTGGCAATATTATATTCTATCTTATTGTTAAAAAACGAATTGACAAATCAATTGAAAAACATAAAATATCTTATGCCGGAATATTCAAAGAAAAACTTGAAATACATAAAAAGATATTAAAACGATTGTTCAAAATAAAACAGATCATTCAACAATATCAATACTCAGGGAACCCGGAATTAGAGAAAGATTTATTTTTAAATTTTAATAAGTTAATTAACTTCTATACAGTTAACCAACCTTTCCTAAATACTGAAATAATTGAAGGCCTTAAAAATATTACTGCTGAATTGCAAGAATGCTTTGAGGATTTTCACAGGCATCATTTTATTTCCAAATTTGACAAGATAGAACCAAAAATTAGAGAAGATACATTAAAGAAATTTTTTGAATCAGGAAATAAATTTAAGAAGGATCAACCTTTTAAGAAAATCGAAGATTTATTGATATCTGAAATAAAAAAGGACTTAAATATGAATGATTAATCTTTGCTATTGAATTTGTCCCTTATAATAGATTTATGACGGTTGTTTCACCGGACAAGCAGCTTTCTGAAATTTACGAGCAGAAGATAAAGGAGAGGATCGGGAAGGTTTGGGGGGAGAAAAATGAGTGAATGCCTGAATGAGTGAATGCCGGGCAAAGAGACAATTATCAAAATAGTCCCATATCGTATTTCACAGGCTGGGGGGAGGAGAAAAAGAAAAAGATAAAAGGAAAAAGAGGGTTTTCGGTGACGGTGGAGGGATAAAATATTTTATTTTTACAACACATGAAAGAAAACCAGGAAATTGAAAAGAGTTTAATTGAAAAATTATCAAAACGAATTCCTGAAATTACACTTAATGTTGCTATCCATCCCATAATTAAAATGGCGAAAAACGGAGGTGAATTTATTGAGCTTACTGTTTATCGAAATGCACAAACCATTGCGAGCACAACCGATGGGAGATATTTCATGCGCATTTCGGATGATTGCAAACCCATTCTTCCTGATGATTTAAACCGACTTGTTTCTGAAAAAAGTGCATTTATCTGGGAAGTCCAAACCACGAGAAAAATACCCGGAAACGGATATGATGATAACAAACTCAATAGTTTTCTTACTGACATAAATGAATCAGACCGTGTATCCGACTTTATTAAAAGCAAAGATTTAAACGAATTACTTGATTATTACCAATTCACAATTGGAGGATATTTAACAAATCTTGGTGTGCTTTGGATTGGCAAAAGAACTGATCGGGCACAACTCCTTTATGCTCCCGTTGTTCAGTTTATCAAGTACGATGAGAATGACAGGAAAGTAAGTAAAAAAATTTGGGATGATTTTTCATTGAATCCCAAAGAGATGATTGAATCAATTTGGAATGAGATACCAGAATGGAAAGAGGGTATTGAAATTTCAGATGGCATGTTCAGGAAAAAGATTTCTAATTATGACGAGGTAGTCGTCAGAGAGTTGTTGGCCAATGCCATTGTTCATAAGCCCTATACCACGAGGGGCGATATTTTTGTAAATCTATACACTGACAGGTTAGAAGTTCATAATCCCGGTTTGTTACCGCTTGGCGTAACCCCCGATAATATACTCCATCAATCGGTTAAGAGAAATTTTCATCTGGCAAAAGTATTTTACGATTTAAAAATAATGGAGGGTGAAGGAAGTGGTTTTGACAGAATGTTTGAGGTACTGCTTTCTAACGGGAAGCCTGTTCCAAAAGCCAGCGAAGGCAATGATCGCGTAGCAATTATTGTGAAAAAAAATATTGTGAAAGATGATTTGGTAAGGCTAATGGATAAAGCAAATCAAAACTACCAATTACGCCCTAAAGAAATCATCAGTCTTGGACTAATTGCTCAACATAACGCTTTGTCCGCTATAGAATTTACAAAAATACTTGGCTTGAATGAGCCAAATAGCATACGCAACTGGATGGGGCGGTTAGTTGACATGAACTTAATCCAGTCAAGAGGGAAGACCAAAGGAAAGGAATATTTCATCAATGCTGATCTATTGCGTAAGCTCGACTATAAAGGTAAAACCAATCTTAAGAAAATAGAAACACACAGGCTTCGGGAATTAATCAGGCAAGATTTAGAGATTTATCCTAAAAGTTCTATTAGTGATATTCAAAAAAGAATTGGAGCCGAAATATCGCTACATAAAGTTAGAACTGAGCTTAATTATCTTCTGCATGATGGAGTAATTTGCAAAGAAGGTGAAGTAAGATGGACAAGATATTTTATATGTAAAAAATGATGTGAAAAAAAGGATGATTTTGAATATAGAAATGGACTCTTAACACAAACATAATTATAAACGATTGTTTTTATGACACTTATATATTAAGAAGCTCTGAAAAAAAGATACATATATGATATATTAATGTACATACATTGTATAACAAATAATAATTCCTCCGAAACGATTTATGAAAAAGATTAACTAATCGATAGATAACCCGAATACCCTTTAAGTTTTTACTGATTGCTGTCTAAAAGAACCTTAATGAAATTTACAAACAAAAGATAAAGGATAGAATTGTGAAGGCTTGAGGCCTGTGAAATAAGGATAAATCTTTATGGAAAAATGTTTCTGAAAAACAAAAGACTGGAAGAACGCAGAAAGCGAATCTCCAAAGATGTTGACATATACGTGAAAAAGTCGTTCCGCATAGTTGACCGCATCTATCAAATTTTGCAGGAACAGGGAAAAGACCAAAAAGCGTTGGCAAAGGCCTTGGGGAAAAGCGAATCGGAGATCAGTAAATGGATGACAGGAACCCACAATTTTACTTTAAAATCAATATCAAAGATTGAATCTGTTCTGGGACAACCCATTTTGGAAGTTACCAGGCAAGATAAATCCAAAAGAAGTTCTTGATCAGTTAAATAATAAATAAGAATATCCTTCCGACTTTGGAAAACTGATTGATTTAGTTTCGCACAATCTCGCCCTCACACAGGCCGGGCAGGAAGAGCGAGGGGGGAAGAAAGAGTCCTGATCAAACAATGTTAAGATTTTGATATCGTGTTTCATAGTTTCAGGATTCTTTCGTCGCCCGGCCTGCCAACGATCGCCTGCTCCTCAGAACTAAACGTGAATAGGAAATAATCTGTTTCATAGGTTTGATTACAATATTGTTGTATCATCTAGCAAAATGGGCCACCTTCCGGGCATTATCTTGCAAAAGGCAAATTAGGGATATTAACCGGGGTTGTCCGAAAGTGCCCACGACTAAAGTCATAGGCAGGGTGTTCGGTTGTCTCTTCGAGACAAGGGGGCATGCCGTTGGCTTGCCAGGGCTTGCCGAAGGCAAGGTATGAAACCGCAGCCACAGGATTCATCCTGTGGCGAAAAATCCGTCAAATGAGGGATTAATTTCAGATTATTTTTTGGACAGCATAATACTCCACCTAGCGAAAGTCTTGCACTCATATGCTTTAGAACAAACCCTAATCTCCAAACTCAAGACTCCAAACTCAAGACTCCAAACTCTACACTCAAAACTCTACACTCAAAACTCTACACTCTACACTCAAAACTCTTCCTTCCCTCATACTCCCTCAATCACTTCTGTCCAGCCGTGCTTGTCTTCCACTGTTCCTTCCTGGATGCCGCGTAGCTGGTGGTAAAGTTTGGTGGATATGGGTCCGGCTTCTTCGCCGTATTCGTAAACCTTGCCCGTATCACGGTCAACGATCTTCTTGATGGGTGAAATGATAGCTGCCGTTCCGCAGGCGCCGGCTTCTTCAAAAGTTCCCAGCTCTTCCACCGGGATGCGGCGGCGTTCGGTTTTCATCCCCAGGTCTTTGGCGATCTGCTCGATACTCATATTGGTAATGGAAGGCAGGATAGTCCTCGATTGTGGCGTAACGTAAGTGTTGTTCTTGATGGCGAAAAAGTTGGCAGGTCCTGCCTCATCAATGTATTTTTTCTCTTTGGCATCAAGAAACAGCACCGAAGCAAAGCCACCCTGGTGTGCCCTTTCGGTAGCCCGCATGCCTGCGGCATAATTGCCGCCCACTTTGATGTTCCCGGTTCCCAGCGGCGCTGCCCGGTCCACATCGCGGACGATCTCCACCGAAACGGGATGGTAACCTTCTTTAAAATAAGGGCCTACCGGTGTTACCAGCACCATGAACATGTATTCTGTTGCAGGTTTCACCCCTATCTGCGGGCCGATCCCAAACAGCAACGGCCTGACATACAAAGTGGCTCCCGTACCGTAAGGCGGGATAAAGCGGGCATTGAGTTTTATCGCCTGTTTGATCATTTCCCCGAAAAGTTCCACAGGCACTTCAGCCATCATAATGCCGTGAGCAGAGCGTTGCATCCGTTTGGCGTTTTCCTGCCAGCGGAACAGACGCACCATGCCATCGGCGCCCCGGTAGGCTTTAAGCCCCTCAAACGACTCCTGGCCGTAATGCAGGCCGGTAGCTGCAATATGCACCGGAATGTATTCCGAATCCGAAACCCCGGGGTCACCCCATTTTCCGTCTTTGTAAAGACACCGAATATTATAATCGGTGGGATAATAGCCAAAGGGTAAATTGCCCCAGTCAATGTTCAGGTTTTTATCTTTTGTCATTTTATTTTGGTTTAAAGGATTTCGCTTGCTAATATACTAAAAAGCAGGGAGGATATGAGGCTTGAATACATGATGAAATCTTTATATTATTGAATTTCTTTACATTAATTTAATTTTTTTCTGAAAATTACGGGAATTACTTAGGGGGAGCGGGGTGTTCTCCTTCTCCGTCAATTGACGGATTCGGCGAACAGGCAGGGTGCGGGGTCGTGAACACCTCCCAGAGTCCGCAGGACCTGGGAGAGTGTTTGTCTGAATGGATAATGAATATCGTAGTTGAAGTTACAATGCAACCATACCATTTTCCATTAACCAACAACCATTAACTCTCAGCGAGGTGCGAGGTACGGGGTGCGGGGTATAGTGGGCGGGATGCGGGGAACAGGACTCACCTATCAGATCTCCGCAGGCTGGTGTGTTGGTGTCACAGATTTTGTGAGAGGCGATGGCCCCGGATGGATGGAATGGTGGAAGATTGGATGGTTCAATTGAAAAGCGTTTTGAAGTCAATCTAAAAAACAACGACACTGTAAAGCATTACAGTAAACCACCCCGCTTAAAGCGTCCCGCTTTAAGATTTTTTTGTTGTTATATTCTTTGATTTGTGCTTTAAGCGTCCCGCTTAAAGCAGAGGTGCCTGTGAATTAAACTTGAAAACTCCAACCCGCATTCCCTGCCCCAGCACTGGAAACTGACTCCAAACTCAAAATTCAAAACCTGTAACCGATCTGAATGAGATACCTGAACCCGAGGCCGAAACTAAAATTCGTTCCGCTGGCAGTCACCGTCCCTTTATCAACCAGTTCGTCAAAGCCGGGAATGGTACCGGAAAGAATATCATAAATGGCCTGTAAATACTCATTTTCCTTGTCCACGTCAATATCTCCTCCCAGGGTCATCTTTGTAGTATAAACGGAAATGGAAGGCCCAAGGAACACCAGGTCGATGGATAACCGTTCTTTAATGATAAACTGATAACCCAACTCAACCCCTCCGCTGAGGATGTTCAGATTAGCCCCAAAATTCAAAACACCTTGTATTTCCGGGCTGTTTAAAATAACGATATCATTCTGAAACTGATAATGATGGAATGAGCCATAGGCTCCCCAGTACAGCCCGTCCGGAGCCATGCGTTTATTGCGCTTATTAAAATAAAAGCGATAATCCCCCGAAACCGAAAAACCCCATTTTTTCCCGGAACGTTGAATGTTCAGACTGTCAAATATTCCCTGTGTCAACGAAGGTAACTCGAAATATCCTGCATTGATCGAAAAGGAACGGTAGGGCTTGAGAACCCTTTCGTAGCCGATGTTTATGTTTTTTTTACTCCACAACAGGAAAGGCGCCAGGTTCCACCGGATCACGTTTTTCCGGTATTTGACCGAATCGGGAAACTCAAATCCTTTTTGAGCAGCAAGTTGTGTATAGGCTCCAGCAAGAAAGATGATCATGAAAACGAGTGCAATCTTTTTCATAATGTACTTGTTTAAAGTGTCAGTGTATATTGCAAAGTTACATTCCGCATGGGTTCGGCTTTCAAAGGCCGCAATGAATACCAGCGGTTGAATACATTGTTGGAGATAACGGCCAGTTTATGGTGTTCCAGAAAATTGTAGCTCACCCGCATATCAAAGATGGCGTTTCCGTTATTGTGGTTGTAATAATAATTTCTGTACAGGATCGGCTGGATGAGTCCCCCCGAAGCTTCCGTTGCATCTTCAAAATCGAAAATGGCTTTGTCAAGGTTTACGATCTTGCTATAATAACGCATACTTATCCCGTAGGAAAAGTTTTTATATCCGATTTCAAAATCCATTTTAGCCGTGGAGAGGAATCTGTATTTCAGGATTCCTTTTTGGGGGTTGACACTTGTTGTTTCATAACTGAAATCCGAATTTCCGCTGGGGTTATAATCCCTGGCAAAAACATAATCCGGTTCCAGTGTAATGGGTTTTACGTAGGTATATCCCAGCAGGAGATTAATATGCCAGAAACCGGCAAATTTTGCCTGCCCGGTCAGTGAGATATCCACACCGGTTATCTGTGATTTACCTGTATTTACGAATTTGAAACCTGCCAGTGCAAAGGTATAGGTCGAGTCCCAGAAACCGAAAAGATACTCAATGGTATTCTGGTATTCCTGATAAAAAAGTGCAATATCAAAATAACCGTAAAATTTGCTGAACTTCAGGCCCTGTTTTAACCCGACTTCCGCATTCCAGCTATATTCAGGTTTCAGGTCGGGATTGTTAAAGACCCCGAAACTTCCCACAGAGGTTTTGATATATCTTTCGGTGATGGTGGGGAAACGGTAGCCCTGGCCGATTGAAGCCCGCAGATAGGTTTCCTGTCCCACTTTCAGGGAAGACCCGAACCTGAAAATAGGCCGCGTATCCTGTATGGAATCATTCAGCCTGAAATGTTCAAGACGCCCGCCCAGCGAGATATTCAAAGCATTACCAAACTTTTTTTCAATTTCCACATAAGCCGAAAGGTTCCACAACCTGTTTTTGTCAGATCCCGAAGCCTGATAAATATTGGCTTTGGAATAAGTAAAATTGCTGACAATTCCAGCAATAAAATCCATATTCCCCATATTCTTGAAACTCTTACTGAACTGATACCGGTTGTATATCATTAATGCAAGTGTAGATTGATCGTTGATAGCATCGGAATTATTGTACAGTATCCGGTTTGTGAACTGATGTTTGATCCCCAGATTGGAATAAAAATTAACGTAAGGATCAAAATACATGGTCGTTGTATTGGCCAGCAACACAGCACCCGGATATCCCCTGTAAAAATTGGCTGTATCGTCAAGCCATGCCAGGGCAGTGCTCTGGTGCTTATACATGATGTTGCCATTGAGGCCGAAATTCAGTCCTTGTGTTTTTTTTGACCGGCGGCGTATCTTAAAATTAAACCTGACCTTTCTATTGGCCATTTCATTATCACTGATGGAGTCACCCGGATTGGTTACCCATGGCCCCGGTATCGGAGCACCGATGTAACTACGGTCGGTCTGAAATATCCCTCCAAGTACCAGATCTGTATTGCCTTCCCCCAACCGGCGGGTATGCAGGAAACTTGCCCCGGCAATATAATTGATACCCTTCCACCATTTTTCGGCCGGGCCTGAAGGGGGCGTATATAATCCGGCATAGGACAGTACTTTTGTATAAGGCTTGGTACCCGGATAATTTGTCCGGATATATATTGCACCACTCAGTGCCGATGATCCGGAAAGGACCGAGGCAGCTCCTTTTACGATTTCAATTTGCTTAATATTTTCGATCGGTACCAGCGACCAGTCAGGTTTTCCTGCATCGCCTGTGACCATAGGCAGGTCGTCAATAAAAACGGCAACTTTGCTTCCCACGCCAAACGTAAAACCGCTGCCGCCCCTTATTTGCGGTTCTTCATCCAGAATGGTCACCCCCGGGTTCAGGTCAAGAATCGTCTCTACCGAGCGCGTATTTCTGGCATCAATCAGCCGGGGTTTCATTACATCTATCGAAACAGTTTGATCTTCAATCCTTCTGTCGAATCTGCCTGCCCGTATCTCTATCTCTTTGAACTGGATGCTGAATGGTTCCATCAGTACGTTTTTGAAAGTCGTTTCTCCCGCCTTGATCGTTACCGGAATGTTTACTGTTTTCATGCCCGTATATGAAATCGTAAACACGTAATCCCCTGGAATTAAAACAAGACTGAAATGGCCGTTAAAATCGCTCACCTCACCGATCGTTAAATCCTTTTTCAAGTAGATATTGGCGCCGACCAAAGGATCGCCCGTTTCCTTATCAACAACGCGGCCTGCAAAAATCCCGGATTTGTTAGATTGCGACCTTAACGGAATAAAACAACCTGCCAGAAGAATCACTAAAGAAGCTTTCAATAGCCATTTCATATTCAAGGATCTTAATATTGCCGTGAAAAACAAATTATGATCGTTTACCTGATCAACACTTTTCTGGTCAACACTTTACTCCCAATATTGGCGACCACAATATATACGCCGGTGGGGACATCCAGATGTATCTGATTTTGAAGGCCGGTTGCAATTTCAGAGCTATGTACGGGTCTGCCCGTCATATCCAGTACCTGCAACCTTACGTTGGAAGAATGTTTATCATCAATATACACCGTTAAAGTCCGGTTGTTAACATAGACTTTAAGGTCATTTGCAGTGATCTCGTTTATATCCGTTCCGTCATTATAGATCAGTTCCAGGTCGTCAAACCAGGCTTCGCTCCCGTCCACAGCCGTAACTCCGTTTCCCGAAGTGATGATGATCAGAATGTAATCAGGGGTGTCTTGTGTGTAATAATTGAATGGAACGGAAAACCTCGTCCATTCACTGACAGGCACTTTCGGAAACTCATGATAAGCTACAGCAACCCAGTTTGATGTGTCGGTTGCCGGGGCACTGGTTGAGTCTGTATGCAGAATTGCTTTGATGGTTCCAAAGTCTGCGCCGATTATGGGATTACACTTAAACCATCCGGTAATACTATCGGGGCGATGCGGCAGCGGCATGTTAAAGTCCGGATTATCAACCTCTGTAAATGTATATCCTTTGTTGGGATCCAGGTCGGCAAAGATCCTTTCATTGGTAATGGTCCCCGGTGCAACAATACCAAAAGTGGCTACATTATACAGATACAAAGAGTATTTTCCACTGTGGGCATCTGTGCTGCTGTCCCATACAGCCGGTGAAACCTTTGCCAGGTTCAATGGCAGGGCTGTACGGAGCGAGTTCCAGTTTACCGGCTCGGGAACCGGCCCGATATCAATGGCTTCCCAATCTTCAAATCCGGGATTCTCAAGCTGGGTTTGTGCGTTTAAACCAAATGTTAAGAATATCAAAGCTGTGAAGCCGAGTAAAATTTTTTTCATATTTCCAATTTTAATTGTTTTGTTTTTGCCGGGTAAAAATATAAAAATAAACGGAGCGTTAACCTCAAAGGACTTCGGCGAAAGGCACAATAGTGTCGAATAAAATTATATTCAACAATTTAAGAAGTTGATAAATTTTAAAAGCGGTTTACTTTCCGGCTTTTATTTTCAAAACATTTCGAAAACCGCAGGAAAAACATTCCTGCATGATTATCTGATCAATATTTTCCGTGTCAGCACTTTATGTCCAATATTGGCAACCACAATATATATTCCGGCAGGAACATCCACAGGTATCCGGTTTTGAACCCCGCTTATAATTTCAGACGAATGAACTGGCCTGCCCGTTATATCGAATACCTGCAGCCGCACACTGGAATTGTGGTCTTCATCAATGTAAACCGTTAAAATCCTGTGATTCATAAACACCTTGAGGTCATTCGATGTGATCTCATTGATATCCGTTCCGTCATTGTAAATCAGTTCCAGGTCATCAAACCATGCCTCACTTTCGGCTATGGCGGATGTGCCGTTACCGGCAGTAAGCAAAGCAAGGATATATTCAGGATTGCCTTCTTTCAAATAATTGAAAGGAATGGAGAACCGTGTCCATGTCTCAACGGTATTGCCCGGGAAGCTATGGAAAGCATAGGCGATCCAGTTGGTTGAATCCGTGGTGGGAAAATTGGCTGAATCGGTATGAAGGATAACTTTCAAAGTGGGGAAGTCACCGGGCTTGGGATTGCATTTGTACCATCCCGTAATGCTGTCGGGGCGATGAGCCAGAGGTGTGTTATACTTTTCGTCGTGCGTGTCGGTAAAGGTGTATCCTTTGCCGGGGTCCAAATCGGCAAACAGCCTGCCATTGGTCATTGTACCGGTTGCAACGATTCCGAAAGTGCTTTTGTTGATCAGATACAACGAATAATTTCCGCTGTGGGCATCCGAGCTGCTGTCCCATACCGGAGGAGCGAGTTTGGCAAGATTATCCGGCAAAGCCGAGCGAACCGAACTCCAGTTTACCGGTTCGGGTATAGGCCCGTAACTAATGGCTTCCCATTCCTCAAAGCCGGGGTTTTCAAGCTGCGTTTGCGCATGTAAGCCAAAACCTAAAAAAACAACGGTCGCAAGAGAAAGTAAATTCTTTTTCATAACGAAAGATTTTAAGTGGTTTTATTTTTCTACCGTAAAAATAAGAAAATACACAATACCAAAATACAGGCTAACTTTTATTAACCTGAGTTCGATACAAGAGAGCGGATTAAAATCCTGTAAATATCTGGTTTAAATTTCAATACTAAAAGTTTGAAATGATGGATGAATGTGCCAAGGGCATGCCCGCCTGATCATTCAGGCAAAAAAAATCCGGCAATACAATCGTACTGCCGGATTTTTTATTGTGATCTGTATTATTAGAAAATATAAGAAATCCCCAGGTTAAATTCAAACCAACTGATCTCTCGTGTATCTTTGGTTTTGAAAGCATACTGGTATTTTGCGGAAATATTTGCTCCCACATTGCTGTCGGAACCAAAGGGTATTACGACCCCGACTTCCGGTGCAAGCCCGAAATGCCATTTGTTTTCACGGATATAATAGATTCCCATATAGTCACGGGTCTCAATATAATAAGGACCAACCCCAAAACCGACATAAGGCAGTACCAAACCGTGGCCAAAGAAATAGTTGAGATTAATGGTTAAAGGAACCGCATTGATATATTTTCTTTCGTAACCCGAAATGGTATAGTTATCTGATTCTTTGGTCACAAAACCATAATCTTTATAAAAAACCTGCCATCCGGCACGACCACCAACCATGAGGTTATCAGTAACATAACCGCCACCCTGGATAGCGAATCCCCTGAAAGAGGGTTGAGAGAGAAAATCGTTTGTGGTTCCTGTGGGGACACCAATTGTCCACTGAAAATTCCAAAGACCGCCTCCCTGTGAAAAAACGGAGGTACCAACTGCCAATAATAAAGCAAGAGCTATTGTTTTTATCATATTTTTCATATCAAATATTCTTTTAAGATTAGCAATTATTTAGTTTTGATTTCCGGTGACTGCTCAAATGCCTGATTAATTCCTTTCGTAATGCGGGAGGTATTTGATCCACTGCTTAAAACACCCTGAATTGCACCTCCCCAGTAAATCGGCACAACCGTATCATTGTCAATTACCCGGTAATCCAACGGATTAGCCATGTGCATTATTAAAGTCCCTGTAGTGTAAGAGGAATAATAAGGAATGCCTCCCCATCCCCAGCCCGGGGGATAATAGCCGGGATAACAATAATAGCAGTCCCAATAGTCAGCTGATTTGTGACCGGCGTCAGCCGACTTTTTCCAATACCGCCAGCCCCAGCCCCAACCGGGATAATAAGGATACCACCAGCCCACCAGCACGGTGGTACTGATAATGGCAGTTGCCGTCAGTTCCACATTGGGTGGATTCGCCGTGTCTAATTCAGTAATTCTTTGATATCCGGCCGATGCCATATTGTCAGCAATCGTCTTCAAAATAAGATCTTCATTATCAATCGGCGTTTTGTCTGTTGTATCATCCCTGATAACAAAAACCGTATCCGGCATAAAGTAAGTGGACAAAGTTTTAAAGTCAACCGAATCATAATAGCTGGTCAGGATAATGTCTGTTTGATCAACAGTAATCGCATCATTCGGATAACAACCATCCAACAGGAATATACCTGCCGGGAATAGTAACACTAACGATAAATTAAATAACCATCTTTTCATTTTCATCATAATTATAATTAAGTAAATAATTTTAGTCGGGTGTATGCGTCAAAAAACATACCACCTTTTCGTAAACGGGTGGCAAAAGTAATTATTTTTCCTTACGTGATTTTTTTTTGGAAAAATTAAGCGTGGCGCCCAGATAGATGTTGAAACCAAAATAATATACATCCATTTCGCTTTTAAGCGGACCTTGTAAAGCCCTGCCCGAAGATTCATCATATTCGACGGGTGAACTGAAGTTGGCAATTTGCGGGAGATTTTTCTGATAACCGAATGCGATATCAGCACCTGCAATAAACCTGTTCTTTTTTAATGTGAATTCAACCCCACCTGAATAATGATAAATGTTGTAGCGGTTGGTTTTTATATAATTATAATCTTTATAATCCCCTAAATCTGCATTATTAACAGCAGAAAAATCCGTTCTGAGTGCATTCATAAAGATCAGATCATTTGACAAAGACCAACTATAACCCACAGCAACATTAAAAACCGGATTAGCCGCATAAGTATAAGATGTCCAGTCTTTATTCGATAAAGTATCATAAACCTCCCTACTGGTAATATCAGGGTTTATTTGTGCATCAACCATTTTATACCCTTTTAGTCCGGCAAAAAATTCGGCGGAGAAAAATAGTTTTCGCCCCCGCGATCTTAAATCATAAATAAACCCAAAGCCTGCCGAGAAGGGTAATTTAAAGTTCGTAACCAACTGGTTTGTTTTCTGGCCGTCAAATATGAGATAATCCGAGTAGCCGGCAGGTACATTATCTCGTCGGATGTTGGTCTGTTGCGCTATCCTTTGTGCACGTTTTCCACTTGAAAACAAACGCCATGATGGTGAGGTAAGGGTGAAGCCAAAACGCCATTTTTCCGCTTTATATGCAAACCCAAGTTTCAAAATCAACCGGTAATCGGTAAACTTGACAAACTCGCTATATGATCCTTCGGCAATCCATGCAATCGGGATTCCCCCTCCTGCCGTATCCCCGGAATTAAATGCGGTAGCCGAATAATTAAACCTGTAATTTAATGTTGCCCCTGAAACAAAAAGGCTGATCCCATAACTGAAGTTGGAAGATACTTCGTGTGACATTGCCGCTCCCGCCCATGTGTCGGAAAAATCATTACGGTAATTAAAAGTGGTACTGTATTTTTCATCTCCCGGCAGATAATTCAATACATCTTTATAGCTGGAATTAATGTATGTTATCTCCATTTGTTCCTTTACCCTGGTCAAGACGGCAAAAGAGAGGCTAATGCCCTTCCGTTGAGGAGTGTATGAATAGGACATAAACTGGGGTTGAACAAGGAAATTGTCAGTATTCAGATCAATACCATCACCCAGTGCGTTCTTGAAGTTATAAATATTCCAGGTAAAAAGATTGGCTGACAAAGTCAGGTTACTTCCATGTTGCATTTCGTTTATTGTTGCCGGATTATAAAAAATAGCCGTATTTTCTGCTTCCCCTGCAATGACGGCACCTCCCAGAAGCGATGAAGTGGAATTAAAGCTATGGCCCCAATAATAATTCATTAACTGAGCCCTGGCAGCAATTGCGGGAATAAGCAGGAAAAAAAAGAGAAGTAGCCGTTTAAACATAAAATTCTTATCGGATAACCTGAACAAATGTATCCAAAATTATTCTATTCCCGAAAAATGTTTCATAAACTGTACTCTTTCGTAAGCGGCAGGGTTTTTGGCTTTTTCAATACTCATCCGGCCTGTGAATTGATCAATGCTTGTGAAATTCTTTCGTTCCATCCAGTTTCCCAACTCCTCGATCATACTTCCGATCTCTTTAAATCCCTTTTTATATAAAACCGATGCAACCTGAACAGCTTTTGCGCCCACCAGTAATTGTTTGATCATGGCTTTGCCGCTATGGACACCGGTAGAGGCGGCAAGGTCGCACTTTACCTGGCACGACATCATGGCAATCCATCTCAGCGAAATGGCAAGATCGGAAGGTGAACTGAATACGTTGGATGTTTTGATCTCAAAATTCTCGATGTCAATATCCGGTGAAAAAAACCGGTTAAAAAGTACCAGCCCTTTAATACCTGTCCATGACAGCTTTATAACGGTCTGGGCCAGGCTGGAGAAATAATAACTAATCTTCAGGGCAACCGGGATATTCACAGTTTTCAACACTTTATTTACCACATCAAAATAAACCGCCTCATTCTGCTCGCCGCTTCTTTCAGGATCAGAAGGAAGAACAAATACATTGAGCTCCAACCCGTCGGCACCGGCATTTTCTATACTTTTTGCAAAAGACAGCCACTCATCGCCCGTAATGCAGTTGATGGAAGCAATAACCGGAATGGCGACACTTTCTTTTGCTTTTTTGATCAGCGTGAGATATTTATTGACATCGTTTTCCCGTGTATAATGACGGATATAATCATCAGCTTCGGGATAAACGTTGGCCAGTTCATCCTGCATATAAGTTTTATTGGATGCATAAATGATCTGCTCCTCGAATAATGACTTCAGAACAACGGCAGCAGCACCGTTCTTCTCGATCTCAATAATATTTTCTACCGAGTTTGTCAGCCCCGAACTCCCTACGATTAGCGGGTTCTTTAATTTCAGGCCCATGTATGTGGTTTCAAGGTTTACCATACTTGATCAGTGTTTAAAATGAATGCGTAAAAATAATAAGTAATGCGAAATCTTCCATTTTTTTATGTAATTCCTGAATGGACTTGTAAATTCACAAAACACCTGTTTTTCTATTAGTTACCGGTTCGATTCTATTCATAATCATTCTAAATTTTTTCTTCTCTGTTTCGATTTGTTTTTCGACCCGCTTTGTGCAAGCCGGCAAAGCGGGTCATACCCAAGCTCCTGCTTCAAGTGTCCACACTTGAAGCGCTTAATTAACTGATTTATTTAAAGACATAATGAAAAGATTAAATTTGCTCAAATTTTCAGATTTGAAAAAGATCCTGATCATACAAACCGCCTCTTTGGGCGATGTTATATTAAGTACCCCCGTTGCGGAAAAACTGCATCATTTTTATCCGGAGGCAACCATAGATTACCTTATCAAATCCGGCTACCAGAAGGTATTCTATAACCATCCGTTCATCACCAACGTAATGACATGGGACAAGTCCCAAAAAAAATACGACCATCTGATGGAGATCATTAACGCTGTCAGGAAGAACAAATACGATCTTGTTGTCAACATCCAGCGTTTTGCCTCTTCAGGACTGGTCACTGCCTTTTCGGGAGCATCTTTCAGGGTCGGTTTCAGGAAAAATCCATTGTCATTGTTCTTCACCAACAGGGTTTCACATAAAATCGGTAAGCACAAATCTTCACCGCACGAAACCGAGCGGAATCTGAAACTTATTGAAAGCCTTACCAATGACAGTTCTTTTCCTGTCAGGCTCTATCCTTCGCAACACGACTACGCCAAAGTTTCACAATATAAAACCCGGCAATACATCACAGTGGCTCCCGGTTCGCTCTGGTTCACCAAACAGTTCCCGGAAGAAAAATGGGTTGAATTTGCCGGTTCGCTGGATAATGACCTGGCGGTTTATTTTCTCGGATCACCAAATGAAATAAATTTGTGCGAAAGAATTATTGAAAAATCCGGACACGCTGACAGCATTAACCTTGCCGGGAAATTGAGTTTTCTGGAATCGGCTGCTTTGATGCGTGATGCCTTGATAAATTATGTGAATGACTCGGCGCCCATGCACCTGGCATCGGCTGTAAATGCCCCGGTAGCAGCCATTTATTGTTCTACTGTTCCGGAATTCGGCTTTGGCCCGTTATCTGAGAAGAAATATATCATACAGGCAGCCGATGCGCCAAAATGCAAGCCCTGCGGATTGCATGGCTTTAAAAAATGTCCGGAAAAACACTTTGATTGTGCATTTAAAATTAATAATGAACAATTACTGGAAGCTTTGAAATGACGCTTGAGGAAGAAATAAAATACTGTGTAAATCTGCTTAAAGCAGGAAAAATCATTCTTTATCCCACCGATACCATCTGGGGGATCGGATGTGATGCCACCAATACCAAAGCCGTTGAACGGATTTACAGGATCAAACAACGGGAAGCCCGGAAAAGTATGATCATTTTGATCAGCGACGAACAACATCTTGAAAAGTATGTCAGGAGCGTCCCCCCTATTGCTTATGATCTGATCCGGAATTCGGCATCTCCGCTCACCATCGTATATTCCGAAGCCCGTAACCTTTCAAAAAAACTGATCTCCAAAGACGGTACTATTGCCATTCGGATTGCCAAAGACCGTTTTGCAGGGCCCTTAGCCCGTCATCTGGGACACCCTCTGGTATCTACATCGGCAAATATATCCGGGATGCCGACCGCCCCAACTTATGGCATGATCGGCCCTGAGGTGATCAGCAAGGTGGATTATGTGGTCAAGCATTTCAGGGAAAAAACCCATGCCATGAAGCCTTCAACTGTCATCCGGCTGGAAGAAGACGGACGATTTACCGTTTTGAGACCCTGATGCGGGAAAATCCGGTAAACATTGGTGAGAAACGTTTTTTTCAGGATTTTCGCAAACAAATTTCAGGTTTTCAAAATAAATAACCGGTAAAAACAAACTGGGAAACATTTCGTTCCTACGGAACTCGTTTCTATCTTTTATTATTAACCAGGGACGTAAGTCCCTGGTACATAGTAGGTGTACCCAAGTTCCGTAGGAACGAAACAAACAACTGGCAAAAACTAATTCCGGTATATTTTTAAAGGAACTTTGAGGACATAACCCGCCAATACCTGCAATTAGCTCTCAAAATAAAATTTAACCAAAAGCAAACTTTACCTTGCTCATCTTAAAACTTTTTGTATTTTTGCGCTCCAATTTTTGGACATTAATAATCAATCATTTAACAGATTAAATTTTAAATTATGAACCAGTACGAAACCGTTTTCATTTTAACTCCCGTTTTGTCTGAAGAACAGATGAAGGAAGCGGTAAAGAAGTATGAGGGTTTCCTCAAAGAGAATGGTGCAGATATCGTGCACCAGGAGAATTGGGGCCTGCGCAAACTGGCCTACCCCATTCAGAAAAAATCCACCGGATTTTATCACGTCTTCGAATACAAAGCCGAAGGCGGCCTGATCACCAAACTTGAAACTGCATTTAAACGTGATGAACGTATGTTGCGCTTCCTTACCGTAAAACTCGATAAGCATGCTATTGCTTACAACGAGAAAAAACGTCATAAGAAAAAAGAAGAAAAAGTTGAAGAAACAAAAGAATCGTAAACATTAATCACTTAAATCATTAAAGAAAGGAAATCATGGCACAAACAAGCAATGAAATCAAATATTTGACTCCCATCGCGGTTGACACAAAAAAGAAAAAATATTGCCGGTTCAGGAAAAGCCGGATCAGGTACATTGATTATAAAGACCCGAACTTCCTTTTGAAGTTTGTCAACGAACAGGGTAAGATTTTACCCCGGAGAGTTACCGGAACATCAACCAAGTATCAAAGAAAAGTGGCACAGGCCGTTAAAAGGGCAAGACACCTTGCGCTGATGCCTTATGTTGCAGACTTATTAAAATAAAGGAGGGGCAGAACAATGGAAGTTATTTTAAAACAAGACGTAGCAGGCGTTGGTTATAAAAACGACCTGAAAACCGTAAAGAACGGGTATGCAAGGAACTACCTTATCCCAAAAGGGATGGCTATTGCAGCCACACCATCACTTAAAAAACAACTTGAAGAAACGAAAAAACAGCAGGCCTACAAGGAGGAAAAAATCAGGAAAGAAGCCAAAACAATTGCTGCAGCTCTTGAAGGCACGGAATTGAAGATTGGCGTAAAAGCCAGCTCGACGGGCAAAATATTCGGTTCGGTGAACAACATCATGGTGGCAAAGGCCATTCAGGATCAGAAAAAAATTGAAGTTGACCGCAAAGCAATTGACATCAAAGAAGAACACATCAAGGAAGTGGGCAAATACAAAGCCACTATCAACCTGCATAAAGATGTATCGGTGGAGATTGACCTCGATGTTGTCGCTGAATAATTTGCAGAAATAAGAGATTTCAACTAATTTAGGCCCTTCCGAATTAACGGAAGGGCTTTTTTATATTTAATGTATTACACCGCTGTGAAAGCAATACAAAAGCACGAACAGCATTATTTAATTTCTTATGAAAAATCAACGGAAAATAACGAGGATGAGCAGATGGTCTTCCGTTTGAAGTTTATAAACAAAAAGAAATGCTAAGCAAAGCCAAAATAAAACTCATCAACTCGCTGAACCTTACCAAATACCGCAAACAGCACGGCCTGTTCGTGGTGGAGGGCACAAGCAGCGTACTGGATTTTCTGAAAAGTGAAATAAAACTGGATAGTCTTTATGCCACCGGCAAATGGATCGAAAAGCACAAGGATGAGATGGAAGGCATCAACCCGATTGAAGCAGAAGAGATAGACCTGAAAAAGATATCCTTCCTGAAAACCCCGCCCGAAGTGGTGGCCGTTTTCAGGATTCCCGACCGGGAAGACTTTGACCTGAAAAACCTGACCGGACTGCTGTTGATGCTCGACGGCATACAGGACCCGGGTAATATGGGGACGATCATCCGGACAGCCGACTGGTTTGGTATTGACACCATTGTTTGTTCACCGGCTTCGGCAAATCCTTTCAACCCCAAAGTGGTGCAGGCCAGTATGGGTTCCCTTTCAAGGGTAAAAGTTTACGTGGTAGATTTGGTGGAGATGTTAAAAACCCGGCCTGATTACCTGAAAACTTTCGGAGCCGTGCTGGACGGGCAACCCCTGAATGAAACGGCCAAACCCCAGACAGGAATTATCATCATCGGAAATGAAGCCCGTGGCATCTCAAAGGATCTGTTGCCAATGATTGACTTTAAAATAACCATTCCGCGTTATCCGGGTGATCATGGCCACTCCGCTGAATCTTTAAATGCCTCTGTCGCCACGGCCATTATTTGTTATGAATTCAGAAAGTAAGGAAGCTCATTTGATTAAGCATTTCAAAAACCTTATTCCAGGGACACTTTTTTCAAGGATTTAACAATTTTCTTCCGAAATAACCCGTACTTTTGCAAGGAAATTCTGAAAACAATGATTTTTCTTAAAATATTGCTTATAACCGTCATCATTATGGCTTTTGCATTTGCCGGCTTTGCCGTTAAAATGTTTTTCAAAAAAGACGGCGAATTCAAAAAACAGTGCTCTTCGGTTAATCCCAAAACAGGCCTGGCTATCGGATGTGTCTGTGGTGGTGAAGGTGACGAAAAATGCAAAAACAAGGAGAAGGTCAACGAGCTGAAGATCAAAATACAAGAGTTGAAAACCGGTTGATAATCCCGGAACTATAAAACACAGAACTTTGTTTTTCTCACTCATTTGTTGTTCAGGACTCTCAAGTCAGCCAGCACGCATACCCACCCACCCTATTTCGGCAGAGCTAAACGTAAAAGGAGTGAAAAGTTTCAGTTTGTCGATTAAAGTGCAAAATGAGCCAGGCACCCAATCATCCATCCTTTCCCATTCCTTTTCGTCAATCGTCTATTTCTTTATCTTTTCAATGATTATCTCATCCCCCTTACAGCCTTTTTCGTCTTTTTTCCAGACCACTTCCACTTTTAACGGGAATTCGGCGGTTTTCAAATCCAGTTTGCTGTCAGCAGGAAGCTTGTAAAACCGGTAGGTCTTTTTCCCGATATCAATAAACCACCCGCCGCAACAGGCACACATTGACATATCCTGACCGGTTATGGTGGCTTTTTGAAATTCACCACCTGTTTTCAGACTACAGGCTGAAAGCGTCAGCCAGAATAAAAAAACAAACAGGATTAACTTTTTCAATTGATTATTAATAATTTGTTTCCTGGATTTCAAAATAGGACTGCGGATGCAAGCAAGCCGGACACGTCTTCGGTGCTTTTTTGCCTTCGTGCAGGTAACCGCAGTTGCGGCATTTCCAAACCAGTACGCCGTCCCTTTCAAACACCTTACCTTCTTCCAGGTTGCCGTATAGTTTGCGATACCTTTCTTCGTGGGCTTTTTCCACTCTGGCAATCATCCTGAAAGCTACGGCAATGTCTTTAAAACCTTCTTCCTCGGCAATGTCGGCAAACATGGGATATAATTCCGTCCATTCTTCATTTTCACCTTCAGCAGCAGCTTTCAGGTTTTCCAGAGTTGTCCCGATGATTCCTGCAGGATAGGCAGCGGTGATCTCTACCGGTCCGCCCTCCAGGAATTTAAAAAACCTCTTGGCATGTTCTTTTTCATTCAACGCTGTTTCGGCAAATATGCCCGATATCTGCTCAAGTCCTTCTTTTTTGGCTTGTTTTGAGAAATAGTCATAACGCATCCTTGCCTGTGACTCACCGGCAAATGCTTTAAGTAAATTTTGTTCTGTCCGTGTTCCTTTAATACTTTTCATGATCTTTAAAATTTAAATGATTCTGTAATTAATTTAATTTTTGGTAAAGTCTTCTTTTCCGGCACCGCAAACGGGGCACACCCAGTCCCTGGGAAGGTCTTCAAAAGAAGTTCCGGGAGGAATGCCGTTATCGAGGTCCCCTTCTTCGGGATCATACTCGTAACCACACAGATCACAAGTGTAAATATCCGTTTTTTGTTCTTGTTGCTCTTTTTTCCGTGTTTCCTCGCTTTCTTTTTTAATATAAGTCGGGGCATTTTTCGGAGCAACACCTTTTTTCACTTCATGGTAATAAGCGTATGTCAAAGGATCAGCACCCTTATCCAGTAGATCATTGTCCAAAAGTCTTCCAATGAATATCATATGCGTATCCAATTCAATTTCACGCTCCACTTTACATTCAAACCAAGCAATGCATTCGTCTGTTACGATGGGAACACCTGTCTTACCCTTATGGAAAGCTGTATCCCTGAACTTATCGGTATCTGCACTGCTGTGATAACCAAACCGTCCGATAATGTCACGGCTGCAATCCTTTTTCAATATGGAAATGGCAAAAGCATTACTTTTCCTGATGATGTCAACCGTGTAATTATTTTTACTGCAACTGATTGCAAACCTCGCCGGATCAGCCGTAACCTGAAATGCAGTATTGGCAATGTATCCGCTTAACTTGTCTTCATAAGCTGACGAAATAACATACAGACCGTAAGTGATCTTGAAAAAGGCTTCTATGTTCATGATTCATTTTTTTTTGTTGTGAACTTTCCAATGAGTTTGATCTTTAGATCATTCATTTCAAAACCGGGGATTTCCTTTTTGTTCAAATAGTTTTGAACCAATGCAAACAGATCATCATCAAAGTAATCTTCAATACGGTTTTTCTCCCGGTCGTACAAATGGTGATGTTTTTTAAGAATGGCGTCAAAACGCATGACGTCTCCGGGGATGTAAACCCTGTCAATAACTCCTTTTTCAATGAAAGTATCCAGGATATGATAAATGGAACTTGCAGAAATATTTGAATATTTCTTTCTCACTTTCCTGATCAGGTATTCTGCAGTAGGATGATTACTGACATCCAGTGCCAGTAAAACAGCGATCCGTTGTGGTGTTACCCGGAGACCTGCATTTCGCAGACGCTCTTCCGCTTCTTTTTTTGTCATTTTTTCGAATATTCCTTTTTAGGAACTATTCCTAAATAGGAATAATACAAATTTACATAACTTTTACCCTTGCGTGAAAAGCCTGTTGTTAAAATTTTATAATGCCGGATAAATTTATAACCGTTCCAAATAATTCTGTTTTGAAACCGGGAATTAAATTCCTGTCATTCAAAAGTTTTTGTGATATATTTTTGGAATCCCGGGGTGGCGTAAGTCTGGTAATTTCCTTCCTGATCGGAATAAATAAAAAAGGCATCCAGCGATTTATTTTTTTCAAGATATTTTTTGGCTTTCTCGAGGCCCATGACCATAAATGCTGTTGCATAAGCATCAGCAACAGCAGTGCAGTCGGCAAGGACAGAGACGCTAAGCAATGAATGTTGCACGGGGCGCCCGGTTTTGGGGTCTATCGTGTGGGAATACCTGATGCCGTTTACTTCATAAAACTTTCGGTAACTTCCCGAAGTGGCCACCGATTTGTTTTTCAGGGCTATCACAGCTTTCAGGTCGCGCGGGTCGTCCTGATGCCTGGCCGGTTTTTCGATGCCCACCTGCCATGTTTTGCCACCGGGCTTCTTTCCGCTTGCCTTTACTTCGCCACCGATATCAATGAGATAATCAGTAATTCCTCTGCTTTCAAGGAAATTACCGACCAAATCAACCGAATATCCCTGTGCAATGGCGTTGAAATCTATTGACACCCGCGGATCCGCTTTCACGATCTTTCCATCTTTAATCCTGATCTTTTCGTAACCTGTAAACTGCAATAAAGAGTCAATAATGTGGTCATCCACATGTTTTTTTTCGTCAAAGCCAAACCCCCAGGCCCTGACCAGCGGGCCGACCGTTACATCAAATGCGCCTCCGGTTTTTTTGGAAACCTCCATGGAAAGCTGAAAATTCCCAACGAAAGATTCATCCAGGACAATCGCTGAATCGTTATTATTCACACGTGAAATAATGGAAGAAGGAACCCAGAGCGACACCGATTGATCAAATGCATCGAGCAACGAGTCAATGCTTTCCTGAAAATCCTTCTTGGCGGCATCGAAATAAAGGATTGAGTAATATGTTCCCTGGGCTTCCCCCAACAGATGAACCGGTTCAGGCGCCCTGGAACAATTCCATAGTATGACGGGCAGGAAAAAGAAGACGAACACAAATTGTTTCATACCGTACTTAAATGCGAATAATAAAAAAGTGTTTTCAAATAGCAAAACTACACTTTACAAAGAAACAAGTGTAATTATTTTATCTGAAAAAAGATAACAAATTGATCTGCATGGTTGCTTTTCATGACAAAAACGATGAAGACATACCACCGCCAAGAGAAGATATTGACGGTATTATTTTTGCGGGCTGCAGGTTTAACTGGCTAAACAGCATTCTGGATATGCTGCGAAATGAGAAACCGGCTTATATCAGTTGGGACAGGGAAAAGCAAATATTATCTTTCCTGTCAGATGAAAATACGATCAGCGAAAACACAAAAGCCGGATTGCTGGACTATTTTTTCAAATGATTAACACTCCGGATTTCAATAATGGTGTGAATTACCTCCTGTTAAACAATTGTTAAATACATTATTTATTTTGAAATCCTAAATTATTTATCGCAACTTGCATGCTGAATCTTATAAGGTTTTAACTATAAACAACTAAAAATGAGCTCTCAAACTACACTGGACTATCTGTGTAAACTGGACGAACTTGAACGCATTACTTACATTCTTGACCATTTCGATTCGATTCTGAACGGTGAATTCATCGAATTTCTAAAAGGACAACTGGAATTTGCCAAAAAAGAGCAGGAAGGAGCGGGATATTTTAATAAAGTTTTTGAAAGTGAAGATACTCAAGTGCTGAATGCAATGAAAAAAGAGATGAAGCTGCAAGCCGGTAAGGTGCGAAAAGTCTGGAATAGTGTAATAACAGTTTCATCAGGATTATTGGATATTGACCGGTTTGATAACCTTTCCAGGATCAGCACGATTGAAGAAAAAAACCCTTCAGTTGTTATAGCGGGGACACTGATCGCATAAGTTGTCGCTTGCTTTCCAAAGTTGAATCACGATATAGAATATTCAATTAAGCTTTTCTTTGATCCGTTAAAAACACAGCAAGCTTTCCTACAGCTTTTGCCCTGTGGCTGATGGAATTTTTTAAATGGGCAGGCATCTCTGCAAAAGTCTGATTATATCCTGAAGGCAGAAACACAGGATCATAACCAAAGCCACCTGTTCCTCTTTTTTCCCGTATTATCTCCCCTTCCACAGCCCCTTCAAATTTATATTCCATACCATTCAGAATCAATGAAATGACGGTTTTAAAACGGGCAGTTCTGTTTTTAACTTCTTCCAATTCTTTCAACAGCTTTTCCAAATTCTTTTCCGGGTTTCCTTCTTCACCGGCATACCTGGCCGAGTACACACCGGGCTTGCCATTTAGGGCATCAACCTCCAGGCCGGTATCATCCGAAAAACAATCCAGTCCGGTACGCCGGTAAACAAACCACGATTTTATGGATGCATTCTCCGACAACGTTTTTCCTGTTTCCGGGATGTCTTCCGTAATACCGATATCTGCAAGTCCAAGAACCTCATATTGGTCTTCCAGAATGCGTCTGACTTCCGTAAGTTTATAGAGATTATTAGTAGCAAAAACGATCTTTTTCATTGAATTCTTTTTTACAAAAAAATAAAAAAGCGGGCAACAACCTGGCCCGCTTTTGAATATTTATTATCTATTTGTTACGGAAGAACCAACGGCGTGTAATCCGTGATATTTACCTGCGGAATGTTCGCATTGTATTTTGCATTGATGGTTTGAATAAAAAAGTTAGCCAGCAGCGCATTTCCCTGTGGTGACATGTGGATACCGTCTTCCGAAAAGAAATTACCCGTTACAAAAGCCGTTGTGAAAAATACACCGTCCTGCATAATACCTTGTGATTTAAGCTTCATTAACAGTGCATTTACATCAATAAAAGCCAGTCCGTTTGCATCGGCATTTTCTTTTATGATCGCATTAAACTGATCGGTAGCGGTTTTGATGTTTTCAATTTCCATATCCGTAAGTACATACTGATCGGGAACCGGTTTGGCTGTCCCCCAGCGGGCACATTTTAACGAATCCTGGGGTACAGTGAGCAGAACCAGTTCACCCTCTTTTATCTGGCGGATATTCAACTGCGGAATAGGTACTCCCATGTCTTTATCAGCAATTACCATAGGATTGGCTCCTAATGTCCAGTTAATCCTGTAAGGCAATCCTAATGATTCCATTGTGGAATTATATACTGCATAACCTTCATTGAGTTGATCAACAAGGGCCTGATCTGTTAAAACTATTGCATTGTAAGGTACTGTAGTAAAAAACGGAATGGAAGTAACATCAGGAATATTTGCTACAATACCCTGAGATACGACCTGTAATAAAGTTTGCAATGCCGCCACATAACTTGCCTGGAATCCGGTCCCAACATCGCCGGCAACGGGAGTTATGGGAAGTAATCCACCTGATGTGGCATAATCGAGCACATCATTGTTACCTATCCAGAAACTGAAAAAGGTAGGATTCACTTTTGCCGGTTCGTCAATAAGCCGGTCTGTCACCGGGTCATCGGCAAAACGACCGTAAAAAGGATTAAACATACCCAACCCCGGAGCGAAAAGGTGTCCGACTTTTATTCCGGGAACACCCAGGTTGTTAAAAGGTCCCTGGCCGGCTACAGAAGTTGTCAGCCTTACTGCAAGCGCCTGTTGATCCGGGTTCGGGTCAGCAGGTACAGGCCCGAGCGAAACATTTCCCAGACAGTCTTTTGAATACCCTAGAACTAGTTTTGTCCTGAGGATCAGGCCGGTGTCAGTCACTGCAACGATACCGACTCCCTCATCAGTAGGCATTAAGGGTATATTGAATTGCCCGTTACCTCCGGCATACGCCATTTGCTGGGCAACAATTTTTGCAAAAGAAACTTCTTGTCCTGATCTGTAAAGCGCTCCGGCAGCATAACCCGCCGTCAGGGAATTGCCAA
Source organism: uncultured Lentimicrobiaceae bacterium (assembly GCA_964567945.1). Lineage (GTDB taxonomy): Bacteria > Bacteroidota > Bacteroidia > Bacteroidales > F082 > JAADID01. The sequence goes on from CAZMOS010000005.1 coordinate 47,380, forward strand.
TGGCAACAAAACTTGTAAAATCTGCACTCCCTTTACTGGGTGTAAAATCATCAACTACGGGTTTACACGTAGCAAACAGTAACGGAAGTAAAACGATGTATATTAAATTTCTTGTTTTCATTGTATTGAAATTTATGGGTTAAAAACTATAGCTGATACCTATTCCGGGCACAATGGCTGTATTCTTATAAGTCCCTTTGAAATTATCAGGGGAATAATTCTTTTCAGCTTTTTGTCCGAACAACTGAAGCCATGAAATATCAATGCTTAACCCTTCAACAGGCATAATTGATAAACCCAGTGTATAGGCAATATTATTCAGGCTGACCGTTTCAGGTGAAAAGTAATCTGCGTTTGTGGGTGTGGGATCATAATAGAAACCACCTCTTACCTTAATCAATTCGCTGGCATCATACTCGATTCCCAGCCTTGGGATAAAAGTATCTTTATACAATCTCGGATTATCCGAATCCAGGAGATCTCCTTTTTCCCCGAATTCAAAACTCAGCGTATCATAAGCGCTCCACATTACCCAGTCCACTTCGAGGGCAATAGTAAGTTTGTCTGATGCATTAAAAGCCACGCCAAAATCAAGGTTGGCCGGCAAAGGCAATTCCGCACTAAAGGTATTGTTCGGCGGCAGGGTTCCCTGCAATGCGCTCGGAACAGTGAAAGTTGCATCCCCGTCGGTAACCGACATTTTGATAGCTGACCTGTAATCAATTCCGAACGACAGATTATCAAGTGCCTGCCAGTACAAACCGACGTTGAACCCAATGTTGTTTGCCTTACCTTCAAGGTCAACATAAGAATCGCCACTGTAATTCAGGGCTTTTCTTAAACTGATGTTTCCGATAGCATAAACAAATCCGGCACCGATACCTAATTTATCATTGATGTTAAATGATATGGTGGGCTGGATAAAGATCGCACTAAGCGAAATATTTTGGATCAACAGTCGTCCGGCCCAGTCATCATTCCATACAGCCGAGCTGCCGTAAGGTGTATAAATGCCAAGGCCGACAGTTATCAGCTTACTTATTTTATATGCACCGTAAAAATAAAACGGTGTACTGACCGGGTTATCCGACTCGGCCTGATAATTACTTTCGGACTTTTGAAAAGCCACTGATGACATAATAAAACTGGCGCCCAGATCAAAATCCCACTTCTTTTTCATAAATGATAAAGAGCCCGGATTGTAAAACTGTGAACTCGACCCGAAGATCATCGGTGTTCCCACAAGTCCGAATCCTGTTTGCTTGTTTCCCTGCAAACGAACCTGGTATCCTCCTGCCATCACGGTTGAGGCAATGAATACCGCTCCAAGAAAAAAGATAATTTTTTTCATAATGTAGTAGTTAAATTTAATTGCGCAAGATATAAAAATTATTCTTTGCTAGAAAAATCTAATTTTACTGATCAACCGGGTTCCAATCAATGGCTCCCAAACCGTTTTCTTCTAAAAATTTGTTTGCCTTTGAAAAATGTTTGCATCCGAAAAATCCCCTGTTGGCCGAGAAAGGCGAAGGGTGAGGAGCAGTAAGGATAAAATGTTTTTGCGAATTGATCAATGATTGTTTTTCCTGGGCATATTTTCCCCAGAGCAAAAAAACAACGCCGGCACGCAAATCGGAAACCGTTTTGATCACAGTATCTGTAAAAACTTCCCATCCTTTTCCCTGGTGTGAACCTGCCTGCCCTGCCCGTACCGTTAATGTTGCGTTCAGCAATAATACACCTTGCCTTGCCCATTTCTCAAGATTTCCGGTTTTGGGTATCGGGATTCCCAAGTCATCATTCAGTTCCTTGTAAATATTGACAAGTGACGGCGGCACCTGTATCCCGTCAGGTACCGAGAAACAAAGCCCGTGTGCCTGCCCGCTGCCATGATAGGGATCCTGTCCGATGATCACTACCCTGACCGCAGGAAGAGGGGTCAGATTGAAGGCGGAAAATATTTGCGGCCCCGGTGGAAATATACGGTAAAGGCTTTTTTCCTTTTTAATAAAATCCTTTAATTCAATAAAATAAGGAGCCTCAAATTCTTCAATCAAGGCCTCACGCCAACTTTCTTCAATCTGAGGTGAATTTTGTGTCATATCCGGTTTTTTGGTACTGTAATTGTAATAATTTCATAAATTTTTTGTTATTTAGGTAAAATCTGTGTTTCTTTGTCAGGCACATAGAGCTTATTTTCATTAGAGGGTAAAATTATGAAAAAATTATTGGTCGTAATATCTGTAGTAGTATTGATGGTAATATTGGCTAGTTCATGCCAGTCTTCAAGTAAGTGTGCTGCTTATGGTGAATCATACAAATATCAGAAAGAGGTAAAATATTAGATAGGATCAGGTCTCTCGTCATGGAAAATGTAACCCGTTTGGACAAAACACACTAAAACGGTATATTATATCCTATCATCATGAAAAGAATTGTTCAAATATTCGTACTGTTTGTGTTCATAATGAGCAGTGGTGAAATTTTTGGGCAATTTGATACCGAGGGTATTGATACACTCGAAAATCAAATCTTATACAACAAACAGTGGACATTTGGCATTATAGCCCATAGCCTGGGGCTTGGTATTCAGTATCGAACCGGTAAAAGGATCACCTATTTCAAAACAAGGATGTGGGAATTTGAGTTTGTAAGTATGCGTTCTTACAAGCAAATTAAGATCATCAATCCTTATTTTGCCAATTCCCGCCGTTATGTTTACGGAAAAGTGAATGAAGCTTTTTTTCTCCGGGGAGGTATGACTTGGAAAAAACTGCTCAACAGGAAACCTTACTGGGGCGGGATTGAATTGAGGTTAACTTACGCAGGAGGGGTCAGCCTGGGCCTTGCAAAACCCTATTATTTATATGTACTTTATTTTTATGAAGCACCCGGTGGCGGGTATTCCTATGAAATCAGGACCGAGCGTTTCGATCCTTCACAGCAGTCATGGGACGATATTTACGGAAGGGCGCCTTTTACAAAAGGCTTGGGCGAAACCACATTGCATCCGGGTGTTTATGGAAAAATAGGGTTGAATTTTGAGTTCGGAAGACGAAACACAAAAATTACCGCCCTGGAAATTGGAGTCGTTATGGACGTCCTTCCAATGGGGATGACCATAATGGCAAATTCCAAGAATCAAATCTTTTTCCCCACAGGATACCTTACTTTTTCATTCGGAAAACGGTATAACAAGTATTGATCCGCTGATTTTCTGAAAAAGCTGCTCAAACCGGGTTACACCCCGCCCGGCGAATCCGAAATCCAGTGGATTGGAGATGACCAAAACGGCAACTACCTGCTCCCGGGCATTTACCACATCGTCATGTACATTGACGGTAAAAAGACGGAGAGCCTGAAGGCAATAAAAAAATAAATGATCATCAGGCACAAAAAAAGGAGCCCTTCAGGACTCCTTATTTTTTCTTTTTGGGTTTATCATTTAACAAACAGCTTTTTTGAAACTTCATCGTTCCCTTGCCTGATGCGGAGTATATACATTCCCTGTCTGATCCCGTCAGGATGAAGTTTTATCTGGTTATCCCCGGGTGTAGTTTTCAGTTGTCGGGAATAAACCTGTTTACCTGCCAGGTCCGACACACTTATTTCATAGATCTCTCCGGCAGGGCTGTAAATTCTTAAAGTAAATGTTCCGTTATTCGGATTGGGATAAACTTCAATAGAGTTGTCCCCGAAATGATCTTCAATACCGGTATAACCCTCTGTTATAAACGACCATGTGGGGCTGAAATCCGAAGAGTCCAACGTAGAGATCGCACGGACTTTCCAGTAATACATTTTTTTCCTCTCCAAAGGAGATTTACACTGAAAATAAGGTGTGTTAACCGTTTCTTTCATTGCCTCCTGGAAGTCGGCCGTCGTATCAATCCAGATTTGATATCCTGTTGCCCCTTCTATTTCCTCCCATTTATAAAGCGGGCAAAAAGTAACATTCTCCATGCTGTCTTCGGGGCTGACAAGGTTCACCGAATTAACTGTGGTGAATGTCCAGACTTCACTCCAGTCAGATACATCAAGTTTATGAACGGCTCTTACACGCCACCACCATTCCGCATCAAAATAAAAGGTATTGAAATTAATGGAGTTTGAATCGGAGGCAAAGGTGAACGATTCTTCAAAATTCTCGTTTTCGGCAATTTCAAAGAAATACTGTGAAGCCCCGCTATATTCTTTCCATTTATACAATTGGGAAAGGGCAGCGTCGGTCAGATTGTTATCCGGCTCTTTCAACTCAACTGTTGGAAAAGTAACCATCATTCTTGTTGCCGACCAGACAGTGGTGTCTCCGGGATGCATGGCCCGCATTCTGTAATAAATATTTGCCCCGAAAGGAAGGTTTTCCAGTTGAAAGGTTGAAGAATCGGGAGGGATATTGACAAGATGAGCATAAGAGCTGTTAAATCCTTCTGTCTTCGTCATCGCAAAGCCACCCTTTCCGGCAATAACACCCGCTCCATTGTTTAACCAGACCGCATTAAGGTTATCTCCGGATGGTGAGGCATTTTGTTGCCATGCGCCAAGATACTGAAGAATGGTTCCGCTTTTCCCGGCAGCATAACCAGCGGGCCCGTCAAAGCATACTGCATACAGGTCTTTGTTAACCCCTGATTTCTGATCATTCCACTCCGTACCGTTAAAATAGCTTATTTTACCCGATTTCCCAACTACCCATCCATTATCGGCATCCGTAAACCAGATGGCATAATGGTCTTTGGTTCCCACTTCTTCACTTGTCCAGCCGGTACCGTCAAAATGCATAACTATTTTACCGGCACCGCATGCCCAGACGTTTGTGTTGCTCAATGCAAATACACCAAATAATTCATTGCTGCCGGGAGTGGTTTCAGTCCAGCTTCCCGATGAATAATTCAGCACTGCACCCGAAGAGCCTACGGCCCAGCCATTATCGGAGTCAAGAAAATAAACCGAATTCAGATCGTTTGTGGTTCCCGCATCAACCGGTGACCAGGCAGTTCCGTCAAAATGAATAACTGTGCCGTTATCACCAACTGCGTAACCATTATCAACACTTACAAAGTAAACGGCATTCAGGTTCTCGGTTGTTCCCCCGTCCTGGTCAGCCCAGGAAGCGCCATCATAAAATTTTACCATTCCTCCTTCTCCGACTACCCAGGCATGCGTTTCATCCACCACAAAAGCTCCGAGGATATCATCTGACGTTTCCGTATTTCCGACATTCCAGTCATAAACGGTATCCACCTGCATCTCATATTTTGTTAAGCCGGTAATCGGCTCCCAATTAACCTCCGGATTTACATACACTTCTTTTCCCAATTTCGGGCCTTTAACATTAACAGTGCCCACTATCCTGAAGGACCATTCTTCGGACCAGCCTGACGGTTCGTCCGCATCATAGGCTTTAACCCGCCAATAATATATTTTACTAAACTCGAGATTTTCAAGTTCGACGGCTGTTAATTCCGTACGTGGAAAAGTAATGGCATCAGAAAAGTCAGAAACAGTAGCCAGTTGTGCCTCGTAAGTAATATCGGTGGTCTGACCGGTAACAGCATCCCAGTCAAGGATTACATTCGGGTTCTGTCCGGTTTCACCGTTTTCAGGTGCACGCAGGCTGGGTGGATAAATTCTGCTTTGTCCCTGTACCTGGATTGAAACTAAAAACACCAGGGCTGCAATCAGAGAAAATATATTTTTCATATTCATAATTTTAACCTTTTCACATATTAGTTAACAATAAATTTCGAGGAATGACTTCCTTCATCAGAAATAACACGCAAAATGTAAGTTCCTTTTTTGAACCTGTTCACATCAATCTGTACTTTATTAACCCCTTTAACCAGCCTGACATTTTGAGTATAGATCATCCTTCCGGAAAGGTCGTAAACATACAGGTTGATATTTTTATTATTATCCGAGTTCAGTTCAAGTGTAGTGTGATCATAAGCAGGGTTGGGATATAATTTCAATTGTTCTTGTTTTTCTTTTGCCGGATTGTCATCCATTCCAACCAGAAAAAAATTATCACACCTGAAAATTCCTCTTCCGTATGTTGCCGCATAAATGCTTCCCCAGTTTGTTGTTCCGTGATAATCTTCATAGGTTACCTCATTTCCATTAATCAGCGTAACCCGCATAGGGGGTTGGGCGACCAATTGTTGTTTCAGGTCGAATACAGCCACACTTCCCATGTCTGTCTGGTCTTTTTTCCATGTAGGCGGCTGGTCATTAATATTCTCTGTGACAAAAATACCGTGTTCGGTGCCCAGAATTGCAATATCAGGATTGCTCATTTCAAGAATTGACGAATATACCGGCATGTGTGGCAGGTTGCCTTGCCGTGACCCGAATTGCGGAAATTGATCCAGTGCATTGTCGGAATACATGACATAGAAATCATTTCCGTAATTACCAAGAGTCAACATCACTTTGTTCGGATCCTGTGAATTTACCGAAACGGAGGTTACAACCTGGCTGATCTCGTCGGTTGTTCCCGGAACAAGCAGTTCTATCGGCTGTGTAGAAACGATGCATGCAGGACTTGAAACATCTGCCAGTTCAAAAGTTGTGGCTTTATTCAGATTTGATATCCTGTAAAGTTTTCCATCAAGGGTTCCTAAAAATAAATGATTACCGTCACCGGACAAAGCCATGCTATAAGGAACGCCCTGCATTCCATAAGAAGCATCGGAGATTTTAAACCATTCGGGAGATTTATCAAACTGTAGAAGCTCTTTGGTATAAAAAATTTTATTTGCCACACCTACAAACAGATAACAGGTCACAATATCCTGAATCTGAATTGAGTCTCCCGGGGAAAGGTCCACATCCGCTGGTGTTGTATAGTAGAATGGTTGTCCTCCGTTATGACTTCTAACCTGGATTGTTGTCCCCCCTGGTATGTCTTTTTTTGCATGATACCAGATTGAATCGGTACTGAATGTATTGTTGAAGTTTTCATAAAGAAGGATCGGTGTCCTGAATGCGGAATTGGTAATACCAGAACCGGGAAACTGGTTGGTAACCGAATAATTTACACCGCCATCATCCGAACGTCTGATAACGCCATTTGTGGAGGTAACAACAATTACATCGGGGTTAATGATGGAAATGGCGCTCGGCCCCCCCTCTCCGCCACTTATTATTTCACCTTGTTTTGTATTTGATTTACCGGTAATTTTTATTGACCCATTATCCTGCGAGCCACCGATCACATAATCTTTTAATCCTGATATTCCCACGGCATAATGCTGGGTAGTAAAATAATTCCGGTTACTGGTTTCGTAAGAATAAACATTACTTGCAAACTCACCTCTGAAAACACCCCCGTCTGTTCCGACCATAAAACGGCTGTTTGAACCGGGGAAAAATACATAAGTATGATGATCCTCATGCAAATAATCAGGCAACAAAGACCCGATCAGGCTTTGAGAAACCGATTTCCATTCAAAATAACCCTGTTCCTGATACATTTCACCCTGCCACATGTCAATCCCTCCGATCAAAACCTTATCGGGATTTTCAGGAAAAACAGTTAAAGCATTATCGTATATCCCCTGTTTATTGAAAATATCAACACTCTGGGTATAGGGTAAGATCACCCGCCATGTCTGGCCTCCGTCTTCTGAACGGAAAATACTGTTCAGGTCACCGTCTTCTTTTATAACACTTGCGTAAATAATTGACGGATTAGAAGGGGCAATGGCAAATTTGATACGGCCTACATCCGAATTGGGAAGGCTTACCGAATCTCCTGTGGAGCGAAGGACAAAGCTGTTTACGTCGCCATTTGCAGAAACATAAGCCAGGTTATCAACACAAGCAACCACGACGCTGTTGGAACCGGCCTGTACGTCCCATGCAAAACCCGTCAGTTCATTTCCTTCACTGTCTTTTGCTGTTTTCCATGTTGTACCGCCGTCAATTGTGTATTTCAAACCGGTATTTGTCGCGGCATAGATCCTGTTGTTGTTCGGATCGCTTGCCAGTTCGTTAACAAAGGCCCAGTTGCTTTCAATATTGTTAAATTCAGGCTTTGTTGATTCCAGCAATGAAAAATTATCCCCGCCTGAAGATTTGTAAATGCCAGTACCCATAAAACCGCTTGTATAGCCCATCTGCTCCAAACCGGAATACATGTGAGCGTCAAAACTTTCACCGGTTCCTGCATAGATATCCCCATTCGGCGCTTGCGTCATACAGGTAACAAACAGGTTGTATGAATCCATATTCACTTTTTTCCATGTTGTTCCCTGGTTTTCCGACTTAAAAATACCTCCTGAAACACCTGCTGCGTATATGTTGTTTCCGGTTTCGGAAGCCTGATCAAACAAAATAGCACGGGTTCTTCCGCCCATGTTATCCGGCCCAAGTTGTAACCATTCAAGATTCAATTCCCTGGAAACCGAAACCTTTTCCATTTCTTCAGAAACCAATTTCAGGTCGGCCGGTGTGATCAAACCGGTGTGCTGGTTGTTTCTGATCATGGAAAAAAACTCTATTGCCGGTTTAATTTCATTTAAAAGCTGACCACTTTTCCCACGGTGAGATTGCTCCGGAGCCTCCTTAAAAGAGAAAAAACTAAAGATGGATGCTCCCAAAATACTGAAAATCAAAAAGAGTTTTAAGGGTAATTTTCTTTTTTTCATATTCTTCGGCTTAATTTTATAATTGTTTTTCTGGCTTAAAATAAAAGGCACAATTTACAGTTTTTCTTTATTGTACCTAACAATCATGGCAAAAAAAATTTAACAATTTTTAAGTTTGCTAATATACAGACATCTAAATCAGCAAAAAAGTTGCTGCATCAATTTGTTAACATCCCTTTATTCAGAAGCAGGCTAAACCTTGATCCTGCGTGTTGTATTTATAAGTAAGAATACAAAGCAAAGGAAGGCTCTGTTTTTTAAAAAATATGAGTCACCTCCGAAAACCCCGTTTCGTGTATTAGCCACAAAAATCCATGACATTCCTGATGGATGCCCGTCTGACCAGTCGGGCAGGTATTTGGCACAATATTCAAAAAGTAAGGAAAATCAAATACTTATATTGACAAAAAACGGATTGTTTTCATCTTATCATCCGTGAACTTAGAATTTATCATTAACTTTGAGGGTATTAATTTGAAAGGTTCATTATGTCAAACCAAATTACAGAAGCTTTTAAAAATAATGTTCCTTTATTTATCATAGTTATATTCTTATTGCTCGATAACCAAATCTTATACTCTCAATCATCCAAATGTTTAAGTTGCCACAGCGATACAACATTAGTAACCCAAAAAGATCATAAAACAATATCATTGTATGTTAATCCCACCAAATTCAAGGCTTCTGTTCATGGTGAAAATGAATTGGATTGTACTGATTGTCATGAAGACCTTGCAGATACAAAATACCCGCACACCAAGACCCCCAAACCTGTGGTTTGTACAGATTGTCATGATGATGTAGGGAGCGAACTCCAAAAGGGCCCACACGGTAGTTGGGCCAAGACATCCGGTTTTCCATCGAAGGGCTGCGTTTACTGTCACGGCTATCATTATGTCTTATCTCCGGATAATCCTGATTCACCAACTAATGTGAGCAATTCGTTTGATCTGTGTGGAAAGTGCCATTCAAAACAGTTGACAGTTGTTGAGCAAAGTGTTCATGACGTCAGGAAGGCGGGTAAACCTTTAGTTGGTTGCATAAAGTGCCATACAGGACACAACGTAAGCAAACCAAATACAGAGAATAAAGAGATCAGGGTTTGTGCCAAATGCCATAGCAAGGAGGTTGGTAACGAGTCGAAGAGCGTGCACGCACGGGCTGCGTTGAAAGGCAACCTGTTGGCCCCGAGTTGTATCACTTGTCACGGATTTCATAATATCCAATCCCGTACGGATCCCGATTCACCTATCTCGACAATGAATATTCCTCTCTTGTGCGGGCGATGCCATCACGAAGGTTCAAAAGTCTCGCTGAAATACAATATCCCTCAAAAGCAAATCCTGAAAAATTATTCATTGAGTATTCACGGCCAGGGGCTTTTCAAAATGGGACTGAAAGTTACGGCCGTATGTACCTCCTGCCATAATGCTCATCTCATTTTGGACTATAACAACCCGGAGTCCAGTATTAACCCGAAAAATGTATCAGAGACTTGTGCCAGGTGTCATTCACGGATAGAGAAAGTGCACGTTAAGGTTATTGAGGGTAAACTATGGGAGAAAGCGCCCCACGAAATTCCCGTCTGTACTGATTGCCATCCGCCTCATAAAATCAGGCTTACACCTGTTAACCTGAAAGGAGTAAGCAATAAAGAGTGTTTCCGTTGCCACTCGGATAAAAACCTCACTATGGAAAAGGATGGCAAAACCATTTCCCTTTATGTTGACAAAAAGGCGTATAATTCTTCAACTCATGTTAAAATCACTTGTGCGCAATGTCATACCCAAGTGAAAAGTATTCTTAAACGTCCTTGCGATGCCATAACCAAGCCCGTGGATTGCAGTATCTGTCATGCCGATGTAGTAACACAATATAAAAACAGTATTCATGGTAAACTGGCTGAACAAAACAACCCTGATGCCCCCGTGTGTATTACCTGCCATAACCCGCATAAAACTCAAAGTCACCTGCTTCCGACTTCACCTATTTTTGCCACCAATATTCCTAAACTTTGCGGAAGTTGTCACGGTGCAGGGAAAACCGCAGCCAAAATGGTAGGTGGAAATAAGCATATCGTAGAAAGTTATATTCAAAGCGTTCACGGGAAAGGGTTGTTGGAAAGCGGCCTGGTGGTTGCGGCCAAATGTACTGATTGCCATACTGCCCATCATCAGCTCCCCCCTAAAAATCCTGAATCTTCAGTAAACCCAAAGAATCTGGCAAATACATGCGGAAAGTGCCATAAAGGAATCGAAGATAAATTTAAAATGAGTGTTCACTGGCCCGGTAATGTAAGAACAAAGAAAAAGCTACCAGTCTGCGAAACCTGTCACAGTTCTCACGATATCAGCCGGATAAACATAAAAGGTTACCGAACCAATATGATGTATAAATGTGGAAATTGCCACGAGGAGGAGGCTAAAACCTATTTCGAAACGGTGCATGGGCAAGTTTCCAGATTGGGTGAAGAGCGAGCAGCCAAATGCTGGGATTGTCATGGAACTCATAAAATCCTGCCACCCGACGACCCGCGTTCCAGCTTAGGTTATAATAATGAATTGAAAACCTGTGGCAAATGTCATCAGGGTGTGCACAGGGAGTTTGCCGGGTATCTTACTCATGCCACGCACCATAACAGGGAAAAGTATCCCTATCTGTTCTATACTTTCTGGTTTATGACCATTTTATTAGTGGGAACGCTTTCATTTTTCATTATTCACAACATATTATGGCTCCGCCGTTTATGGCAGACCCGTGAACAATGGCGCGTATATAAAAATTCCCGGCCTGAAAAATATTACATGCGTTTTAGTAAAACTTCGCGAATCATACATCTTATCATGCTTTTGTCTTTCTTTACATTAGCTATAACCGGCATGAGCCTGAAGTTTTCTTATACAGACTGGGCAGTAGTAATATCCGATTTTTTGGGTGGATTTCGTGTGACAGAGGTACTTCACAGGATTGCTGCCGTGACGTTGATTGGTGTATTCATATTTCATTTGCGACAGGTAGCAAAAATGAAACAACAAACAAATATATCCTGGTCGGCATTTATTTTTGGTGAAAATTCCCTTATGTTCAACTTACACGATGTAAAACAGTTCATGGAACATGTAAGGTGGTATTTTGGGAAGGGTGAAAAACCTAAATTCGGACGGTTTTCCTATTGGGAAAAATTTGACTACTTCGCTGTATTCTGGGGAGTATTTATCATTGGCGGAACAGGGTTGATTCTTTGGTTCCCAGTATTTTTTACCTATTTTCTGCCTGGCTGGATAATCAATGTGGCTACGATTATTCATAGCGACGAAGCATTGCTTGCTGTTGGGTTCATTTTTACGATACACTTTTTTAACACCCACTTCCGCCCCGATAAATTTCCTTTGGATCCGGTTATTTTTTCCGGAAGGGTATCACTTGAAGAAGTTAAACACGATAAGCCGTTTGAATATGAAAGGTTTGTTAAAAATAAAGATTTTGAATCCAAAATGGCAGGGCCAATATCTAAAGAGAAGGAACGCTGGATAAGAATCTTTGGGTTTACCGCTTTGGGAATAGGGCTGGCGCTGATCTTTTTGATAATATACGCTATGATCTTTGTTTATCGCTAATTTTACACATTAATCAACTCCAACAAAAAAAGCCTGCCCCAAATAAATGAGACAGGCTTTAAAATTTCGGC
>CAZMOS010000006.1:0-53206 GCA_964567945.1 uncultured Lentimicrobiaceae bacterium
GCATTATTCACCTTTTACGAGAAAATCCTGTAGATGAAACGTGTAATTATCCTTATTATTTTTTTAACCTCTGCTAATTTACAGGCGCAGCAAAAAGTCGTTCAATTCGGGTTTGGGGGAGGTGTTAATGCAGGATGGTTTGCCACCAGTGTTGAACAATATAAAAACGATGGAATTCATTTCGGAGGTAGCTGGGGTTTTTTAACTGATGTTTTTCTTATGGAAGGTGTGTCATTCACCACCGGTTTCAATGTGATTTATCTTAATGGAAGCATGACGATGCCTTACGTGTATGATTCCATACCGGGTACAATTCAACGGATATTTAAAACAAAATACCTCGAAGTCCCTTTAATTCTTACCTTGAAAACCAAAAACATTAAAGATAAGATCAGGATATACGGACAGGTTGGTTTCGGACTGGGTTTTTTGTTAAGCGGAAAGGCTGACGATTCGTTTACCGGTGAAGAAGGGTCACACACATCGGGGACAAAAGATATCTATGATGAGCTGGCTTTTTCGCGTGAAGCGTTGATACTTGGCCTGGGTATTGAAATTCCGGTTTCAGGCTCTTCTTTTGTGCGGACCGGTTTCAGGTTTAATAACGGTTTTGTGAATATCCTGAAAGGAGACAACCGGCTTAAGCCTGAAATAAAAAACAACGGAAGAAATAATTTTATTGAATACAATGTGGCATTTTTGTTTTAATTTCGATCTGCTGTGAAAATTGCACTGGCACAACTCAATTACCATATCGGCAACTTTGCCGATAACAAACGGAAGATCATCCGGAAGATCCAACGGGCTGAAAAAGCCGGGGCCGATCTGGTAGTTTTTGCCGAACTGGCCATTTCGGGTTATCCTCCCCGTGATTTTCTTGAGTTTGAAGACTTTGTAAAAAAATGCAATCTTGCTATAGCTGAAATAGCTGCACATTGTACAAAAACAGCGGCAATAATCGGCACGCCCATATTCAATCCGAACAAAAAAGGGAAACCTCTCTACAATACTGCCGCATTTTTGTGGGAAGGAAAAGTGCAGAAACATTTCCTGAAAACGCTCCTTCCCAATTATGACATTTTTGATGAATACCGCTATTTCGAACCCAACCGGCAGTTTGAATTATTGTCGTTCAAAGGATTTAAGATCGCTATAAATATCTGCGAAGACCTGTGGAATATTACGGAAAACCCGCTTTATACCGTTAACCCCATGGATGAAGTGATCGGATTGAAGCCCGATTTTATCATCAATATTGCCGCTTCCCCATTTAATTACCACCAGATTGATATCCGTACCGATGTGCTTCGGAAAAATGCAACGAAATATCATTTGCCTCTTTTTTATGTAAATCATGTGGGTGCGCAAACCGAGCTGCTTTTTGACGGCGGATCCCTGGTCATGGACAGCAAAGGAAAAATACTGGATGAAATGGCTTATTTTAAAGAGGACTTCCGGGTTTATGAACTGGATGACATCAATCAGGGAAGACGCATTCGTGGAATTACCAATCAGCGTCCCGTGATCGGTATGATCCACGATGCACTGGTGATGGGTATTCAGAATTATTTCAGGAAACTGGGATTCACAAAAGCTATTCTCGGGCTCTCGGGAGGAATTGATTCGGCAGTTACATCCGTGCTGGCTGCCAAAGCGCTGGGACACGAGAATGTTTACAACGTGTTGCTACCTTCCCGTTTTTCGAGTGATCATTCCCTGACTGATGCTGTGAACCTGGCGAATAATGTGGCCATGCCCTATGACATCATTGAAATAGAAAAACCTTTCCGGGCTTTTGAAGAAATTTTAAAACCTTTTTTTAGAAACCTGCCGTTTGACGTTACCGAAGAGAACCTGCAAGCCCGGATCAGAGGTGTGATCCTGATGGCTTTATCCAATAAATTCGGTTACATCCTGCTGAATACAAGTAATAAAAGCGAAGGAGCCGTTGGCTACGGCACTTTGTATGGCGACATGAACGGAGGGCTTTCGGTGCTGGGAGATGTTTATAAAACCCAGGTTTTTGAACTTGCCCGGTATATCAACCGTGAGTCGGAGGTCATTCCCGAAAACATCATCACCAAACCCCCGTCAGCAGAACTGCGGCCCGGGCAGAAAGACACGGATTCATTACCTGATTACAAGAGTCTTGACGAGATTTTGTATCAGTATATCGAAAGAAGGCAGGGACCCAAAGAAATCATCGAAATGGGATTTGATGAGAAACTGGTCAGGAGAATCTTAAAAATGGTAAATACCAATGAATACAAGCGTTACCAGACACCTCCTATTTTGAGGGTATCCTCCAAGGCTTTCGGTATGGGCAGAAGAATGCCCATTGTGGCAAAATATTTATCCTGAAAATCTTTTACAGGTTTATCGCAACAACTTCTTTGATCTCCGGCAGCACTCTTTTTAAAGTCGCCTCCACGCCGTTTTTCAAAGTCATGGTACTAAAAGGGCAAGCCCCGCAAGCGCCGGTAAGTTCAACATTTACAGTATTATCATCAGTAAGCTCGATGAGTTTGATATCACCCCCATCCGCCTGAAGGTAAGGGCGCACCTGTTCAATAACATTCTCAACTTTCTTTTCCAATTCTTCTTTAGTATACGGCATAATTCACACTTTTAGTTTTGCAATTCAAGCATCCACTTTCTCTACTTCTTTCATCACATTTGCAGCAATATCAGCAAATGCCGCAGAAACCGGCGAATGATCATCCAGCATAATGGGCTTGCCATTATCTCCGGTCTCAACGATCTTTTCAACTATCGGGATCCTGCCCAGGATGGGGATATGAAGCTCTTCAGCCAATGTATCGGTAGCACCACGCCCAAAAATATAGTATTTCTTGTCGGGCATGTCTTCCGGAATGAAATAGGACATATTCTCAACAATACCCAGCAGCGGGATGATCAGTTTATCCTGACGGTACATCATGGCAGCTCTTCTCACATCAGCAGTAGCTATTTTTTGCGGTGTGGTCACCAGCACAGTACCTTTTATATTATATGATTGCGCCAGGGTCAGTTGAATGTCGCCGGTTCCGGGAGGCATATCAATGATCAGGAAATCAAGGTTCCCCCATTCCGAATCAGTCATCAACTGGTTGAACGCGTTGTTGATCATCGAGCCACGCCACATCAATGCCTGGTCAGGGGCTACAAAAAAGCCGATGGACAATATCTTTACCCCGTAATTTTCCAAAGGGATCATAATGCCTTTCCCGTCCCTTTGCATAACGCCTGGTTTCTGCCCTTCCACACCGAACATGATCGGAACGGAAGGCCCCATGATGTCGGCATCAAGGATTCCAACAGTTTTTCCGGCTTTGGAAAGTGCAATGGCCAGGTTGGCAGCCACTGTGGATTTTCCTACTCCGCCTTTTCCTGAAATCACGGCAATGATATTTTTTACACCGGCCATGGGCCCCTTGCCCAGCTCTTTCTCCGACATCGGCCTGATGTCCACGGTAACATCGTCACCAAATTTTTCTTTTAAAACTTTATTGATCGAATTGGTCACTATTCCTACAGAGGGATCAGCCAGTTCGGGGAAAACAACCGAAACTTTAATGTGGTTCCCGTTGACGTGTAACTCATGGATCATACCCAGGTCAACAATATTGTTCTGCTTTTTAAAAAATATGACCTCTTTTAAAGCATCCGTGACACTCTGTTTTGCAATAGCCATTTTTTTATTATTTTTATTTAGATTTAATTTTAATAATGATTCTTTCAACAGCAAAAATACATTTTATTTTTTTGTAAAATTCAATGAAAATAAATTTAGATAACTTTCTAAACAAAGGGAGGAAATAATATGAATAAGTTCTATTTAACCAGTTAATTTAATTCTTTGCCTGGTTCCCAGAATTTTTCTTTGAAATTAACAATCCGGTCATCTTCGATGATCAACCCTTCGCTTTCCAGCAGTTCTTTCATCAGGTCTTTTCCGCCGAAATGACGCTTTCCGGTCAGTAATCCGTTGCGGTTTACTACTCTGTGTGCGGGAATGTTTCCGGTGGTATTTTTGGTACTGTTCAAGGCCCAGCCCACCATACGTGCCGACCCTTTGCTTCCAAGATATCCGGCAATGGCACCGTAGGAGGTTACCCTTCCGTAAGGAATACGGCGGACAACTTCATAAACTTTCTGAAAAAAACCCTGCTCCATATTATGATGAATGTCTGTAATTTAATGACTGCCTTTTATACACTCTTCTGGGTTAACACTCTTCAAGAAAAACACTTTTCCAGGTACGCCGGAGGCGTACCCTGGAAGGTGTTTTAGAGCGCAACCTGCCGCTCAAGGAAGCCAACACACCGGCCGCGGAAAACCTGACAGGGAAACCCCCGCCCTGCACCCATTGCAACTATTGCACCCATTGCACCCATTGAACCAACACTTACTTCCTCAACCGGAATTCCAGGTATTTGATCTTTGTTCCGTACTCAAGCCATTTTTGCTCGTAGAATGTCTGAATTTCAACGGCATCACCTTTAAACCCCGTTCCGTAAATATCGTATTCGGCGCATAACAATTCATGGCCAAAATCACGGATAACATCTTTAGTATATTCGAAAAAAAGGATGTTGTCGGTTTTCAGATGGATAATTCCTTCGGGTTTCAGAAAACGTGCATACATACTTAAAAAAAAAGGAGAGGTCAGGCGCTTGCGGGCTTTGAATTCACGCGGGTGCGGATCGGGAAAGGTGATCCATATTTCGGAAACTTCGTTTTTCCCGAAAAAATTTTCGATCAGGTTGATACGCGTTCTGATAAATGCCACATTTTCCAGCCCTTCCTCCTGTGCGGTTTTCAACCCCCGCCACATGCGTGCGCCTTTGATGTCAACACCAATAAAATTCCTGTCGGGATATTTGCGCGCAAGGCCAACGGTATATTCTCCTTTTCCACAGGCCAGTTCGAGAACTATGGGATTTTTGTTTTTGAAAAAATTTTTATGCCAACCGCCTTTCAGGTCGAATCCTTCAACGACTTCTTCATAAGAGGGTTGAAACAAATTGCTGAATGTCATGTTTTCGGCAAAGCGCATTAGCTTTTTCTTTCTGCCCACAATAAAAAGTATTAAATCTAAATCGGTTTTCGCAGGATCCAGGCATCTGCATTTTCTTCGCCGCGGATCGCATAAAGTTTTTTACCGGCTTCTTTCCGGCCTTTTACTGACATGTATGCCACCCGGTACATACCGTTTTTGTTTGTACCGGCCATAACCGCATCATAACCCCGCATTCTCAGATTTTCAACCAGTCTTTCTGCATTTGTTTTGTTGGAGAAAGAGCCTGCGATGATGTAATAAACTTTTGCAGAAGGTTTCACCGGGACAACATTTTTTGTGTGGTCGGCAACTAAAGAAGAATGTGGAGGGGTAGCAGGTTTTGTTTCTTTTGCACGAGTTTCCGGTTTAGGCCCGGCAGCAGGTTTTTCTTTTTTCGTTAGGGGCTCATTTTTAACAACCAAAGTGGCAGGCTTTTCTAATTTATTACCTGCGGTTTCAGCTTTTTTATCTTTATGAATCGTTTTTTCAGTTAAAATTGCATTATCCGTTCCGGAGTTGTACTCACTGTTGAGCGAAGTGATAAACTGAAAAAAGGATGCCTGATTTTCCCAATAGGATTTTAGTTCATTTTGCTTGATAACCCCTACCCCTGTCGTTAACAGCAAAATGAATACGGCAAGCGCAGCAACAACGATACGCCTGTTTCTTTTTTTAACAACTACTCTGTCACCTTTCCGGTCAGCTCTTTCAGTATGTTTTTTCCGTTCAGGAAGGATTACACCTTTTATCTTTTCTTCATCGGTGGTCCTTTTGATAACAGGTGAAACAAATTCAGTCATCCCAAAGGCTTCGGGGTGATAGTTAACACTTGTATCCTGCTCAAAAACAAGGTGCTGTCGGTTATCATAATGCAAACGCCCGATATTTTCAAAAACCACAACGCGGTTGTTTTGCAGATCGTCAAGGCAGGTTTCAACAAATTGTCCGACCACTTTTCCGGCTTCTTCAAAAGGCATGTTCTCGGATTTTGCGATGTGGTCGGTAAGCAATCCGTCATTTGTCTTCAGGTATTTGTTAAACGTCAGCTTGCGGAATGGCGGGCTGAACTGATGGTTGATCCTGTTAACCGTTGCCGGACGGTCACTCGCAATAAAGCCACCGAGGCCCGGTAATACAACACATTCAAAATCATACAGAAGTTCCGATATGTAAAGATCAACACGCATTTTTAAAATTCAGTTACCTCAACCTGCTAAAGTAATAAATCATTTGTTTTAAAATCAACGATTGTTATTAATTTTTGATAAATCTTCGGGTGTATCAATGGAAATACTTTCAAAATCCGTTATTTCCGCTTTTATGGAATACCCGTTTTCAAGCCAGCGTAATTGTTCCAGCTTTTCCGCTTTTTCAAGTTTTCCGGGGTGTAACCTGACCAGTTTTTCCAGTATTTCAACCCGGTAACCATAAATGCCGATGTGCTTGTAAAAAACAGCTTTTTTCAGCCATTTATCTTCCGGCAAATCACGCAGGAACGGAATGGCCTGACGGGAAAAATAAAGCACATTCCCGTTTTTGCCAAGAACCACTTTTACTACATTGGGGTTAAACAGGATATCCTGTTTATCAATCTGTTTGACCAATGTTCCGGTTTGTGCTGCCTTGTCTTCAAAAATACCGGCGACCCTGTCAATCTGGAGCGGGTCAATAAAAGGTTCGTCACCCTGAATATTGATGACCACATCAAACCGCAGACCCGGGTTTTCTTTTTCAAGAATTTCAACGGCTTCGGCACAACGGGAGGTTCCGTTTTCGTGTCCTTTGCAGGTCATAATGGCCTGTCCGCCAAATTCTTTTACATGATCGAATATCCGGTCATTATCCGTAGCTACCACCACCCGGTCAATCTTTTCTGCTTTCAGTACCTGGTTGTAAACCCTGTTGACCATGGTGCTACCCTGTATCATTGCCAACGGCTTTCCCGGAAAACGGGTGGAGGCATAACGGGCCGGTATGACACCAAGAATTTTCATCGAAAAAATGATTGTCGTTTTTTAAGTTTTGAAAGAGACTAAAAAAGACCGTGAACTTCAGCCGTCACTTTATCAATCACCACGCTGAGATCTTCCGCATTTTCAAAATCCGTGTTGTCGGCATTGATGATGAGAAGTTTCCCCAGTTTATATTTTTCGATCCAGGCTTCATACCTGTCGTTCAGCAGTTTCAGGTAATCAAGCCGGATGGACTCCTCATATTCCCTGCCTCTTTTCTGGATTTGTTCCACCAATGTGGAAACTGACGCCCTGAGGTAGATCATCAAATCGGGCGGCTGGAGGAAAGAACTCATCAGCTCAAACAAAGAGGAGTAATTCTCAAAGTCACGGGTTGACATAAGGTTCATGGCATGCAGGTTAGGTGCAAAAATATAGGCGTCTTCATAAATGGTCCTGTCCTGAATAACATTTTTGCCGCTTTTTCTGATTTCGACCACCTGCCGGAACCTGCTGTTCAGAAAATAGATCTGCAGATTAAACGACCAGCGTTGCATGTCTTCATAAAAACTATGTAAGTAAGGATTGTTTTCCACATCTTCGAAATGTGCTTTCCATCCGAAATTTTTGGCTAAAAGCCTGGTAAGGGTTGTTTTACCCGAGCCGATATTTCCTGCAACAGCAATATGCATTGTTTATTTATTTTTTGACGAATTTAAGATTTTTTATTAAAAAGGAAGCCGGTAAAATAAAATCAAAAATCATTTTATTTTTTACCCAGCTTTTCTCCAATCAATTCCAGTATTTCTTCCACATATTCCCTGTCATTTGACAAGCGGGGGACTTTGTTTTGTCCGCCAAGCTTATTGCGTTTTTTCATCCAGTGATAGAATGTACTATGAGGAACAATATTCAGAATAGGCGGTTTCAACACAATATTCTGATATCTTTTCGCTTCATAATCCGAGTTCAATGATTTCAGGCTATTATCGAATGTTTCGGCAAAAAAGTCGCTGTCATCGGGCTCCCGCTCAAACTCAACTATCCACTGATGATAAATGTTGTTTCCTTCAAAAAGCGGTGCGGCAGTAAATTCCCTGATCACAGCACCTGTTTTTTCGCAGGCTATCACCATGGCTTTCTCGGCATTGTCCACAACCAACTCTTCACCCACCACATTGATGTAATTCATAGTGCGGCCGGTTATTTTTATCCTGTAAGGAGAGGTGGACGTAAACATGACGGTGTCACCGATCAGATAGCGCCACAAACCCGAGTTAGTACTGATCACCATGGCATAATTCACACCCGGTTTGACTTTCGACAATGGAAAAGCCTCGGGATTTTCGGTACCGATCTGACTTGCCGGGATAAACTCATAGTAAATACCATAATCGAGCATTAACAGTAGCTCATCGCTGTCTTTCTGATCCTGAATGCCGAAAAATCCCTCGGAAGCATTGTAGGTGTTCATATAAAATATCTCTCCCGGTGGAATAATGGCATTATATTGTTCGCGGTAAGGTTCAAATTTCACGCCACCATGAAAAAACACTTCCAGGTTGGGCCACACTTTTTTCAGGTTTTCCTTTTTCGCTTTTTTCAAAATCTTTTTTAACAAAACCAGCATCCATGAAGGCACGCCCGAAATGCTTCGCACGTCATGTTCCAGGGTGGATTCAGCCATCAGTTCCAGTTTGCTTTCCCATTCATCCATAAGGGCTATTTCCAGCGAAGGTGTCCTTTTGAACTGCGCCCAGAAAGGTAAATTGCTCATCAGGATAGCCGATAAGTCGCCTTCGTAATAAGTAGTGCTGCTCACTTCCTGAAAAACTCCGCTGCCACCCATTACGAGGTTTTTCCCTTCGAACATGCCCGAATTGGGATTCAGGTTAAAATAAATGGACAGCATATCCTTCCCTCCTTTATAGTGGCATTCTTCGATGGAAGACTGGCTCATGGGAATAAACTTGCTTCTGCCCGCTGTTGTTCCCGATGACTTGGCAAACCATTTTACCTCTTCCGGCCAAAGGATGTATTGCTCGCCCTCACGCAACCGGTCAATATACGGTTTTAATTGTTCATAGGTACTCACAGGTACCCTTTGCCTGTATTCATCAGAAGTTTTAATGCTTTTGTAATCGTATTTTTTGCCCCACTCCGTACTGGCAGCAGAAGAAACAAGCTTCATCAGCAATTCTTCCTGCATTTCATGAGGATACTTAATAAAAAGGTCTATTTGATGTATCCTTTTTTTAATCAGCCAGTGAAGTACAGAGTTTATTAACGCCATTTTTTTAAATTTCCGGTGAATCCCGGTTCAAAGTTAAAAAGAAATACGATTATCGTACCTTTGATATTATGATCTTGTTTCCCAATGCAAAAATAAATCTCGGCCTGCATATTCTGGAAAAAACAGTGGAAGGATTTCATCAAATAGAATCCCTGATCTATCCGCTTCCCTTATATGATGTACTTGAAATACAACCGTCAGCCAGGTTCCGGGTCGTTGTGTACGGCACAACTATCCCTGAAGACAAAAACATCATCACAAAAGCCTGGAACATCATCAGTAAACAATTTGATATCCCTGCCGTTGAAGTTCATTTACTGAAAAATATTCCTTTTGGATCAGGATTGGGAGGCGGTTCATCCGATGCTGCACATTTCATCTTGGCACTGAACGATCTCTTTTCGCTGGGCCTTTCGAAACGGGAAATGGAAAAAACGGCCTCGCTGACAGGCAGTGATTGTCCTTTTTTTATTGAAAACCGGCCGGCACTGGTGTCGGGTAAAGGAGATAAAATTTCACCGGTTGATTTTTCATTGGCGGGAAAATATATCCTTGTTGTTGTACCAGACTATAGAATAGCTACTTCTGAAGCCTATGCCAACATAACACCTGAAAAAAAACGGAAACCGTTAATTGAAATAATCCGTTATCCTGTTGAAAAATGGAAAAATGAATTGGTTAACGACTTTGAAAGCTATGCCTTTATAAAATACCCTGAACTGGAAAAAATAAAAAACACCCTTTATGATGCCGAAGCCGTTTATGTTTCGCTATCGGGTAGCGGATCAGCAGTTTCCGGGATTTTCAATGCACCCGTAGAAATAAAAAAATTGAACTCTAGTTACAAATTATTTCCGTTATAATAATCCGTTTGCAGAGATAGGTGCTGAATGAATTGAAGAGAAATAAAGATTTTAACTATTTTCGGACACATTTTATAAAAATCTGTTTTTTCAAATCACATAACAATGAATAAAATCACCTTGATCACAGGGGCGACATCAGGAATCGGGCTGGCCTGTGCGGAAAAATTTGCACAAAACAAACATGATCTGATCATTACGGGAAGAAGAGCTGACAGATTGGAAAAAATCGCCGGTGAGATTGACTCCAAATACGGGGTTCGCGTTTTTCCTGCACCCTTCGACATCCGTCAAAGAGAGGAAGTTGACAAATTCATCACAACCTTACCCGACGAATGGCAAAAAATAAAAATCCTGATCAACAACGCCGGGCTGGCTGCAGGACTTGATCCCATTCAGAAAGGAGATATTGATAACTGGGAACAAATGATTGATACCAACATCAAAGGGCTGCTTTACATTACACGCGCCATTGCCCCGTTGATGATTGAACAGGGTCAAGGACACATCATCAACATTGGCAGTGTTGCGGGCAGGGAAGTTTATGCTAACGGTAATGTTTATTGTGCAACCAAACATGCCGTTGATGCGCTTTCAAAAGGTATGCGGATTGATCTGCTACCTTACGGGATAAAGGTCACCCAAATCGCACCCGGACTGGTAGAAACGGAATTTTCAATTGTACGGCTCAAAGATGCGGACAAAGCAAAAAAAGTTTACGAAGGTTACAAACCTCTTACGGGAAAAGACATTGCCGAAGTTGTATATTTTTCCACAACGCTGCCTGAACATGTAAACATCAACGATATGCTGATCATGCCCACAGCCCAGGCCAACGCCACAACAGTCTTTAAAAAGGGAAATTAAGATGTTGTTGCGGAAACAGGGTTAAAACGCTGCCTGAATCAAAAAATAAACATCTCATGGAGGTAGCCGGAATCTTTGACCTGCTGACACATGATGAACAAAGTTTTAAGCCAAAAGAAGATGTCCTGGCCGGAAAAGTTTCATGCCGTTTCGCTATCCGTTCAATGGTGCTGTAAAGAAAATAACTGAAGATGGAAAAACAAACATAATCTTACCGAATTCCCAAAATATTCAGATGTTATTCGGTATCTTTGTAAGGGATAAAACGAGTTGGGCTTAAGTTGTTGAAAAGTTAAATCATAAATATTGCATATTTTCATAATATTTGCCTATTTTTGACATATTATTTAAAAACTTTTACATATGACAACAAATAGTAAGATTAGAATTAAAATGGGTTCCATTGAAGTTGAATTTGAGGGAAGCGAAGCTTTTCTAAAAGATGAACTGCCAATTTTTTTAAAAACAGTCTCCGACTTGCATGCAGAACATAATGATTTGTTTGAGCCCTCTAATGAAGGTAAGTCGGAGAATTCACAAGCTGAATCTAGTAACAAAATAGTTGGAACGACAGGTTCAATTGCTGCAAAATTAGCAATAAAATCAGGTACAGATTTAATTATAGCTTCAGCTGCTCAATTAACTTTTGTTCAAAATAAAGAGAAATTCAACCGTAAAGATATTCTTGATGAGATGAAATCAGCATCTGCTTATTATAAAAGTAGTTATGGCTCTAATCTAACAACATACCTAAATAAACTTGTTAAGGATGGAACCTTTTTAGAAACTTCTTCGGGTGTATATGCTATAAGTGCTTCAAAAGCTTCAAACATAAAAACGCGTCTTGGTTAGCCTGACTGAAATTAAGGATATTGTTCACGAAGAAAACCTTTCACATCAGGAAAGGTTGCTAATTTGTATTGCTCACAAGGATAGACCCCAGAGCAATGCAGAGATTAGAAAAACTGCAGAAAATGTTGGATTAAATAATTCTATTCTAAAAAATATTAACGCATACTTAAAGAAATCAAAGGGACTTGTCATTAAAACGACTAGCGGTTGGGAACTGACATCTAATGGCTGGAAGAAAGTGGAAGCGTTAACCGGGAAGAAAAGAAATGAAATAAAATCTAAAGTCGCGTATGATTTAAGAAAACATCTTTCGAAACTAACTAATCCTGATACAAAAAAATTCGTCGAAGATGCAATTAATTGCTATGAATCGAATTATTATAGGGCTGCAGTAGTATTATCATGGGTTGGTGCTGTTTCTGTTCTTTATGACTTTATTATCTCTCATAAATTATCAGACTTTAACAATGAAGCGCTGCGCCGTGATTGTAAATGGAGAAATGCAAAATCTGCAGATGATTTAAGTAGAATGAAAGAATATGATTTTCTACAGATATTAGTTTCTACCTCAGTTATAGGGAAAAATGTTAAAAACGAACTCGAGATATGTTTAAAGCTAAGGAATGGATGTGGACATCCAAATTCATTAAAATTAGGTGACCTTAGGGTTTCTTCTCATATTGAAACCTTAATTCTTAACGTCTTTGCACGATTTTAAAAACTAAGCCCTAAAATACCTATAATGTATACCGCAATTAATTGTAAACATGAATATTATGTTCCATAATTTAGTATATTTGTAAGTAGAAAAATTGTGGAGCTAAACGCTGTACGTACCATAAACGTGGCTGTTATGTCATGCTAAAACTATTAGTTATTTAACATCTGATGTTCTCAAGAATTGATAAGTTTTGACCGTTAACTTTTTATAAAATCATGTGGGTAATTTAACATACGATTTTGAAAAGTTAAAACAGACTCTTTTTTAACCACACCATCCTCGATATTGATAGCCTTTTGAATTGTAGGATTTTCCATCCAGCTTTTACGACCTTCTAAAATTGTTGGCAAATAAACAATCAGTGCTGCAGATATCGCCATTGAAGCACTTTCCCATAGATAACTTGGCGTATGATCAACTGCATAATAGACGATGTTATTGATATTTAAAATCGGGTTTTTAAAAGTTGTAGGCTTTGCAAAATAGAATCCCATACCTTCGTCGCAACTGACATCAATAATTAAGCTTCCTGATTTTAAAGTATCTTTTTCATCTTCTGTGACAAAATCAATGGGATTATCCGTATCCTGATAGGTGCCATTAATAATGATTTCAGATTCACTGATTAAATCGGATAAAGGCCGAACAGTGCCATCATGTTCAACAGTTACCATTCTGGCCTCCCCGTTATTACCTTTACGGATACGAACATAATGAACATCTAAAATTTCTTCACGTACCTCATAATCCGGTCGTTGGATACAAATTGTAATATCCCGGAAACCATGGGCTTTGAGTGCGTAAATAGCTCCGCGACTCACTGCCCCGAAACTAAAAATGATTACTTTACGTTGGTTACCGTAATGACCATCAATACCCCTTAATTGTAATGCATGAATAACTGCACAATAGCCTGCCATTTCATTATTCTTATAAAATGTATGTCTGCCTATTTGACCATCAGGAGACCAGACAAACATATCCTCAAATGCAATTAGCGTTAATTTTCGATTTATTGCAGTTTGTGTAATGGCGACTTGCTGTGCGCTATGCGGATAACCCCAAATGAATCCTCCTTCACGTATTTCCTGTAAATCGGCTAATACAGGTTTCGCAATAATTACCGAACCTAAATCAGCCAATAATTCATGACGGGAAGCAACTCCTCCGGCTTGAGAAACAAAAAAATCATCATCCAAACCGAAAGGTACACCATATCCCTTTTCAAAAATCAATTGTTTCCTGATATCCTCCGGTATTCGTGACAGATGTTCCGGATGAATTGGCACACGTTTTTCATCTTCTTTTCTTGAAGTTCCAACAACTCCTAAGGTTAGTTTTTTCATAAATTCTCTTTTGCTAATTTTGTTATAAAACAAATTAATGCCGGCCCGACTATCCATAATTCAATGAGAAACAATTTGCTGGAATGAGAGATTTATTACTAAAGCAGCAAAAGGAAATAATGACTGATTGAAATAAAAAATTGTATAAACCAACTGCAAAGATACTCTATTTTTCTAAAAGATACTTGAATTATAAAATTGATAATAAAATAGTTAATAAATAAACCAGCCTATGACACGCGCTCATATTGCATACCGCAATTAGTTGTAAATATAATGTTTATGCGTATTAATTAAATATATTTGCAAATAGAAAAATACTTTAAATCAATACGGCACGCTGCATAGCGCTATACGTTAACTTATCAGCCACTGTAACAAGAAAAACATGCGGAGATAATTTCTGTTATTCTCCTTAAATATGCGGAGAATATTTTGTATATTTGTAGCATTACGAGGAATCAATATGGCAAAATATATCTGGCAATACAGCAACTGGCCTGATTTTACATGGGATGAAAAAGAAATCCAGGTTATCCTTGGAAAAGTCCGGCATCTGCAAGGAAAGGTTCTCGGACAAATCAGTGCATTGGGTTTTTCAACAAAAGAAGAAACAATGCTTTCAACTTTGACGCTTGATGTGTTAAAATCATCAGAAATAGAAGGTGAAATGCTTGATTACGAACAAGTCCGTTCATCCATTGCCAGAAGGTTGGGGTTGGAGTATGCAGGAATGGTGTATCCTGACAGGAATGTTGAAGGCGTGGTTGAGATGATGCTTGATGCAACACAAAATTACAACAATCCTCTTGATGAAGAAAGATTATTCGGGTGGCACGCAGCTCTTTTCCCCACAGGCAGAAGCGGAATGCATAAAATTGATACAGGTTGTTATCGAAAAGGAGAAATGCAGATTGTTTCAGGACCTGTGGGTAAAGAAAAAATTCATTATCAGGCCCCGCCACCGGAACAAGTGAAATACGAAATGGACAGGTTTCTTGAATGGTTTAACAGCAACACGAAAACAGATTTGGTTATTAAATCAGCCATTGCACACTTCTGGTTTATTATTATTCATCCTTTCGATGACGGTAATGGTCGTATCGCCAGAGCTATTTCCGATTTGTTGCTTGCCCGTGCGGATGATAGTTCCCAACGTTTTTACAGTTTGTCAAATCAGATTTCATCAGAAAGAAAAGTTTATTATGACATCTTACAAAAAATTCAACATAAAGACGGTGAAATTACAGAATGGTTGGTTTGGTTTCTCAACTGTTTTTATCACGCTTTGGAGAATACAGGACAAACAATTAAAAAAGTGCTTTACAAAGCTGATTTTTGGGATAAGCATAAAAATACAGAACTAAACAGTCGTCAACGATTGATGCTAAACAAACTTCTTGATGATTTTGAAGGGAAATTAAAGACATCAAAATGGGCAAAAATCACAAAGTGTTCACAAGACACGGCTTTACGGGACATAAAGGATTTAATAAAAAAAGGTATATTGAGACAAGAAAAATCAGGTGGAAGAAGTACAAATTATGAATTAGATAAATTATAATCCACAGGTTCTAAAGTATCTTTTCCCTTTCACTAAAATACGGGTAAAAAACACACCTGATCAGTGAATGATCTTATAGATCAGCTCTTTCAGCTCACCGTAACTCGTTGCATCGTTGCTGCCCACACCTTTGCTTTTCAGGTCAAGGGTTCGTATTTGTGAAATAACGGACTTTATTTTTTGCGGCGAAAAAACATTGGCCGCGTATTTATAATCCTTAACAAAAAAAGGATTCACACCCAGCTCGGCAGCAATTTCATTGGGTTTCCTGTTGCCGATATGATGGTAAAGAAAAACTTTCATAAAATAATTGTGGAGCACCACCGAGATCATCTGCAAAGGGTGCTCTTTGGGGTTGGCCTCAAAATAATTAACAATCTGCTGGGCTTTTAATGCGTTGCGCTGGCGGAGTGCCTTTTGAAGTTCGAAAATATTGAAATCTTTACTGATGCCGATGTTCTTTTCAATCTCTTCTTCAGTAATTAAAGAACCTTCCGACAGGTTGATGGCTAATTTGTTCAGCTCGTTGGATATTTTTCCAAGGTCATTTCCCAGGTGCTCTGCCAGCAACTCTGTTGCAACGGGGTTGATCCTGAATCCCATCTTTTTCGCACTTTTTTCAATCCAGTTTGGAATTTCATAATCGCGGAGTTTTTTCGATTCGAAAAGTACAACATCTTTCCGCTTTTTAAGCTTTTTGTAAAAAGACTTCCGGTTGTCAAGCTTCTTGTACTTATAGCCAATCGCCAGAATTGTGGTCTCCAGCGGGGCATCAAAATAAACTTCCAGTTCTTCGAAATTTTTAATGGCTTGCGCTTCCTTGACGATCACGACCTGGTAATTCCCCATCATCGGAAACCGGCGGGCGATATCTGTGATATCTCTCGGCGTAACCTCACGGCCGTAAATTACAACCTGGTTAAACTCTCTTTCGGTATCTCCAAGAATATTCTGTTCGATATGACTGATCAGTACATCAATAAAATAAGGTTCCTCTCCGTGAAAGACATAAACCGGGGAATAAATTTTGTTCCCCATGTCATTTAAGATATCCTCATATTTCAATTCCATCGGATATCAGAACCTAAGATGTTTAACGGTAAGCCCTTTGTTGATCAACTGTTTCAGCGATTCAATCCCGATCCGGATATGATCATCAACAAACTGCCTGTTCACTTTTTCATCGCTTTCTTTGGTCTTGATCCCTTCCGGTATCATGGGCTGGTCGGAAACCAGTAAAAGGGCGCCGGTTGAAATTTCATTTGCAAACCCCACGGTGAAGATGGTGGCTGTTTCCATATCAATGGCCATGCTTCGTGTTTTCCGCAGGTATTTTTTGAACTTTTCATCATGTTCCCAAACTCTGCGGTTGGTCGTGTAAACCGTGCCGGTCCAGTAGTCCTTTTTAAAATCACGGATCGTTGTCGAGATGGCTTTTTGCAGGCTAAATGCAGGCAGTGCCGGCACTTCGGGAGGCATGTAATCATCAGAGGCTCCTTCGCCACGAATAGCGGCAATGGGAAGGATCAGGTCACCCACTGCATTTTTCTTTTTCAGCCCGCCGCATTTCCCTAAAAACAAAACCGCCTTGGGATGAATGCTGCTCAACAGGTCCATGATTGTCGCAGCATTGGAACTTCCGATGCCAAACATGATCATCGTTATTTCTCCGGCGGTTGCTGCCGGCATGGGGACATTTTTATCCGAGATTTCAACGCCATTCCATTCTGCGAACAAATCGAGGTAATGATTAAAGTTGGTAAGCAAAATATACTGGCCGAAATCTTCCAGGGGCATACCGGTGTAACGGGGCAACCAGTTTTCGACTATCTCGTGTTTATCTTTCATTTTTAAAATTTGACTGCAAAGTTACCTAATTAATACTAATTTTATTTTTTGAATTGTGAAAAACCCTCAAGCATGAAGCTCACGATACCGGAATACCCGTTAAAAATAAAACAGAAGACGGATGATAAAAAAGAGGTCTTTGATGAGTTCCGTAAAAAGTTTATCGCCCTGACTCCTGAAGAATGGGTACGGCAACAGTTCCTGCATTTTCTGGTCAGGGAAAAAGGGTATCCGCCCGGATTGATCGCGGTCGAAAAAGGTTTCAGACTGAACAGGATGCAAAAGAGATTTGATGCCGTGGTTTATGCTAACAACGGAAGTCCGCTCATGCTCCTTGAATTCAAATCACCTGAAATAAAACTTGATCAGCATGTTTTTGACCAGATTGCCGCCTACAACCTGAAAATGAAAGTGGATTACCTGTTGGTCAGCAATGGTTTGCAGCATTATTGCTGTAAAATAGACCATCAATTGAACAGCTACCGTTTCCTGGATAAAATACCGGATTATCCCGAAATATCAACAGTTTCGTCATGATGTTCTGTCCTCCGGAGCCATTAATGAAAATGCCTTATTTTTCCATAATGTATTTTTAATCACAAAATCCAATTGCCGGAGTTAAAAAAATTATAAATTTGCTTCTAAAATTCCGAGTCATGAAAAATGTAATTCTACAGGTTGTTTTATTTATAGTCATTGTCGTACTGGGATATCTTATTTACGAAAGCATCCAGGCGCCGTTGCGGTTTAAAAAAGAGACAGAGCGCCGCGAGCGGATTGTCGTTGACAAATTAAAAGATATTCGTACCGCCCAGTTGATCTACAAAAAAATGGAGGGTCATTATGCCAATAGTTTCGATTCACTTGAAAGTTTTCTGGCAGTTGCCGAAATTCCGGTTGTGAAAATGATACCCGATCCGACCGACACGACATTTACAAAAACCATCAATGATACGGTTGGCTATATCAAAGTAGAAGATACTTTATTTAAAAATAAACCTTATACTTTAAAGGAATTGTCCATTATCCCTTTTTCCGGCGGAGAAGAGTTTGAGATGGCCGCCGATACCATTGACCGGGGGGGAGTGCTGGTACATGTTTTTCAGGTACTTGCTCCTTATAAAGCATTTCTTCAAGGGATGGACAAACAAAGGGTCATTAACCTGATAGCCAAGATGGAAGATACAGACAGGTACCCCGGGTTAAAACTGGGTTCGTTAACTGAAGCTTCAACTGACGGCAATTGGGAGTAAACCATTCCCTATGCCTCCATACAGGGATAAACATATAGGATTTTACGACAAGTCTTTTCAGGAAACCGAAACGGGAAACTATGTGCTTTCCTTTCTGTTCGGTTCGCAAGCCTTTATTTTTGCGCTGTATCACCCGGAAAAAAGAACCTTCATAAGTTTTGAGAAATTCCCATTCGAAGAACTGAAAAAAACGAGATCTGTTGCAGGACGTTTGGAAGAACTGCTCAGAAGGCGTCCCTGGCTCGATTCCTCTTTTTACCAGATCAATGTGATCCACGACAATGACATGAGCACATTGATCCCATTGTCTTTGTTCATTGAAAAAGAAAGGAGCATTTATCTCCGTTTCAATCATCCCGGGCAAAAAGACAACAGTGTGGAATACGACCTGCTGAAAAATCTGGAATTGGCCAATATTTATTACATGCCGGTACAGGCAATCAACAAAGCTGTTGAACTGTGGCCCGAAGCCCGTTTTTATCATTATTCGTCAGTCTTTCTTCAAAGCCTGGCGATCAATTTCAAAAACAAGACCGCAGATAACATGCTGTTCGTCAATTTGAGGGAGGGGGTGTTCGATGTGGTCAATTTTAAAACCGGAAAACTCAATTTTTACAATACTTTCAGGTATAAGTCCGATGAAGATTTTATTTATTTCCTGCTGGCTGCCATTGAACAGCTTAAATTGAATCCGGAAGATGTCAGGGTTATATTGTCGGGAAATATTGAGAAAGGCGATCCGAAATATGAGATGGTTTACCGTTACATCAGGCATTTCGAATTTATTGAACGTAACGAAACTTTCCGTTATTCTTATGTAATGGAAGAACTGGGCTTTTCAAAATATTACGTCCTTTTCAACGTAATTCAATGCGAATAATCGGTGGAAAATACAAACGGCGTCTGATCAGGCCGCCAAAAAATCTGCCCGTAAGGCCTACAACCGATCTGGCCAAAGAAAGCCTTTTCAACATCATACAGCACAAAACGGAGATCAGGGACAAATCGGCGCTGGACCTTTTTTCCGGGACGGGTTCCATTGCGTTTGAGTTTGTCTCGAGGGGATGTTCAACAGTTTATGCCGTTGAACGTGATACACGATGTGCAAGGTTTATCAGACAAACGGCCGTTGATTTCGGAATGGAACAACTGAAGACAATTCATTCCGACGTATTTCGCTTTCTGAATCCCCGAACGCCCCGTTTTGACATCATATTCGCCGACCCGCCCTACCAGATGAAAAATATTGAAGACATCCCAAAGCTGATCTTAAAATACGACCTGCTGCTACCCGGCGGGCTGCTGGTGGTCGAACATCCGAAAGAAATAGATTTTTCGGAACAGGATCATTTTGTCGAACACCGGAGATACGGGCATGTGAACTTTAGTTTTTTCCGGAACAAGACACCCTGACCTTTCATGTGGTGCTGTACTTTTCCGATATACTCAAAAGTACAGCCTCCGGAAAGTCGAAATTAGAAGGGTAACTTTCTTTTTCACCTTTCAGGTGCTTCCCACGCACTGACTTTCGCTTTCGACCTGAAAGGAGGTTGGGGAGTTGTGCAAAAATAAGAGTAACATTCAAAAACTATTTATGTCATGTATAACTGATATAATTGTATTTTTACTTATTCCATCATTTACATTTTAAACACATCCCCCTGTATGCCTGGGTCGAGATGAAAGGGCATAAAAAAACCGTCTCATTAATACAAGACGGTTTCATTTTTTCATCATGTTGCGATTTTAATATTCATCCTCGTTGAAGAAAAAATCTTCCTTTGTAGGATAATCCGGCCAAAGATCTTCAATTCGATCATAGGTCTCGCCTTCATCCTCTATTTCTTTGAGGTTTTCAATCACTTCTGCCGGTGCACCGGTTCTGATGCACCACTCAATAAGCTCATCCTTGGTTGCCGGCCAGGGTGCATCTTCAAGCTTCGAAGCCAACTCTAGTGTCCAATACATCGCTCAGCTTTTTGTTTTTAATTTTTTGCAAAAATAATTTTTTGAACGAATAAACTACAAAAAATTAAAATTCTTTTGAATCCCTTATATATCAAGGATTCCAGGCGATTTCTTCCCCATTCAGGTCTTTTGACACCGTTCTGGAAAGCACGAAAAGATAGTCGGACAGACGATTAAGGTATTGTATATTTACCGGAGCGATTTGAAATTTTTCTGCAATTTTGATCACCAGACGTTCGGTGCGGCGACAAACCGTGCGGGCAATATGACAATAGGAAACCACCGTGTGGCCGCCGGGCAGGATGAAAGAATTCAGTGGAGGGAGGTCTTTTTCCATCTTGTCAATTTCTTTTTCCAGGATTTCAACATCCTCCTGCTTAACTTCAGGCAAAACCGTTTTTTCAGCTCCAGGCCCTTTGGCTAACTGCGACTCCATAACAAACAAAGTGTTCTGTATCCCCAGCAAAATCGCTTTTAAATTTTTGTCAATATCCTGGTCACGTATCAGGCCTATCCAACTGTTCAGCTCATCCACCGTTCCGTAAGCTTCAATGCGGTCGTCATATTTAGGCACCCGTTCCCCGCCGATCAATGATGTGGAGCCTTTGTCCCCTGTTTTAGTGTATATTTTGAATTCTTTTTTCATGGTTTTTAGCTCTAACTAACTGCTCTTCAGGATTTGTTATCCGGAAGTTTGATTATTCCCGGGGTATTATCCGATAACCCCGTAACTCATACCCCGTGTTATGACTCTTCCTCCACAAACTGATAATCCTTTATCGTCTTGATATTTTCATTTTTCGTATCGGAAGCGACTCTCCCGTCCATCAGCCGGATGATCCTGTGGGCATGCTGGGCGATATCCTGTTCGTGAGTTACGATTATGATGGTATTTCCTTTTTCATGTATCTGTTCCAGAAGCCCGAGAATTTCTATTGATGTTTTTGAATCAAGGTTACCTGTGGGCTCGTCGGCCAGCACAATGGAAGGGTTATTCACCAAAGCCCTTGCAATGGCTACCCTTTGCCTTTGACCACCTGACAATTCATTGGGTTTGTGGGTGATGCGGTCGGCAAGCTGAACTTGTTTCAACGACTCTTCAGCCATTTTTATCCGTTGGCGTTTCGGAATGCCCGCATAAATCAACGGAAGCATAACATTCTCAAGAGCCGTTGACCGTTGAAGCAGGTTAAACGTCTGAAAAATGAAGCCGATCTCTTTGTTGCGGATGTCGGCCAGTTCGTTGTCTGTCAACTTGCTCACATCCAAACCATTTAAATAATAGCTCCCTGATGTGGGTGTGTCGAGGCATCCCAGCACATTCATCATGGTTGATTTTCCCGATCCTGAAGGTCCCATCAGGGCAACAAATTCATTTCTGTGAATGCTGACAGAAACATCAACCAGGGCTTTGACGGTAACCTTACCAACCTGGTAAAAACGGGATATGTTTTCAAAACGAATTATTTCTTCACTCATGGACTATCGAAGTTTAGTTGTCAAATGTACGAAAATCCCAGCCGTCAAAGATATTAATACCGCAAAATGAAATCCTGTTTTGCAATTCCTTTTCTGAAAAAAACAAGTCCGATCCAGTAAAGGTCAATGGTGATGCTTACCCGCTTGTCTTTTTTAATCTTCTTCCATGCCTTGTTCATCCCCCTCGACCAATGGATATCATCAAACATAAAAACACTGTTCTCATGCACATGTTTCATGCATTTGTCGAAATAACGGAGTGTTGATTTTTTACGGTGGTTTCCGTCAAAAAAAACCATGTCAAGCTTTTCAACATTGTTGATTATATTATCCAGAACGGCGCCGAATTCACCCACCTCAATTTCGATATCGAGGCCGTGTTTTTCAAATGTTTCGTTGGCAATGGTGGTCAGCCCCATGCTCCCTTCCATTGTTATCATTTTTGCAGGAGGATAACCTTTTGAGAGATAGGCTGCGCTGATCCCGACCGAAGTACCGAACTCAAGAATGTTCTCCGGTTTAAAATAGCGGGACAACCTGAAAAGCATTTCAAGTTGTTTTTTTGAATGCCCCGTCTTTTTAATAACATCTCCAACGGTTTTCACCCTGACGACATAATCTTTATTACCAGCGGCGGCACCAAAGTCCATTGTTTCCACTTTATCAGTACGCCGTGCATATTTTTTCCGCAAGCGGTTCAAGTCACGGAATTCCTTATACCTGGTCTTATCCCTGAAAACATTTTCGATAAGATCATAAACAAACGGTGAATGTACCTTGTAACGCGTTTTGGTTTTTCTTAGATAGTTCAGATAAGCGGTGACCTGCCAGAGCTTTCCCATTGTTTTTCGGTTTTGTTAATCGTAAGCGATTTTGTTCAGATAAAAAACAGTCCGTATATTCTGTTCGTCAAGCGAACGGTTTTTCAACTTTTGATATCCGTAAACCAGGTAATAGTTATCGTACCACTTAATCAGACGATTGTAATTATCGGCGGTTACACGATCGTTTGGGATTTTTGTCACTATAGGCGTTTCGGCCGTTCCGATATCCACCGGCCCTTCAATGGTTTTCAAAAATATTTTCCCTTTGTTCACATAAGCAATGTTAACAAAATTGTCGTCGCTAAAAACCACGGAATTTCTCGCCAGTGAATAGGAGATCAGGTCCCGGATCGCAAAATCATTGTTCCAGATCAGATCGCCGTCTTCTGACAAGCCGAGCACCACAACGTCATAAAACTCATATCCGACAAACAGCCTGTAGGAATAAGGGACAGGCCTTCCGTAAAAATCATAATCCATCCGGGTTTCGGTCTGATAATAAGGCCTGTAAGCTTCAGCCGAAAAAACATACTGATCGTTAACTTTTATAATTTCCGGGTCAAGGAAATGAAAATACCCGGAAATTTTTCTCGTTTCGTCTGTCCTTCTTACATTCTTTCTGTATTCCATCTTACCGCTGCCCAATGAACCCGGGATATTGTTCATTTGCATAAAATCATAGAACTTCAGGGTTTTTTGCTGTCCGCTTTCAAATTCAAGATAAAACATGCCAACCGAATGGGCTTCCTCGTTTTCGTTATCGGTTATATATTTCATTGACATGGTGTTGCCCGTGTAAATATCGTAAATACCAAAGACCTTTAAATGCCGGTTGTCTTGCGGGACAAAAACAAAATCATTGAGAACCTTCAGGTTTTCATTCATTTCGACCTGCAACACCTTGTCCACCTGCCCTATTTTGGTAAACGAAATGATCTCATCATTAATGTAACGGTTATCTTTTGAGGTTTTCAAAGCAACATAAAATCTTTTCCACTTTTCATCGGCATACAACCGCATGATATAATTGTCGTTTCCTTCTTCCACATGCAACGGGTTAACATCACCGGTCAAAAGGTCAATAAAGACAAGGTCGGTTGCCAATCCTTTCAGGTTCAGTGCAAGGCAGCCCGTGTTATCAATCACCTCAAACCCTGCAATTTCCGATTTTTCCGGAAACGTTCCGGAAACTTTGGAAAATTCTTCCGTAACCATATTGTAACTTACGACATCATAAAAGCTCAATTCGCTTTTTGAACGCGAAGAATTACGAAAAAACAGGTACAGCCTGTCACCTGAAATTTTCGATTCCAGGAACATCAATTTATTTGTTAACGGGATGAACTTGAGCCATTTCTGTTTGAGTGATTCGTTGAACAGACCAAAATACCATTTCCGTTCGTTATTGCTGTTCACCTCATTGCTTTCATAAAAGATCAGAATCTTTTTATCTTTCAGCTTTTCCACGTGAAAAGTTTCTACATCAACTCCCGCAGGCACTTCCAGGCGCACGGGTTTTAGTTTCTGCCCGGAACTGATAAACGGAAAGGCAAGAAAAAAGAATAATATTGCTAAACGGGTTCTTGACATGTTTTCTATTGGAACTAACGCAAAATCTTATTATTCATTATTTAAAACAAACAATATTTAACCGAACAAAGTTACAATTTCTGCGGGAAGCTATCCGACCCGGTGAATAGTCAATTGGCACGCCTGCGGGAAAGAGTTTTCAACGGGCCGGGATAGCATATCTCAAACAGCAAGTAAAGTAAAAAGTTGAGTGATTGTCGCTTTCTTCATATTGAAAAATCAAAAAACCCCGTCCGGTATCAAATAATTCCGGGCGGGGTTCCCAAATTGCTGTCAGTTTTATAATTACCTGACCTGAAGTTTTCCCGTAACCACTTTGTTGTTCATATATACCACACGAACAAGATAAATTCCCGGATGCAATTGTGAAACGTCAATGCGGTTGCTTCCTTTTTGCAAGCCGGAGGTCAGCATTGTTCTTCCTGCCAGGTCCATAATTGTCATTTGTCCTTCATCTCCCGAATTGAGATTGAAAAAGTCAACGGCCGGATTGGGATACAGCGTGATCTTTCCCGCTACGGTTTCCCCGATTCCGACTCCCTGAATACCGTAGATCAGTATGTCATCAACCTCCCAGGTTGCCGATTGTTCGGCTGTGGAAGTATATTTGAATGCGACAAAACTTGAATCGGCAGCCAACGATGTTAAATCCACATCGCCTGAAGGAACCCAGTTCCAATTACCATCCGACCATGCGGCCTGATCGGTAATTTCGGTCCATGTAAAGTTATTCGGGTCACCCGTCCCGTCATAATCTGATGAAAAGAAAAGCTGCAGGTCGGGGCCTGTATAGTTCATTGCACTGCTGAAGTTAAAGGTAACACTTGCAAATCCCGTCATATCCATCCGGGGCGATATCAACCAGTCTTCATTTTCATGCGAACCGGAATCATATCCCGACATGCGGGCAAATTTGTTTCCGCCGAATTCATAATTTTCCCATACCTGAGCGCCGGTTACATTGTAGGCCGTCCAGGTACCCAGTGTCCCGCTTTCAAAATCTTCCTGATTAATAATCACCATATTACTGATCTGAGCGGAAGCAATTGGCGGATTGCCATCGGTTTTGTAATTGATATTGCTTCCCGAATTGGTATAAGGATAAATGGTGAAGGTATAATCCTGACCGGGTGTCAGGTCGGGAAATGTGTAGGTTTCTACCCCATAAGCCACATTAACTGCCACTTCTCCGTCAGACCAGTCAAGGTCGTTTGGTACGGGAACACTATCAACAGGCGGAGTAAAATCGGTGGAACTACCTTCATGCCCGAGAATGAGATAAGCGCTGGGCAATTGTTCACCGGTAGCATCCATCCAGTTCAGGATTATATTCACCCCTGAAGCCGTGGCCGTGAAAAACGAGGGGTAATTGCTTGGCTCCGGATAGTTTGTTGATCCCGCTTCAAGTGAAAAATCATCATAGTAAACATAACCGCCACTTGTGTTATCCTGTTGGTAAACACGCACCTCAAAGCGGAACTGTGCAGCATCTGCCGGTGCTATCAGGGTTACCTCAAAATGCTGCCAGGAGGGCTTATCGTCACTGTATGTTGAAGGCCTGAGCACATCTGCATCATCGGTCAGGTAATTCCCGTCCACATCCATCCAGTACGACCAGATGCGGGTCTTGGCATCAGTGACATTGTCGTAATAATAATAGCTGATGGTGTACTGTTGCCCAGCCACAATACCCTGCACATCCTGTCTTAACTTTTTTGAACTCGTTGTTGACTGGTGGGCGGCAGAGTAAGTACCCCCATGTACCTGAGTGGTATTTTGACTGATGTTTTCAGCTAAATCCCAGTCGGTCGGTGTGTTGGCATCATCCCATTGTTCCAGGTCACCGTTTGCGACCATATTTTGACCTGATACGTTAAATTGTAATGAGAAGATCATTACAAAAACAAGAAGGAAGTAAAATGTTTTCATGGCTTTGAATTTGATTTTGTTATTTATTTAAGTTTTTAATGTAATACCTGACAGCCCCCTGCTTTAAAACCAAAATGATTTTAAAACAGAGGGTGTTTTTCTTATTTACTTAATTAAGAGTCGTTTTACGACTGTTGTACCTTTCTTTGTGTCCGTAAATTTCATAAAATAAACTCCTTTGTTCAGACTTTCCATGTTTAATTCTTCACGGCCGTTCAGGATACGCCTTTCAATGATCTTTCCTGTAAAGCTGTAAATTGTCATCACGGTTTTAACACCGGCAGGTATCACAATGTTCACCTGACCGGTGGTCGGGTTCGGATAAATATTGACAGTTTTATCCGTTAAAAGGTTGTCATAAATTCCAACCGGCGTTACTTCAATAAAATCTTCTTTGGTTAAAGAGTCGGTTCCAAAGGTATTGGTAACGATCAATGTAACATCATAAAACGCATGTTCGTCAATGAGGTAATAAATGGAGTCCGGATTTTCATCCGAAGAATAATCGGGTGTCCCTCCTTCGAAATACCACTGATAGGTCAGGCTGTCGCCTGTTGCCAGGCTGAAAAAGTCAACATAACTCCCTGCGGGCACTACATAAGTATCCGCATCGAAATCTGATTCAGGTGCATACCCCGAGTAAATATAATCGCTGTAAGTCACGCTATCCGTATTTACACCGTCAGAAACAACAAGGGTCACATCCCACAAGCCCGGAGAGTCATAATGGATATAAGGTGGCGTTTGCCCGTCAAAGGTTTCCGGTGTTCCGCCTTCAAACGTCCAGTTCCAGCTTGTCGGATCACCCGAGGTCTGGTCGGTGAATAACACGCTGTCGCCAACCGGAACGATGTTTTTATCAGCTTCAAATCCTGCTATGAGTGAAATCTGACATTCAAACCCCGGAGTAGCCCAGATTGAATCGCCATCGGCATTGATCGCGTCAAAATTCACCGAAACTGTCCAGTACTGTGGTTGCGAATTGTCAACGTCGGGATTGCAAAGTGTCAGCGAAGGTCCCCATCCGTCTGCCAGGGTGTCCCACGGCAGGACATCGTCATAAGGAACAAAATCAACCACGTTCCCCAGACTATCGGAAAGTTCCACGGATTCACCGCTATTACTCAATGCACCGCTTGTCCACTGGTAAGCCGTTACACCAAAAGTGTTTTGCATGGCTACTGAATCTTTTGCCAAAAGCATAAAGGTATCGGGAAGAATATACAGATCGGGGAAAACATAATTCACCCCGCTTGACATGTAAAGGCCATTCAGGAAAGCCGTATCTTCCGAGTTGTTGTAAAACTCAAGAAATTCCAGTGAATCTTCGCCTGCTTCCGGTGGGTTGTACATGATCTCGGTAATGACAACAGGGGGCATTTCGTAAGGTTCGATAATTGAAAAATAATCGTCGCTTTCGCCAACAGGATCGCCGTCTCCCAGTCCGGAAATCCTGATTTTGTAATCATCCCCCGTTTCCTGGTCATCAAATACATTCCACAAATAAGCCGAGTCGGAGGCAGGAAGGTTGTAAACAATCAATTCGGGATCGCCATCACCTTTGACCAGTTCTATTTTAACGTTGCCGTCCCAGTAGCCATAGGTCCAGGTAATCTCCCACTGTGAACCCTGTTCGATATATTCTCCCCCGCTGGGGCTGGTTACCCAGATATAAGGAACCGGTGGGAAGTTGATCGCTCCGGGAGTGCCTCCGTCCTGAGCACTGGCAGCCCAGCTTTCGGGCAGGCTGTTGTCACTGTCCGGGTCAATGAGCGCCAGTGTGGGCCCGTTACCATCCGGTTCTGATGGCCACGGATCGGAATCCGAATAATTAACTATATCCATTAGAATGCCGTCGGCATTGTATATTCTGACTACATCGCCACTGTTATTTAACTGGAAGTTCCCCGATCCGTCATAATCAGGGGTAAAAGGGAAATCACCGTTTGTGGCTACCTCAATTGTGAAAAAGCCGCTGTCGGCAATGCTGTATCCTGCCGGTATTGTAATAGGTGTATGGCTGGCGTCACTGTCAAGGATTTTCCAGTTTTCCAAATCAACAGAGGCACCCGTGCCATTGTACAGCTCAATCCATTCTTCGTCGGCTCCCGGTGAGTTGTACATGATCTCATTAATGACCAGCGCGGGTGAACTGGGCACTTCCCATGAAAGTGTTTGCGGGGTATCATCCGGAACAGTAAATTGCCAGTTGCCGGCAACCCAGTTGTGTTCCGTGTCGTTAACTCCCCATTCCCATGTGTTTGAACCACCGTCAACGGCAAGCAGTTGGTAACAGGTCCAGATGTGGTCACCTGCCAGGGTATCGCCGTTGGTACCGTCATCATAAAATTGAGCATGTTCCATTCCGCCTCCCCATGTCGGATCATAAAAACCGCTGGCATCCCAGCTTCCTTTCAGGAAAAAACCGTCATAATTTCTCCCTGCCGTATCAATCACAATAAAAGTGACTGAATCCATCACCGGCGGCGGGCCTGAAACCGTGGTCACATTATTCGGGAAGTCATAGGTAAATGTCGTTGCATTCACCCCATCCGAAGTGAAAGGTGTATTCCCACCGGTACTTTGGTCCCAGTTTTTGTTCAGCGTGATCTTACATTCGTAATCCCCGGCAGGGATCACAACATCCAGTGTATAAACATCATCGCTGTCAGGGTCTTCCATCTCACCCAGCGGTTCGCCAGCATCCCAGTCGTTGCCGCCAAGCAAAGACCAGAAATTACCTGCAACCGTAGGCATGGTGTGTGTAACAAGGTTGGCGGTATAATTGTATTTCCAGGTTGTATCGGTAGCGGTCGTAAGAACAATCTGCTGGTTGTTGCCGGGGTACCAGTTTCCGTCTTCAACAGCTTTATATTCATTGGTTCCTGCCGGCAGGTTTTTTGTTAACTCGAAAAGGCCATTTGCATTCAGGCTCATTTGATAGTCGGGATCGCTCGAATTCCAACCGTTGAATGAACCGGCAATATATACAGAAATGTCCAGTTCGCCTTCCACTTTCACATTGTCAACCTCCCAGGTTGCCGCCGAACTGTTGTCGCTGGTATATTTAAAAGCGATATAAGTTGTGGTGCCGGTATAAGTGGAAATATCCACCGTTCCGGCATCAATGAATGACCAGCCGCCCGGATCGGGAAAGGTAAACTGACTTGTAATGTCGTTCCATGTTCCGCTTGTCGTCGGGTCACTGACTCCGTCATAATCATTTGAAACCAAAACATATAATCCCGAGTTGTCGGCATAATTACGGGCGTGATCAAACGACAGTGTGATGTTGATGTAATTGTCACAATCAATGGCGTTGGTGATCAGCCAGTCTTCATTGGTCTGTGCTCCACCATCGTAGCCGTTCATTTTGGAACATCCGGGAGGATTTCCGTAATTGGCCCATTCCCAAACCTGGTTATCTCCTGTAACCGAATATTGCGTAGTCGCACCCAAATCGGAAGTAAATTCTTCGAAATACAATGTCTGTGTGGTGGATCCTCCCTGTGCAGATATCACATAATCATCCACATAAACGATTTCAGAACCATCAAAGCCGGTTTGATCATAAAACCGTAAACCGATTTCCACATCAGCATCCGCTGCCGGAGTATAAGTGTAAGTGATCTCCTGCCAGGCACCTGTAATCGTGTTGTCGGAATAACCCTGGTATCCGTCCACATAAAGCCGGGCTTTTATGTTCCCTTCGGTATGATAAACCCAAACACTGACATCGTAAGTTGTTCCACCAGTCACCGATACGGTTTGACGGAAATCGGTATTGCTTTGCGTACCTGTGGTCACATCAACTGAAGCTGAACTGCTACCACCATGAATGATGGTGGTTTCCTGTGTAACGGTAATCCCCGGATCAATGGTTGTCCATCCGTCGGGCTGGCCTCCTGTCCAGCTTTCAAAGTCGCCGTTAGTAACTATATTTTGGCTTTTCAACATAGCAGCACTGCCCAAAAGAAAAAATAGCAATGCAATCAGAAATGAAGGAGTAATTGTTTTTTTCATAATGACTTTTTTAATTAATTATTGATTTATATGTTCTTGATATTTCTAAAATAAAATTTTATAATAACCCCCGGTAATGTTAAAAACGGGAGACCAAAGTAATGAAAATGTCAACTCATTTAATAGTTGTTGAAAACTTTGGATTAAAGACAAAAAAAAGACGCCGTAAAGGCGTCTTTTTTAATAAAATCATGGGGTTTATATAGTGTTATTTATCGTCCACTTCTTCGAAATCAACATCGGTGACTTCATCGTCGCCGCCTTTTGATTCGGTTTGTCCGCCGGTGTCACCACCCGGAGGCGGAGTCTGTCCTTCGCCACCTGCCTGCTGTGTACTCTGATACATTTCCTGGCTTGCAGCCTGCCAAAGTGTATTGAGTTTTTCCATTGCCGCATCAACAGCAGCGATGTCCTGGTTCTTGTGAGCAGTTCTCAGTTCTTCCACGGCAGCTTCAATTCCTGACTTTTTATCGGCAGGTAATTTATCGCCATACTCTTTCAGTTGTTTTTCCGTCTGGAATATCAACGCATCGGCAGCATTCAGCTTATCAATCCTTTCTTTGGCCTTGCGGTCTTCTTCGGCATGGGCTTCGGCTTCCGATTTCATCTTCTTAATTTCATCTTCCGTCAGTCCTGATGAAGCCTCTATGCGAATGCTTTGCGATTTGCCCGTTGCCTTGTCTTTTGCGCTGACATTCAGAATACCGTTTGAGTCAATGTCGAAAGTCACTTCAATCTGTGGCACTCCACGCGGAGCAGGCGGTATTCCATCGAGGTGGAAACGTCCGATGCTTTTATTCTGGTTAGCCATGGGCCGCTCGCCCTGAAGCACATGGATCTCAACAGACGGTTGATTGTCGGCAGCCGTTGAGAACACCTCCGATT
This sequence comes from uncultured Lentimicrobiaceae bacterium, assembly GCA_964567945.1. Classification (GTDB taxonomy): domain Bacteria; phylum Bacteroidota; class Bacteroidia; order Bacteroidales; family F082; genus JAADID01. The sequence continues at coordinate 31,320 of CAZMOS010000006.1, forward strand.
TCTTGGTCGGGATGGTCGTGTTGGCTTCAATCAGCTTGGTCATCACGCCACCCAAGGTTTCGATACCCAGTGACAGCGGAGTAACATCGAGCAACAGAACGTCTTTTACCTCGCCGGTCAGCACACCTCCCTGGATAGCTGCTCCGATGGCAACCACCTCATCAGGGTTCACCCCTTTTGAGGGTTCCCTGCCGAAGAAATCCTTAACCACCTTCTGGATAGCCGGGATACGCGTTGAACCTCCAACCAAAATAACTTCATTGATGTCGGAAGCACTAAGCCCCGCATCTTTCAAAGCGATTTTACACGGTTCAATGGTAGCATGGATCAAATCGTCTGTCAGTTGTTCAAATTTAGCTCTTGTCAGTTTGCGGACAAGGTGTTTCGGCACACCGTCAACCGGCATAATGTAAGGCAGGTTGATCTCCGTTTCGGTTGAGCTCGACAGCTCGATCTTGGCTTTTTCGGCAGCTTCTTTCAGACGCTGCAACGCCATCGGGTCTTTCCGTAAGTCAAGTCCTTCGTCCTTTTTGAATTCGTCAGCCAGCCAGTTGATGATCCTTTCGTCAAAATCGTCACCTCCGAGGTGTGTATTCCCGTTGGTTGATTTCACCTCGAAAACACCTTCCCCCAGTTCAAGGATCGAGATATCGAACGTACCGCCACCCAGGTCAAATACGGCAACTTTTATATCTTCCTTCTTTTTATCAAGGCCATAAGCCAGCGATGCGGCAGTAGGCTCATTGATGATCCGCCTGACTTTCAGTCCGGCAATTTCACCGGCTTCTTTAGTAGCCTGACGCTGCGAATCGTTAAAATAAGCAGGTACGGTAATCACAGCTTCCGTGACTGATGTTCCCAGGTAATCTTCGGCAGTTTTCTTCATTTTCTGAAGGATCATGGCCGAGATCTCCTGTGGAGTATAAAGCCTGTCGTCAATTTTAACACGCGGTGTGTTGTTTTCACCTTTTATCACTACAAAAGGCACCCTCTTGAGCTCCTTCTGAACCTCGTCAAAAGAATTACCCATGAACCTTTTGATGGATGAAATGGTTTTTGTCGGATTGGTGATCGCCTGCCTTTTGGCGGGTTCACCCACTTTCCGCTCCCCGTTCTCGGTAAATGCAACAATGGAAGGCGTGGTACGGTGTCCTTCGCTGTTGGGAATAACAACAGGCTCGCTTCCTTCCATGACGGCAACACATGAATTGGTTGTCCCCAAATCTATTCCTATTATTTTACTCATATTATTTGTCCTCCTTTTTTTCAAAAATTTTGTACATAAATCCCTGCGGATCGCAAATGCACATTGTCAATCATTATGCCAAATGAATACGTTTCCTGTCGGTAAAAAATTAAACAAATAATACAGGATTAATAGCTTGCTTATTTATCGCACTGATTATCAACAAATAAAGAAATAAACAAAATTGTTCTCTGTCAGAAGGAGAAAATGAGGTGGTGACAAAAAGGCAGGGGATTTTATTTCGCCGGGTATTTAAATCCCAGGTTCAAATCCTCAACAAGCTTTTTCTGCGATAAATTTGAAAGTCTGACTGAATGGAAAGTTGTATGCCGGGAAGCAAAAATGCCTATCCCGTTCTGAATGTTGGTGTAGAGCGGGACCTCCTCAAGCAAACTGCCTCCCGCGCTATTGATCTGAAGATAATTGTGTAATATTTGAGAACCGCCGGATACCATAATGTCTATGTTCCCTGCCCAGCGTTGTACGTTGGGGATAGTTTCCAGTTGGGAAACCAGCCTGTCAAAAAACCCGTCCCCCGAGTAAATTTGTGACATATCTTCACCTCCGTCGGTACTTACCGAGAGCTTTTTCCCGACATAGTAATTGACCTGTTTATTTACCGTATCCTGGCTGCCGGGAAGCAATTCCTTATAATTAAAAATGTAAGACACTTCATACCGTTTGCCGTTTCTTGCCGAAACCCATTCGATCGTCCCATCGCGGGTAAAATCAATTGTGTTTCGCGGCCGGGTCACGCTGAATGAGTTGACCAACGGCGTTTCCGATTCAACTTCTTTACCGTTGATACTCAAATTCAGGCGATAGGAAGCATCCTTGTTCAGTTTGGCAATGCTGTAATACATGAGCTGGTCGGGGTAATAAAAGATCGAATCGCCCGCTCTTTTATCTTTTATGGTCAGGGTATCAAACGTTATTGCCGGAAGGTCGCCACCGGGAATATGGCCGGTCAGGGATATATCAAGTTTGAAAGGATAATTGTTCGAGTCAGGATTTTTAGCAAACTCAAGGATATCTCCCGGGCCGTTAAAAGCTCTGGTTACTTTAATCCAGATTGTATCTTCCGAAAAATCGAGCAAGCTGTAAACAACGGTAATATCTTTATAACCGGCGTACAGATCAACATCCGTATTGCAGCGCTGAAAGATAAAGGCCACTGCAATAAAGAAAATAATAAAAATTACTTTTTTCATTTTCAGTTTTGAAATGAATTGATGGTGCCAAAAGTACGATTTTATTCAGCAATGCTGAAACGGGGGATCAATAATTTTGCGGGTGCGGGGTTGGAAATACCTTCCAGAGTCCGCCTCTGGCGTACCTGGAAGAGTGTTCGGAAGCGGTCTATGAATAAGAAATATCGAATATTGAATAAGAAATAAGAAATGAGGAATATCTGCCGCACCCCAACCCCTACCTGTCCTTCCGAATCCGTCAGTTGACGGAGAAGGCGGAAAGGGGCGGGCGAACGCTCAATGATTGATAATAACTGCGGGGAGGTTCCCCTTCAGGGGACCAAGGGGTAGCGAAGGCGAAAAGAACAGGAATATCGAATTTTGAAGGTGCGGGGTGCATTCCCTATAAAACCCAAAACCACCAACCCACGTTTAGTTCTGAGGAGCATGCGTCAGCTTGTGGGTGTGGACGACGAAAGAATCCTGGGGCTATGAAACACGAAACCTCATTTTCACAATTTGTTGCTCAGGACTCCCTGCCCGACTAATCAGGCGGTTCATCATTGCTTACCCAACCCCCTCTGACTCCCCCGCCTGTCCGCCTCCGTCAATTGACGGATATGGCAGGCGGAAGGGGGGAAAACCGGCCTCCCGTAAAATGATTCAGAGCTAACAGTATTATGGAGGGGCGTGTTTCAGTTTGGGATGAACTTTGAATATCGAATTCTGAAGTTATGGCCGGGTATAACAATAATGCGGGTTTGCAGGGAACAACCAACTGATACCGTAAACTCAAATCAGTTTTTTCAGCTTCATGGCTTCAATAATAATGGAAATGATCTGCTGGCTGCTAAAGGTTTCGCGGTTGATTGTCAGGTCGAAATAAACCTGGTCGAATTTCTTGCCGCAAAATTGTTCAATCAGCCGTTTCTTTTTTTCATCGTGTTCTTTGATGAATGCTTCCACATTCACATTTTCAAAAATTTTTCTTTTTTTCAGTGAATTGACCCGCCACTGGTAAGGCGCCACAAGCCGGATGTGCAAACCGTTGGGTATGTCTTTCGTAGCGGACACGCTTGCCCTGCCGACAATGACTATGTTTCCTTCTTTGGCAAAATGGCGCAAGACCTGTGAAAAAGTTTTCCGAACCCGTTTGTCGTTTATGTAATAACGATTTGAGAGTGCGTCGAGTATCTCGTCAAGATGCGTCCTGGCTCCCATATCAAAAATCTGTTCAATTTTTGATTCTTCCAGGTTCAGCTTGTGTGCCGACTCTTCAAGGATTTCTTTATTGACATACTGCCAGCTTTTTCCGTATTGACTCAGAAACTTGACCAGTTCCTGGGCGACGGCGGTTGCATTGCAGCCGGTTTCCCTTGAAATGGTGATAAAAGGGCCCGGATCTTTTTTTACCGGTTTTTTGATAGCTTTTGAAAACCGCTGGTCAAAATATGTCATCAGGTCGTAAGTCATAGCTTGCTTTATTTATTTGGCTAAAATTACAAAAAAAGCGTTGAAAATTCAAGACGGTTTTGTAATTTTTAACGATTCTCCCGGTTAGAATCTGGCTTTTCAGGTTTTGAAAATCCCACAGGGGACAGCCGGACTCCCGACGCGTTTATCCGCAGGCTTGTATGCGGGACCAGCGCGGGTTTAGCTTTGGCCCGGTTCATGACTGCTATTGAAGCTTTGCGGGAGGATTTGCCGTGTGGGGGTGTAATAAATTAAGGTAACTTGAAAGGCTAAAAAACGGGTGATCATCTTTTTTACCGACCGTTCGGCGTCTGCCGACAATCAAGCCTAACAGTATAATTAAAACATATACTTTTGTGTTAGAATGAATGGCCATAAGTTTAGTGAAATATGTTGATTGTTTTTATGGAACAGATGACAAAATCAATACAATAAATGACTTAAAAAGCTTGCTCAGCAAGTTTAATAAAACAAATCAGATGAATGAAATATTGAAACAGAATAAACAAAATGCAATTGCCTTTTATAAAATGTCTTACGAGGGAAATCCAAAAAAAGCTGTTGATTTATACGTCGGGGCTGAGTACATTCAGCATAATCCGCTGGTTGGAGATGGAATTCAACCATTTATTGATTATTTTGACAAAATGGCTAAAGAATATCCGGACAAATCCATTGAGTTTGTGCGAGCAATCGCAGAAGGGCAATTGGTTGCTCTTCACACACACCAGATTTGGCCCGACAACATTGAATATGTAACAATGGATTTTTTCAGATTTGATCATAACGGAAAAATAGTAGAACATTGGGATTCAATGCAAGAGATTCCAAAGACATCAGCTAATAAAAATACGATGTATTAAACAGTACTCCTATAAGCTACGTAACTTATCATAAAGTCAAACGTAATAAATGATAATATGAGCTACAATACACAATTCCATAAAAAGGTAACCGAAAGCCCTTTTAAAAGTTGCAACCACAACCTGATAGATAAACTTTCAACTAATGCACGTGAAATGATCTGTACAGAAAATGCTGAACGTATCTGGAATTTCGGTTAAACGACCTTCCGGGTCCTCCCCCTGGTGTATTCTTACATGGCGGCTACAAGCGCGTAACTGACCTGTGTCAAAAGCAGATCGGATAAAACCGGATACCCCTTTAACTATGGTTGTTTGCGATTTCTTACTGACAAATATTAACGTTCAGCCTTCGCCCTGATAAAGTCATAGAACAGCCTGACACCCACACCGGAACCCCCGGCCGTTCGGTAGCTGTCTTTTTTCGTAAACCACGAGGGGCCGGCAATGTCGAGATGGATGTACGGGTAATCGGTAAAATGCTCCAGGAATTTCGCTGCCGTAATAGCTCCGGCTTCGGCTCCGCCAATGTTTTTCATGTCGGCAATTTCCGATTTCAGGTCTTCTTTGTACTCTTCCCACAAAGGAAATTCAACAATACGCTCGTGGACATAATCACCTGATCTTTTCAGCAGGTCAAAATCCGCTTCGGCTTTGTTTTTCATGCCAACCATAGCCTGGCGCCCGATAGCCCGCATGGCGGCTCCTGTTAAGGTGGCAATGTCAATAACCAGTTCCGGTTTGTATTTTTTTGCATAACTAAGCGCGTCGGCCAGTATCATTCTGCCTTCGGCATCGGTGTTGAGCACTTCCACCGTGGTGCCGTCATACATGGTAATAACATCACCCGGCGTATAGGCGTTTCCGTCGGGGCGGTTGTCGGTGGCAGGAATCAGGCCAATCACGTAAACCGGCAGCTTTGCCCTGGCAATGGCATAAATGGCCCCTGCAACGGCAGCACCTCCTGCCATGTCGCATTTCATCGTATCCATGTAGTTGGTCGGTTTCAGGCTCAGTCCGCCGGTATCATACACAACGCCTTTCCCCACCAGTATGACAGGTTTTCTATTTATTGCTTTTCCCGGTTTCCATTCCATGATAGTAAATGTGGGCGGATCAATGCTGCCTTTGTTTACTGCCAGCAAACCACCCATCTTCAATGACTCTATTTTCTTTTTATTAAACACCTCCACCTTTGCTCCGCTTTCCGATCCCATCTTTTGAATTTCCCGGGCAAATTTTTCCGCGTTCAGTTCCATCACCGGCTCGTTGACCATGTCGCGCACTTTGTAAACCGCATCAACGATTATACGCAATTCATTAAGATTATCCTCTTCAATTTCATCCGAATAGATGTCCACTTCCCTCAGGGTGTTGGCTTTTTTAGCCGTATCTTTTCTGTATTTTAAAAATTGATAATTGGAAAGCAGCAAACCTTCTGTAAAAGCAAGGCATTCTTCGATTGTTGAGTTTACCGGATACACAACAACCCTTTCTGTTTTGGCTTTGTTCAGCATCACTTCCGTTTCAGCTCCGCTTTTCCGGCTTTTTTCAAGCCTTTTTGATTTTGTTCCGTTTAGATCATTAAAAACAACATACAGGTGGTTTTTGTATCTGTTGATTTCAATTACACTCCGTTTTGCACGATGCTCTTTTTTTACATATTCAAACTCGGGGTTGCTAAGGTTCAACGCTTTCAAATCCTGAATCCCTTTTACAAGGTAAGCCGTATTGGCGGCAGTAGGTTTACGTAAAGCTTTTCTTATGATTATTTCCATTGTGGTAATTTTTGAAATTAACAATTAAAGGGGGCAAATATATCAAATTAAAAAAAAATTCATCCTAAATTACACAGTTAGCGGCAAAGATTTTTCAATCCCGTCCTGTCGTTTCAATTAAAGAAAAAAATCACCATGAAACCAGGAATTCCGCTGCTTTGTCAACCACCAGTTGTGTTGCTCCGGTATTTGATTTCACATAATCTCCGGCTGTAGCGGCTGCATGTTCGTATTTGTCTTTTTTATTCAGCAGGTCATGAACAATTTTGGAAAGTTCTGCGGAATTGCGGGCAACAAAAGCGCCATTTGATTTTATTAACTCTTTGGCTTCATTGAATTTATGGTAATTCGGTCCGAAAATTACAGGTTTGCTGTAAGTTGCTGCTTCCAGAATATTGTGAATGCCTGCACCAAACCCGCCACCTATGTATGCCATTGTGCCGTACCGGTACAGGTGTGAAAGCAAGCCGATATTGTCAATAATCAGCACCCGTGATTTCAGTAAGCTATCCATTTCGGCACCGGAATACAACAGGGGATGAAATTTGCCGAATTTGCGCATCACTTCCTGAACGTGCTCTCTGTGTATTTCGTGGGGAGCGATGACGAGTTTAAATTCATCTTTCGCATTTTCCATCAATTCCAACAAGATGTCTTCATCGGCAGGCCATGTGCTGCCGGCGACGATCAACGGTGTGTGGGTCTTAAAATGACTGATTTTAGGGATGTCCCTGTATTCCTCTGCCAGCCGTGCTACCCTGTCAAAACGGGTGTCGCCGCCCACCTCTGCATGGTAAACGCGTATTCCATGCAGTAAATCCAGGGAGTTCTGGTTTTGAACAAAAAACCAGGTCACTTTCTGCAATTGTTTTCGCGCCCATTTTCCCCAGGGATAGAAAAAATATTGTGATCTGCGGAAAGCCGTCGAAATAAAAACCAGAGGTATCTTATTCTTCGACAATTCGCTGATATAGTTATACCAGAATTCGTATTTGATGAAAAAGGCCATGCGGGGATTGGTAATTCTGATAAATTTTCTGGCATTCCTGCGCGTATCAACTGGGAGATAGAAAACATAATCGGCACCGGGGTAATTTTTTCTGATATCGTAACCCGACGGGGAAAAAAAGGTGAGCAGTATTTTGTGGTCCGGGTAATGAATCTTGAGCGCCTCCATAACAGGCCTGCCCTGCTCAAACTCTCCCAGGCTGGCACAGTGAAACCACAAAAGTTTTTCTTTTTCCGGGATTGTCGCTTTTAACCTTGAAAAATAATGACTGCGCCCTTTCACCCATTTCTTTGCTTTGGCATTGAAAGGAGCATAAACCCGTATGGCGAGATAATAAACAAAAACAGATAGATTATATAAAAAGCGCATATCTAACGATAGTAATACTTATCAGGTGCACGATTGTAAATGGGGATCATCCAGCCCACTTTTATCCCGTAAAAGAGATCAATATAATTGTTGTTGTCTTTTTTCATCTGGTCGAAAACATAATCGCGCCGGCTGCGTGTAAACGCCTGATAAAATTCAAAACCGCCATAAAAGTTCAACACCCGTTTTTTACCCATAAAGTAATAGCCGACAAATTCGCTTAACGTAATTCCACCGGTCAGGCGGTCATATCCTTTCGCGTAATCACCCGAAATCTGTGGAGCCGTGCGATATTGATTATCGATTTTCAGACGGTGGACAAGATACCCGACCCCGCCCATCACCAAAATCCCCGAGTTGGGGTTGGGATTCAGCATTGTAAATATCTTTCCAATCCTGAAGTTGATGCTGTATCCTCTTTCGTACAATGCATACTGGGCATAAACACCGTTTCCGTCTATGATATGGCCATCCTGTGTTTCAACCATACTCAATACCGTATCGGCAATCTTTATCTGGCTGCCGAAAATAAAATTGACATCCAGCGAAAACAATAAATTTTTATATGTTTTGTAAAACAGCCCGCCACCAATAGTAGAATTGTTACCGTAACGGTCGGCAATATCTCCGCCCGGCAATTGAAACGCATAGGAAAAATAGGGAATAAATGCCGCAACTGTTGTATCTCTCGCATCGCGCTGGGCCATCAATTGTCCTGCTATGAAAACCCCGATAAGGAATACCGTAAACTTTTTTAGCATCAATGATAATTTTAGGCAAAGATAATAATTTGCTTTATGGGCATACATCTTCATCTGGCTAAAATTCACAGGCCAAAATCACATGAAAACAATGCTCGTTCAGCCCTTTTTGCCTACCTTTGCCTGCCAAAGAAAAATCAGCAAATAAAATATCAAAGCATGATCAAATATCCTATGGTTGACCTTGTGGGTCAGTACCGGAAAATAAAAAACGAAGTGGATGCAGTCATCAGTGATGTATTAAATTCGGCTGCCTTCATTAACGGACCGGCTGTAAAAAGTTTTCAAAAAAACCTGGAGAATTATCTGGGCGCCAAACATGTCATTCCCTGCGGCAACGGAACTGACGCACTTCAGGTGGCTTTGATGGCGCTGGGCCTGCAGCCGGGCGATGAAGTGATCACCACTTCATTTACTTTTATCGCAACGGCGGAAGTCATTGCGCTGCTGAAGCTGACGCCGGTGCTCGTAGATGTTAACCCCGATACTTTCAACATTGATCCCAAAGTCATCGAACATGCCATTACGACAAAAACAAAGGCCATCATTCCGGTACACTTGTTCGGGCAATGTGCTGATATGCACGCCATCAGGGAAATAGCCAAAAAGCATGACCTGTTTATCGTGGAGGATACTGCCCAGGCCATCGGAGCGGAGTACACCTGTTACAATAGCGGGAATGTAAAAAAAGCGGGAACATTGGGCGACATCGGCTGCACCTCTTTTTTCCCGTCAAAAAACCTGGGCTGTTACGGCGACGGGGGTGCCATTTTCACCAACAACGATGATCTGGCAGAACAAATGCGGGCTATCGTTAACCACGGAATGAAGGTCAGGTATTATCATGATTATGTCGGGGTCAACTCACGACTGGATACCATTCAGGCCGCCGTACTGGATATCAAACTGAAACATCTGGATGAGTACAATCTTGCACGGCAACAGGCGGCAGCTTATTACGATAAGGCTTTTTCCAAACACCCGAAGATCAAAACACCGGTTACGGCTTCTTTTACAAACCATGTATTTCACCAATATACCATTGTGCTGAAAGACGTTGACCGGGAGGGACTGATGAAACACCTGGCAGAAAAAGGCATTGCATCCGCCGTTTATTACCCGGTGCCTTTACACATGCAGAAAGCATACGTTGACCCACGGTACAAAGAGGGCGATTTTCCGGTAACGGAAGCGCTGTCCAGGTCGGTGATGTCCCTGCCCGTCCACACCGAGTTGACAGAAGAAATCCAGAAAGAAATTACGCACGCCGTGCTGGAGTTTGTGGAAAGATGAGGATTGGAGAGTTGGGATTGGTGATTGGTGTTTGGTGTTTGAGTGGATGAGTGGATGGATGGATGATTGGATGGTAAAAACAAATTAAAGGAAGAATTTATATTCTTATGACATATGATCCAAAAAAATATCATCGTCGTTCAATCCGGTTGAAAGGATACGATTATTCAAAAAGGGGATTGTATTAAATCACAATTTGTGTCCAAAACCGTAAATGTTTATTTGGAGAGGTTATTAATAAAAATATGATATTGAACGAGGCCGGAAAAATGATTGAACAAATATTGATGAAAACAAAAACCCCAAAAACATGAACACCGACTATTTTGCACACGAAACCGCGGTCATTGACGAGGGCTGTGAAATTGGAAAAGGAACCAAAATCTGGCATTTCTCACACATCATGACAGGGGCCAGACTGGGTGAAAAATGCAACATCGGACAGAATGTTGTTGTGTCGCCGGATGTTATCCTCGGGCAAAACGTGAAAGTGCAGAACAATGTTTCCATTTATACGGGCGTTGTCTGCGAAGACGATGTTTTTCTGGGACCATCCATGGTTTTCACCAACATTGTGAACCCGCGCAGCGCCGTTGTGCGAAAAGGAGAGTATGTAAGAACCGTAGTGAAAAAAGGAGCAAGCATCGGAGCCAACGCGACCATTGTCTGCGGACACGATATCGGGGAATATTCATTTATCGGCGCAGGAGCCGTGGTCACCAAAGAGGTGTTGCCTTACGCACTGGTAGTTGGAAATCCTGCACGCCAGGTAGGCTGGATGAGCGAGTACGGCCATCGCCTGAATTTCGATGAAAACGGAATTGCCGTTTGCCCCGAAAGCAAAGAAAAATACAAACTTGAAAATAACAGGGTAATCAAACTGGGTTAAAGAATATGAAAATACTTGTTACCGGCGGAACCGGATACATCGGGTCACACACAGTGGTGGAACTGCAAAACGCAGGTTTTGAAGTGGTCATCGTTGATGATTTGTCCAACTCTTTAGCTGATATTGCCGATGCCATTGGAAAGATCACAGGAACAAAACCTCTTCTGGAAGTATTTGACCTGACAGACAAAGAAAAAACGGCAGATTTTTTCAGAAGGCACAATGATTTGAAAGGCGTGATCCATTTTGCCGCCAAAAAAGCGGTTGGAGAGTCGGTTCAAAAGCCGTTGCTTTATTACCGGAATAATCTGGAATCGTTGATGAACGTGATGGAAGGGATGATCGAAAACAACATCCCGAACTTTGTTTTTTCTTCCTCCTGCACGGTTTACGGGCAACCGGATGAACTGCCGGTTTCGGAATCGGCACCCATCAAAAAAGCCGAATCTCCTTACGGGAATACAAAGCAGATATCGGAGGAGATTATTAACGACACGGTAAAAGTAACCGGCCTGAAAGCCATTGCACTTCGCTATTTCAATCCCATTGGCGCACATGAAAGCGCACTGATCGGAGAGCTGCCGCTGGGAGTGCCCGACAATCTGCTGCCATACATTACGCAGACAGCCATCGGTATCAGGGAGAAGCTGAGTGTGTTTGGTGAGGATTACAATACACCCGACGGTACGGCTATCCGGGATTATATTCATGTGGTTGACTTGGCAAAAGCCCACGTTGTTGCAGTACAAAGGATGATAGAAGAAAAAATGGGGAAAGATTATGAAGTATTTAACCTGGGAACGGGTAACGGTTATTCTGTCATGGAAGTGATCAAGTCTTTTGAAAAAGTAACGGGTTTGAAACTAAATTACGAAATTGCGGGTAGAAGAGAAGGCGATGTGGAACAGGTCTGGGCTGACCCTTCATTCTCAAACAAAGAACTGGGCTGGAGGGCCGAAAAAGGACTTGATGAAATGGTATCCACTGCCTGGGAATGGGAGAAGGCTTACAGACGGAGAGAGCCTCATGCCCCTGCTCCCCAGCCCTGAAGGGCTGGGAAACTAACAGCGAAATTAATATTATGAAACAAATCAATTACCCCGTCCTTTAGGACGGGGTCAGTAAAACAAAAACCATGAAAAAAATACTCATAACCGGCGGAGCCGGTTTTATCGGATCACACGTAATCCGGTTATTCGTAAACAAATATCCGGATTATCATATTTACAACCTGGATAAACTGACTTATGCGGGCAACCTGGAAAACCTGAAAGATGTTGAAAACAAAACCAACTATACTTTTATCAAAGGGGATATTGTGGACGGAGATTTCATCCGGAAACTCTTTGAAGAGCACAATTTTGACGGTGTGATCCACCTGGCCGCCGAGTCGCATGTGGATAGGTCCATTTCTAATCCTATGGAATTTATCATGACCAACATTGTGGGCACGGTGAACCTGCTGAATGCCGCCAACTACATCTGGAAAGATGACTTTGAGGGCAAGCGGTTTTATCACGTCTCAACTGACGAAGTTTACGGTTCGCTGGGTGAAACCGGTTTTTTTACAGAAGAGACACCCTATGATCCGCACAGCCCGTATTCGGCTTCCAAAGCCAGTTCCGATCACCTGGTGAGGGCTTACCACGACACTTACGGATTGCCAATAATCATTTCCAATTGTTCTAATAATTACGGTCCGAACCAGTTTCCTGAAAAGCTGATCCCGCTGTTTATCAACAATATCCGTCATAAAAAACCGCTGCCCGTTTACGGAAAAGGGGAAAATGTCCGTGATTGGTTGTATGTGGTTGATCATGCGCGCGCCATTGATGTGATTTATCACAAAGGGCCAACAGGAGAAACTTTCAACATCGGCGGACACAACGAATGGAAAAACATTGACCTGATCAAAGTATTGTGCAGGGTAATGGACAAAAAATTAGGCCGCCCGGAAGGTGAATCCGAAAAACTCATTACATACGTTACTGACCGCGCCGGGCACGACCTGCGTTATGCCATTGATTCCTCCAAGTTGCAACGGGAATTAGGCTGGACACCCTCACTGCAGTTCGAAGAAGGCATCGAAAAAACCGTGGACTGGTACCTGGATAACCAGGAATGGCTGGATAATGTCACATCGGGCAATTACCAGAAATATTATGATGAGATGTATGGGGACAGGTGAGGTTGGTTAATGGTTGGTGGTTAATGAGGAATTGGTTTGAGGAGGAAGTGGAAAAATGGAATAGTAGAATAGGTGTTTGGTTTCACCAAAAAATACAGCTCATAAATAAAAATCACAAAAAATTCATACCTTCAACGGGTCTCCGCACCCTGGTCATTCATACTATTATTATCTATTTTAAAACAAAAGGGTTGATAATTTGTAATTTATTTTCAATAATTTCAAGTTTGGCATAGACCCAAATATTTGTATCGATAAAAACCCTACCGTGCATTTCTTTCTTCTCTGTTAAAGACGATGAAATCGTCAATCTTTATAGGGTATGAGAGAAATTTACCAAATCTTTCCTGATGTCTTTTAGTTTAGTAATGTATCAGCTTCTCCCGGTGTACCTTATTGCCGGAAGCTACATTAATGATATACGTGCCGGGAGATAGTGACGAAATACTGATCATGTTGCTGCCTTCCATCAATGGCTGCTCCAGAACCAGCCTGCCGTCCAGGTTTAAGATCTTCATAAAAGCGTTTTTCTCCCTGATCTTCAGGTTCAGATAATTTCCTGCCGGATTGGGCACGATCCTGCACCAGTCAGCCGCGTATTTTTCAGGCCTTTCTGTGATGACAGTATCCCCGCTGATCGTCCCTCCCGAAAGTAAGATGCCGGAATCATAAGCTGAAACACCGACATCGCCGATGGATATTTTCACATGATACCATTGTCCGGACTGAATTCCTGCCGGAGCATCCAATGCTGTGGTGTAGCCGTCATAGACCAGGAAATAGAATGCCGTGTCATCACTCTGGCTGTTGTCGTTCAGGTAGATACAATTGAAACAACTGTCAGGTTTTCCGCTGCATGTCGGCCCGCCTTCCCCGAAGTTGACCGTTCCGGCATTTACGGGTTCTGCCGTCCCCGGAACAAGGCCCAGGTTGATGGCATTATTACTGTATTCACCGTCAATGCCGGGCCCCGAAAGAAAGATGCCGAAGACATCATTACTGCCCCAGTTCACCAACTCGTGATACTCCTCCGAAGCAAAAACATAATTCAGTTTAACCGAATCAATGGAGGGTACAAAGTCAAATTCAATGGTAGCAACATCATAAATTGATTCACCACCGGAAAGTTGTTTAAGGTCAGCATCTTCATCAGCGCCCGCTGTATTGTTGCTGGCATTGGCGCCCGTATTGCATTTGTTTGGACCATCCGCTTCATCTGCCAGTCCGGTGGAAAGAATGATCCCTGTATTTTGTTCAAGTCCGAGAAAATCACCATTATAAAAGTATCCCACGGCTTTGGGGTCTCCGTTAAATTCGATATTTTTTTTGTTAACATCCGCCACGTTGCTCAGCAAAACGGTATCCACTATGTTGGTCACATCTTCAGCAGTTTCACATGGCAGTACATGGAAATCAAATGGATTGGAAACGATGGAACCTTTTTCCAGCAAAATGCCTGAATCATAAACTGCATCTCCAACATCACCGAGGGCAAGCTTAACATGATACCATTCGCCCGGTTGTATTTCGTGGGCTGCTGTCAACGGATAGGTAAATGCATCCAGTGCACATTGGTTAAAAATACTTTGGCCATTATCCGTATTGTCATAAAGTAATTCGCAATTGGGACCGCTTCCCAAAGGTATATTACAGCCGGGCCCTGCTTTTCCGCAATTAATAGTATTGATTGATACCGGATTGTTTGTGCCCGGAATGGTAGCAATATTTACTGCGTCATTAATGTAAGGCCCTTCAATGCCCGGCCCGCTAAGAAAAAACCCGAAAACATCGTTAAATTGGCTGTTGACCCATTCGTGATATTCTTCGGAGCCAAAAATATAACTCAAAAAAACCGAATCATCAAGCCTCTTGATGTCAAATTCTATGATAACAGCATCATAAATCTGCATACTTGTCATATCCATCAAATCCGGATCTCCGCCACCGCCGGTATTGCCATTGGCATTCGATCCACTACAGTTATTGGAGGCATCCAGACTTCCCGAAAATCCTGTAGAAATGACAATCCCCGATGTGTTGTCAAAGCCGAATATTCCGCCGTTTGTATAATATCCAACAGACTTGGGATCACCTGTAAAGGAAAGATTTTGCCTGAAAGAGCTATCCACATTGTATAACAATACGGTATCAATCATGGCTAACACCTCTTCTTCCGTTTGGCATTGTGAAACCAAGAATCCATATTGCGCCGGAGCGGAAAAGGGTATTATTGCCAGAATTAAAAAAATGACGACCATCATTATTTCCCGAATTGGGCTCCACTTTTTCATAGTTTTGGTATTTTAGCAAAGGTATTAATTATCTGACAAATAAAAAACCTATACCGATGCATGACCTGGTAAAAATTTGGTGATTTAACGGACGAAATTTTTGTAAAATATTTTTGCGGGATTAAAAAATTATTCCGTTCTTTGCACTCCCAAAATTTGAAGCAAGACTAAAAAAACAGAACGATGTCAAGAATTTGCCAGATAACAGGAAAGAAAGTGATCAGCGGAAACAATATTTCCCACTCACACATCAAAACCAGAAGGAAATTCCATCCTAATCTGCAAACCAAAAGGTTTTATATTCCCGAAGAAGACCGGTGGGTAACCCTGATGGTAAGCGCCGCAGGCATCAGGACGATCAATAAAAAAGGTATTTTCAGGGCATTGAAAGATGCCGCCAAAAAAGGTTATTATAAAGAATAACCGGAAAAAGAAATCAATAAAAAAGCTGCCCTTCCGGAGCAGCTTTTTTTATTACAGAATTTTTTATAAACACTGGTCAATGGCATTGACAATCCTGCGATAAACTTCATCCACCGACCCCACACCATTGATAGTGATGCATTTGCCCATTTCCTTGTAAAACTTTTCTACAGGTGCAGTTTTTTCCTTGTACTGCTTAAAACGGTTACGGATGGTTTCAGGATTGTCATCACTACGGCCCTCTATTTCACCCCGCTTCAGCATCCGTTTCATCAACTCCTCTTCAGGGACTTCCAGACTGATCATGCAGGTCAGCTCGGTGTTCAGTTTGGTGAGCAATCCCGTCAGGATGTAAGCCTGTACCAGATTGCGAGGAAATCCGTCGAACAGGATGCCGTTAACATTCTGAAGACTGTTGATTTTCTTTTCAAGTATCTGTATGATCAGCTCATCCGAAACGAGGTCACCGGCATCCATCACGGTTTTCACTTTCTTACCCAATTCCGTGTCAGCTGCCAGTTCCTCACGCAGCATATCACCCGTGGAAATGTAAGCCAGGTTATATTTTTCAACAATTTTCCTGGATTGTGTCCCTTTTCCTGCACCGGGAGGGCCAAAAAGTGCAATGTTCAGCATTGTGTTAAAAGTTTTTATTCAATAATTTTATAAATATCCTTATAGTTTCTGCCATATTGATTATAATCCAGGCCGTAACCCACAATGAAATCATTTGGTATCTCCATGCCGACGTAATCCACTTTATAATTTCCTTTGAAAGCGTCCGGCTTAAGCAGCAAAGTAGCAATTTTTACCTCTTTCGCCTCTTTTTGTTTCAACTGGTCAATAATTTTGCGAATGGTCAGCCCCGTGTCAATGATATCCTCAACAAGAACCACTGTCCGGCCTTTTATATTCGTTTCAAACCCCAGCAATTGCTTCACATCCTCGGTGGAGGCGGTTCCGACATAGGAAGAGAATTTGACAAAAGATATCTCACAGGGAAAGTTCAGCTTTTTAAAAAGGTCGCCGGCAAACATAAATGCCCCATTGAGGACAGGAACAAACAACGGGTTTTTATCTTTCATTTCTTTGTTCAAACGGTCGGCAATTTGCCGGATAGCCTGATCAATCCTTTCATAGGAAATAAAAGGTGCAAATTTTTTATCATGTAGCTGAATGATGTTCTTGTTCATCGGTATATTTTTTCAAACAGAAACAAAGTTATAATTTAACTGTTTTTATCCTTTTTGTTTTGGTTATTTTTGCCAAATCTAAATAAGTAAAAAATGAATCCAATAGTCAGTATCATTATGGGCAGCACCTCCGACCTGAAGGTTATGGAGAAAGCGGCTGCATTTTTTGAAGAAATGGAAATCCCGTTTGAAATGAACGCCTTGTCGGCCCACCGCACGCCGGAAGCGGTGGAAGAATTTGCCCGCAATGCCGAAGCGCGGGGTATCAAAGTGATCATCGCCGGAGCGGGGATGGCAGCCCACCTGCCGGGCGTCATTGCAGCCATGACACCCCTGCCGGTGATCGGTGTTCCGATTAACGCCACGCTGGACGGTATGGACTCGCTGCTGGCTATCGTGCAAATGCCTCCGGGAATCCCGGTGGCTACCGTTGCCATCAACGGGGCTTTGAACGCAGCTATCCTCGCTGTACAAATGATGGCGACAGGCGATGCGGCTATGATGGAAAAGGTTAAAAAATACAAAGAGAACCTGAAACAGAAAATCGTGAAAGCCAATGAGGACTTGAGCAAGGTGGAATATAAGTTTAAGACGAATTAGGGCTTCAAGCGTGGGGCTTTCGGGACTTCAAGCGGGACGCTTGAAGCAGGAGAGTCTTTCGGGGCTTCAAGCACGGACGCCCGCCTGAACGGAACGGGCAGGCTTGAAACGGGGTTGTGCCTGGTTCCCCGGTTTAAGCGTCCACGCTTAAACCTTTACACTTTCCTGATCAGCAACAGCCCGTCACGTATGGAAAGTATTACCTGTTCCACACGACTGTCGTTTTTGACATGTTCGTTGAACCGGCGGATACCCTGTGTTTCCTTATCCGGTTTTTTGTCATGTACGGCCTTCCCGCCCCAGAGGACATTGTCGGCGAGGATAAAACCACCTTTCCGGAGTTTCGGAAGTGCCAGCTCATAATAATCAACATACTGCTCTTTGTCTGCATCAATAAACATAAGGTCGAATACCTGGTCAAGTGCTGGAATAATTTGCAGCGCATCCCCCATAATCAATTCAATCCGGTTGTCCATGCCTGCCTTGCTTATGTATTCCGAAGCAAAATTTTCCATTTCTTCATTGCTTTCAAAGGTGATCAGTTTTCCGCCGGGCACCAGCCCTTTGGCAAGACAAATGGCCGAATAACCGGTAAAAGTCCCTATCTCCAGAATAAACTGCGGACGAATCATGTGGCTGACCATTTCAAGGAATTTGCCCTGAACATGGCCCGAGAGCATGTTGGGATAAAATGTTTTCAGATAGGTGGTGCGGTTCAGTTTGTATAAGACGTCATCCTCGGGTGTTGTATGACTTTCAATGTACTGTTCAATTTCTTTTTGTATCATGGTTTGTTTTCCGTATTTTTGAAACAAAATTAATTCAAAACCTCATGCTTGGAAGTTTACCAAAACGTGCAAAACATAATATTATACTTTTTACCGTGAGTTTTGTTTACATTTTTGTGATCGGACTTTTCCCGGAAAATCAAAATCTGAATTTTATTTACTTCACTTTCATTTCCCTCATCTATTTCTTTTCAATCCTTACCATAAAAGACGAAAGTAACTTTTACTTTTATTTTCCTGTTATTATGATAGCATTGACCTGGGTTACAGGGTTTTTACACTTTCCGTTACTTTCCAGGATCACGGGAATCATCTCCACTTTTTTCTTTTTTATTATCATCATTTTACTTGTCATCAGGGTTGCACGAAGCAAAACGGTCGGCATACTTGAATTTCTTGAGTCCATCAATGTATATCTGCTGCTGGGCATTGCCGGCTCTATCCTGTTCGGCATGATATACAGCACCAACCACGATGCTTATAATCCTACGGGTGAAATATTAAAAACCCAGGCCGATTTTATTTATTACAGTTTTGTTACGATGACCACCCTGGGTTACGGAGACATTACGCCCAATGATTCGCTGGCCCGGTCGCTTTCCATTTTTTTCAGTGTCGCCGGCCAGCTTTACCTCACCATGATCATTGCCATGCTGGTGGGTAAGTATTTAAGCAAAGAAACGGAAAAATAAACATTTGCTTTTTGCAGTTTATTCAAATTGTTTGGGTACGCCACAGATCATCACAAAAGGCTTGTCTGCCGATTTGTTGCGGTACTGGTGTTTTTCGTTGGGCATAACCAGGGCAAAGTCGCCTTGTTTTACGGGCCTTTCGTTTCCCTCAATATCCATTAATGCGCCTTCTCCTTCAATTACATAATTCATGTGTTCGTAAGGATGCTGATGAAACGGGGTATACCCACCCGGTTCAATAGTAAAAACCCGCCACGAAAAAACAGGCACACCGTCAGCCGTAGATAAGGGCATTTGTTTCCAGGCCTTCTCGGCTCCTGCCATGTTTACTTTTCTTTTTTCAACATCATTCAGTGATATGATTTTCATTGTTGTAAGTTTTTTAGTGATTTATGCAATGTTTTAACATATTCTTTGTCAGTATATATCCAGAACAGGGGCTGCCAGCGTTCAATACCCATGGCATCATAACGGCGGGCAACGGGAGCAATACCGAGTACCCTTTTATCAATCTTTAAAGTGCCCGGATCAATGGTCCACTCTTCCAGAAAACGGATACGAATGACGTCCGCCCGTTTGATGTTGTAAACGATCAATGTGTCGTGTTCTTCGTACGGCGGATTCTCATCCACCACGTTAAGATAAGTTGTATCTGACAAAATAGCTGCCACTTCCTGTGGAGTAATGGGCTGGTTGAAATAGTCGTATGCCTGGAACTTCCCCGATTTTGCACCTTCAATGATCAAATCCACCAGCTTTTCGCGCTGCGGGCCGGGCAGGTTTTGAATCCACCAGTAGTAATCGGGATCGGGACTGACGATGTTCACGTCATATTGAATTTTGTTGGCGATAACATCTCCTTTTTTCTCCTGCCGGCAACCTGTCAGCATGACCAAAAGCAAAATGAAAATTCCTGTTGTCCTGAATAAAATTTTCATAAAAATGTGTTTTGTCAAAGATAGAATGAATTTATATGATTTTGTCAGCCCACGGAAAGTAATTTTTTAATAAATTTAAGTCTCAAAGAGAAACCCGGTAAAACCAAACACCATGAAAAAGTTCATTATCTTATTGATCACCACTGCATTACTGATCGGTTGCGCCAAAAGGAAAACAAAGTTGACGATTACCTGAAATTTACCGGGATGATCAATCCTTAGCTATCTTTAATAAGAAGCCTGTTGATTATGGACAATCCACATCCTTCAGTAACGTATCCCAGCAGTGCCAGTCCGTATCACCATATTTAAGAGGGTCTTTAACATGTCCGTGATGATCGGCATGGTTCCATTCGATTTCTGTCAGATTATCCTTCCCTTTGTTGTAGATATGATAAAACCGGGTCATGTCCCCGTCCATTGTTCCGTAATAAATATATCCGCCGTTTTCATCACCACCGGGGACAATGTTGGTGTATTTGATGTCACCAATTCCATTACCGTCATAGGTCCAGTCAATACGCAGTAATTCGGAAGGGTTGGACGGTTTCTCATACAAAATCCAATAGCCGCCGCTTCTGTCGTAACTGTTTTTTCCGTAATACCATAAAAAGTCGCTGTATTGTCCGTCTTTTGTTATTCGCATTTCCCAGTTCACGGTATCGTTTAAAATATAACCGGTCAGTTCGGCTTCGTGCATAACCCCGCCGGCAACAAAATTATAGCTCCAGGTCCAGTTGTTTTCATCGGGATGGTAAATTGCCTCGTGTTTGAAAGATTCTTTGAAGGCAGCAACAGGCACCGCCAGCCCTACCTTAATGATGGTGTTCCAAACCGCAACGTTAGCGTAAGCATATCCCCAATTATAATAGGTTGCCAACTCTCTGGAAGCCAATGTGTCATCCGGATTGGAAAAATCCGAAAAATCCATTACAAAGGAAGACTGGGGGGGAAGTTCGGGAGCAGGTTTGTTTTGTTCTTTTTTACATGAAGTAAAACTGATTGAAAAGATAACTCCAATCACTAACATGCTGAACATTACTTTTTTCATGGCTTTGTTTTTAATTTATATATACGATAAAAACGGAAAAATGTTTTAACAAATTGTGTATCTGTGAATTTTATTTTTTTTCGTTGATCCTGATAATTTTTTGGAGTGGTTTTTGGCAGGTATTTTTCTTTTAATGCTTTTGATTATTATTCATGGTTCTTTCTTTATCTTTAGCTCGTATTTAAGGAACAAAAGATAAGCTAATGATCAAAAAACCCACCTTTCTTGTCAATAAAGCCAAAGTTGAACGCAACATCCGCCGGATGCTTGAAAAAGCAAAGCGGAATGAGGTAATTTTCCGTCCCCATTTCAAAACGCACCAATTGGCAGAAATTGGTGAAATATTCAGGGAAACAGGCGTTGACAAGATCACGGTTTCCTCCGTTTCGATGGCTGAATATTTTGCAGGCCACGGCTGGAATGATATCACGATTGCTTTTCCGGTGAATCTCCGGGAAATGCAACAAATTGACAAGCTGGCCGGAAAAATACGGCTGAACCTGCTGATTGACTCCGCATTTTCGGCAGGAGAACTGGCAAGGTCGTTGCACAATAAGGCGGGAATCTTTATAGAACTGGATACCGGTTATCATCGCTCGGGTTTATTGCCTGAACAGACTGACGAAACGGATAAGATCATTGAGACTGTAGAAAAGTCTGATCACCTCCGGTTTAAAGGGTTCCTGACCCATGCCGGAAATACTTATTCTGCAAAAAGCAAAAAGGAGATCCTTTCCATCTTGCAGGACACCGCCCGGATGATGAAGGCATTAAAAGAAAAATACATCAGCCGTTTTCCGGATATTATCCTTTCTTACGGTGATACACCTTCCTGCAGCATTGCCGATGATT
>CAZMOS010000006.1:53306-54675 GCA_964567945.1 uncultured Lentimicrobiaceae bacterium
CCGGATATTATCCTTTCTTACGGTGATACACCTTCCTGCAGCATTGCCGATGATTTGAGCACCTTTGATGAGATCAGGCCCGGCAATTTTGTGTATTACGATGTGATGCAGTATCAACTCGGTTCCTGTTCATTGGATGACATTGCCGTAGCCGTGGCCTGTCCGGTTGTTTCGGTTTACCCGGAAAGAAACGAGCTGATCATTTACGGCGGAGCCGTCCATCTTTCCAAAGAATATATTGAAACAGATGGAAAAAAATCATTTGGTCTTATCGTGCAGTTAAATGGTAATGAATGGGGCGACACCATCCCCGGCGCTTATGTTTCCTCCGTCAGCCAGGAACACGGCATCGTGAAAATGCCGGGAAAATATATTTTCCGTTTCAGGCCGGGTGAGGTGCTGGGTGTGTTGCCGGTGCATTCGTGTTTGACGGCGAATTTATTAAAGTAAATTGTTGCATTTTGCAACAATCTATTGTATTTTTGCACATATTTCAAAGATTTGAATATGTCATCAGCAGTTAGAATTTCAGAAAAACTGGTTTCGGAAGCCAAAAGGTATTCCAAAATTGAGAACCGATCAGTTACCGGTCAGATAGAATATTGGGCTAAAATCGGAAAGTATGCCGAAGAAAATCCCGACCTCTCTTTTAAACTGATCAAGGAATTGATCATAGGGATATCGGAACTTGATTCGGGCGAATCTTCAGAATATACTTTTGGATAAATGGCACGGAAAGTTATTCAATCCCGACTTTTTGCACGGAAAGTCAAAAAGCTTTCCAAACAGGACAAGCTGTCGCTTGATAAACAAGTCCTTAAAATCATGAAAACCCCTTCAATAGGTGATGAAAAAAAAGGCGACCTGAAGGGTATTTTCATTTATAAATTCAAGCTTGGCTCAACAACATATCTTCTGGCCTACCGGTTTTCGGAAGACCTGTTGGAATTGATCATGTTCGGCCCCCACGAAAATTACTACAGGGACCTGAAATCGTATCTGAAATAAATCCGACCGTTATTCATTACTGAAAACCATTCTCGTTTTTAAAAACCCTGTTCTTAGGTTTCATCAAACTTTCAATCCCCTGAATTTGTCTGCCGTAGGCCTTTTTAATCTCAGGTGGTTTTTTCTTATTATCAATGAGGAGATAGATATCCCCTTTCCCGGGCTTTTTCACAATCTTTTTTGATGTCCGGAAACCGTTTTCCGATACGACAGTCAACTCAAGTGTATCACCGGTATGAGCAACATTGTACTTATACCAGGTTTCTTTTTTAAGATACATTGAAGCTCATTGTTAATGTTCAGCTTTTCAACAAAAATAGAAGAAAAATCGAAATGTTTGTTTTCAGCATGGATTTGACCT
>CAZMOS010000006.1:54775-58558 GCA_964567945.1 uncultured Lentimicrobiaceae bacterium
TTCAACAAAAATAGAAGAAAAATCGAAATGTTTGTTTTCAGCATGGATTTGACCTCCGGAAATTTTTCATTCCATCCCGGAAGACAAAAACTCCATCGGTTTTTTTTCCTTAACTCCCGGTTTCAACACTATGCCCAGGTTTTCTTTGCCGTCAATCATGATCTTCAGCGGTTTTTCAAAACGCACATGCCGGACAACTTCATTTTCAAACACTGCCGGTTGTTTATCAAGGAATTCCAGATCATAGTAGCCGTCATTGATAAAAGGGTTAATGGTGAAATAGCCCACCCTGAACGATGTCAGGTTCTGGAAAAAGTGTGTCCCCTGGCTGGGGTCAATGCGGTAGTTCTCCAGCCCCGACTCGATGATGAGACGTGCAGCCGAGATTTGCGGCCATTTCACAGGAATGCCCAGCCACGGATCAGCCGAACCCCAGCGCCCCGGGCCGGTCAGGATATAGTTTTTGTTTTCTTTTAAAAATTTATTATTCAATTCTGCGATCATTTCCACGGCTTCTTTATTGCGGGAAGCCTCAAAATTCTGAGGACGGATATACACAATATCTTTTATGTCGCTGATAATGCCGTTACCCATTGCGGAATTTGAAATGAGAATAGTATCTTCCCGTTTGATATCCTTAAGATTAAGACTTACACTTTCTTCGGGTGAGGAGATCGGCCTGATCTGCAACATGTAAAACATGTATTTATCATCCCGTTTCGAATTCAGGTCAACGGCAAATTCGATCTCAACCGGATAGCCCATTTCTTTTTCGCCCAGCTTCAACACTTCCTGCAATATTGGGGCAAGCGGAAAAGTATTGTGTTTGAGAATATTTGAAAACGTGATCAGCTTTTTCCCCTCATGGTTGTATCCGTCGCGGACAACGTGATTGTGGAGGTCATAAGTTGATGCGATCATCTTCAGGGCACCGTCTTTTTCCGCTTCGCGAATCCGTAATTTTAACAAGGAAGTCGTATCGTCTGCAGTGATCGAAAAATGATCTGGGTTAAGGTCAAGTGCAAAAAAGTATTTCTGCGTTTCTTTTAGAGCCATATCCGGGTTGGAAGTTTGCAATACCCTTTTCGGATAGCTGGGAGAGAACCGGAGCGACAGTCCGCCGTCCACAATATATTTTCCCAGCCCCAGTGCTACGCTGGCGGTGCCGTCCTCCGGCTTTTCGGGTGGAATGGGATAAAAATCCACAGACCGGGCCACACCCGATATGGTCGGATAATACCGGTCACCATATTGTGTACCGCAAACCGTCTGCATGACGATGGCCATTTTTTCCTCGTCAATCACATTGGAAGTTGCTTTCATATAGGCTTTGCTGTCTTCAAAAAAGCAGGAAGCATACACCCCTTTGATCGCCTGCTGAATCATTTCGAAAACCCTTTGCCGGTCGTTCTTCAGAAAAGGAACCATGTAGGTATTGTAAATACCGGCAAACGGCTGGTAATGTGAATCCTCAAGCAAACTGGAAGAGCGGATGGCAACAGGGTTATTAATGGAAAAGGCAATGGTTTGCAGGTCTTCCAGCAGCCTTTCCGGTAAAGGGGCTTTCAGGAATTTCCCCAGTATCTCCCTGTCACTGCACTCTTCCGATAAAGCCACAGGATACAACTGGTTCATCTCCATGAATTCGTCAAAAAGGTCAGTCCCGATAACCACCGTTTTAGGAATGGCTAATTCCACACCTTTAAACCGGTTGTAAAGATAATTGCGTTTGATCAGCGAGTCGAGAAATGCCAGACCGCGTGCTTTTCCACCGATAGAACCTTCGCCGATACGCGAAATGATAAAATACTCATCAAACGATTCCCTGTTGAACTGGGCAATGACACCCCGGGCAACATTCATCCTGAAGTTGGCGATTGTGTTGAAGATGAATGCTTTTATCTCATTGCTGTCTTTAAAATCCTCGGGAGTGAATGATTTTAACAGAACGGCGATTGGAAACAATGCCCGTGCCCTCAGCCATTTTGAAATATGGTTTCTCCTGATGTGGTATTGCAGCGACTTTTCCGGGATCTGGTATATCTTTTCCTGAAGGTCTTTCAGGTCTTTTGCCCGGGCAACTTCCTTTCCCGTTTCAGGGTCTTTGAAAACAAAATCGCCAAAGGCAAAATATTCTTTGATAAACTCCCGGAGTTCATAGTTCAGGCTTTTTGAGTTTTTGTCAATAAAACCAACTTTCAACGCTTTGGCTTTTGCGCGGTTTTCCGGTTCTGACGACTGAAGCAGCATGGGAAGATACTTATCCTGCTGCTTGATTTGTTTAAGTAAGGCAATACCCGCTTCGGAATCTTTTTTACCGTTGCGCGGAAAAGTCATATCCGTTATAACCCCCAAAATATTTTCCTCGTACTTTTCATATAAGCTGACGGCTTCCTCAAAAGTCGTGGCAAGCAGGATTTTCGGGCGTCCGCGGGCCCTGATCATTTTCTGATGTTCATTCAGCCCTTCCGTCATGAATGCCTTGGATTGTTTCAGGATGATCTTATAAATGTCAGGCAGGTAGCTGGAATAAAACCGGACATTGTCCTCCACAAGCAGGATGACCTGGACACCTACAGTCAGCACATCGTGCTCGGCATTCATCCGGTCCTCGATCAGTTTGATGATGGCAAGAATAATGCCTGCATGGCCCAGCCAGCTAAAGATGTAATCAATGGATGTATCTTCCAGCTTTTCGAGTTTCAGACTGACTTCCCTTGAAAAGGGAGTTAAAACCACTATGGGTACAGAAGGATATTTAGATTTGATTTCATCGGCAAGCTGAAACGTATCTTTCTCTTTGGCGCTCAACATACTGATCACAAGGTCAATGTCTTCTTCTTCAAGTATTTGCATGGCTTCATCTTCGGAAGTGGCTTTCAGGAAGCGTGGCGGATAGCGCAGGTTAAGCGACATGTATTCATAAAAAATTTGTTCTTCAATCCGCCCGTCTTCTTCGAGGATAAAAGCATCGTAAACACTGGCCACAATTAGAATGTTGTGAATCCTTTTCATCATGAGCGTGCCAAAAGAAGTATCTTCAAAATATTTCTTTTGAACTTCCAGGTCTGTTAAAGTCGGGATCATGAGGAACTTGGGATTTAAAATTTTTTATTTATGATGTTTAATGAATAATGCTTCTTTTGAAATTCGGGAATCGAATGACCCGGGACAAAGATAAGGGAAATGAGGCATTCGGGCGATGATCAAATCCTAAGACCAAATTTTATTTTGATGTGATAATAATAAAAATAACGATTAAATTTGGCTGATGATATTGAAATTCTTTAAATTATGAAAATCGAATATAACAATCTTTACACCCATTTTGTTTTTACAACATTAAACCACGAACCAATAATTCCTGAAGAAAACAGAGTCCGGATAGAAAAATAAGGTAATAAGGTCGGGTTTATCTTTTACATTTCCAACTACTAAGGTAATAAGGTTTTTTTGAGTCCGCAAATAATTTTTTTCAGGTGTTTTTTCCTGTTGATAACGATATACTTTTATTGGTACCTCCCGGAATAGACTTTTTTAAAGTAACTGAAGTTTCGCACATCTTGCTAATTGATTAATAATGACCTCAATAAATAAGTTACCTGTTTCATACTTTATTCAATTTCAAAGTTTTGAAGTTTCCATTTTTTATTAAAACCAACTTGGCGTAACTTTGCGCGTTCTTTGTGTACCTTTGCGTAACAGCCCTGCCCGTCCGGTCAGGCGGGTATTTCGCGAAGAACCGCAAAAAAGCCGCGAAGAACCGCAAAGTTTTTTCTTATG
>CAZMOS010000007.1:0-2585 GCA_964567945.1 uncultured Lentimicrobiaceae bacterium
GAACAGCAGCATATCATAAAAATAATTATATCTCAGATTGAGTTTTTCTTTAGCCACAGATTGATATACGCTTTTTTTGCCGGCAGAAGCCACTGCTTTCAGCACCTCTTTTTTATCGCCTGAATAATCAACTTTGGAAATACTCTCACTAACGCTTTTATAAATATCATTTTTCACCTGTTCTTTATTTACTTCTATTTCCGGGACAGGTTCATAAGAGGTATATTGAACAATAGAATCTACTGCTGCACCTGTTGTTTTTTCAATGGCTTTATAAATTTCCTTTTTGCTGAAATCGTGCTGTGAAAGTGTTTCGGTAAAGGCTTTTTCTACGCCATCCTTCACAAGTAATTTATTGGGAGAAACGTCGGGGTTAGTGTTATTCAGAATAATACCCAGGATCAGCGGGATAAACATCAGGCCGATGTTCTGTATCCAGAAGATCACGGCATATGCTGTCCCCAGTTGCTTTTCCGGGATGATCTTTGGAACCGAAGGCCACATAGCTGAAGGAACCAGTGAAAACCCTACTCCAAGAATGATGACCATTACGGTAGCTATCCACCAGACATTCAAAGAAGGAATGGCGAGGATTCCATGTACAAGTATAAGGATCATCGAACCAATGATCATAATGGTGGCGCCTTTTCCGAATTTATCATAGATGCCGCCAAACAGAGGCGTCAGGAACATAGTCCCCAGAGGAAGAAGCCCCGGAATAGTTCCTGCCCAGTAAGGATCAACATTGTATTTATTGATCATCAGGTCGGTAGCGTAAAACAGGAAAGGAAATACGGCCGAATAAAACAGCACACACAGAATGGCAATGTACCAGAACCCGAGATTGCTTACAATATATTTAATATCCGTGATCTTAAATTCATCTTCTTCGGATACTTCTTGTTTTTCAACGCCTTCAGATTTATCCAGCTTGATATCCAGAAGGGAAAAAGCAATGAAAGATCCAACACCGATAAGCATGACTATCAATGCAAACAGGATAGGAGAGGTAACCGTAAAATTTTTAGCTAGCGGAAGTGAAATAACAAGGGCAAGCATTGTTCCCAAACGGGCAATTGACATCTGCATCCCCATCGCCAGGGCCAGTTCTTTTCCTTTAAACCAACGCACTACGGCTTTGGATATAGTAATTCCAATTGCTTCGGTACCCACACCGAAAATTGCAAAACCCAGAGAAGAAAGCAAAACCTGGGTCTTCATGTCGCCAAGTATCGGAATATGAACAACCGAGCCTTCCGGGAAATGATGCGATACCGCCCAATAATTCAGGGCTGTCCCGAGAAACATAACTATTGTGGCTCCAAGCCCGGTTTTTCTGATCCCCAGTTTGTCAAGAATAAATCCACTGAAAATCAGCATAAACAGAAAGACATTAAACCAGGCATAAGCCGAAGTGTATGTTCCGAAGTCCTCACTGTTCCAGCCCAGGACACTTTCAAGCATCGGTTTAATGGATGAAAGGGCATAATTAAAATAATAGGCGCCAAAAATAGACAGCGAAGCCAGCACCAATGCCGTCCAGCGGGCTGCTGTTGATTCTCTTAATGATTCTCGTATTTTTTCTGTCATGGTCTAATTTTTAAAAAATAAAGTGCGAATGTAAAACAATTTATCGAAGGTTTAAAACCCGGTCATTATCTGAAAAGATGAACCAGTTTTTTTGTTTCGAAATAAGGTTCGTTAAAAAAAACCGATAAATCATAAATCCTTTTTTTAAGTCCTCTAATCAATTTAAGTTCTTCCCGTACGTCTCCGCCTTTCAGGTACAAAATCCCGTTGGGAATGTCATTGAATGATTTGCGGTGAAACTTGTATTGTGTCCATCTGACGAAATCGGGCAAAGCCGTAACAGCCCGGCTGACAATAAAATCAAACGAACGGTCAACCTGTTCCATCCTCATTTGTTCGGCTTCAATATTTTTCAGACCAAGTGTCGAAACCACTTCATTGACAACTTTTATCTTTTTCCCGGTGGAATCAACCAGGTAAAAACTGATATCCGGAAATAAGATGGCCAGGGGTAATCCCGGAAAACCGCCTCCGGTTCCCGCATCCATCACTTCGGTAAATGCTTTAAAACGGACCACCCGGGCAATGGCCAGTGAATGTAAAACATGATGCAGGTAAAAATTTTTAAAATCTTTTCGGGATATCAAATTAATGCGCGTGTTCCAGTAAGTATATAATTCGCCCAGTTCAATAAATTGTTTTTTTTGCTGCTGCGTTAATTCCGGGAAATATTTGAAAATGATTTCTGCGTTCATCTGCCATTGTCGAGGTTGTAAAAGTAGGAAAAAACGAGTAATCGGCAACCTTCCAGAGTCCGCCCAAGAGGATATGGAAGAGGTGTGTTGTAAAAGAGAAACCAACAACCTTCCAGAGTCCGCCCAAGAGGATATGGAAGAGGTGTGTTGTAAAAGAGAAACCAACAACCTTCCAGAGTCCGCCCAAAGCGGTCCTGGAAGAGTTGTGGATATGAAACACCAGTTATTTTCTAATCTTATAAACCTATTTCACTAATCAGACTCTTCCAGGTTCCGTGAACTCTGGAAGGTCTTTGAACA
>CAZMOS010000007.1:2685-8859 GCA_964567945.1 uncultured Lentimicrobiaceae bacterium
AAGGTCTTTGAACATGAGAAACCAGCAACCTTCCAGAGTCCACCCAAGAGGACCTGGAAGAGTCGTGATTATGAGACACCAATTTTTTTCTAATCTTATAAACCTATTTCACCAGTCAGACTCTTCCAGGTGCAAGCACTCTGGAAGGTCTTTGGGCGGTGCGAAATAAATTTTTAATCAAAAATTAAATCTTCAATCATTGATAAATCGTGTTCTTCTTTGTGGAAAAAGATAAAATTCTCAAGATCATCAAACCATTCAATAACAGTTTCTTTATCAATAAAAGTCGGTTTGTTTTCAACATATAAAGAATAAGATGTCCAGGGATAATCACCATAACCGCTTCCAAACCTGTGATGAATGGGATTATGATGAATATAATAGACCAGATGTTTCATATAATCCTCATTATCAACCTCCTTTTTTTCATAATTCTTTTCAAATAAACTTCCTGACCGGGAATATTTATGGTTAAACCATTTTGCGTAAGAATTGAATAAATGAGAGAAATGGCGATGTGGAACCGGCTTTTTTAAGTTTTTTATATCGATTTGTTTATCTGAAATAATTTTCCATTTTGAGGCAGGATTATCAGAGGTCAATTGTTTTAAATAACTGATTTCATTTGGTTCTTTTATTCTGACAAGTAAATGAAAATGGTTTTTCATTAGAGCATAGCTATAAATATCTGCAACAAGCAGCAGGTATTTCTGAATCAAACCCAAAAAGTGAAAGTAATCATCTTTTTCTCTGAAAATATCTGATTTATTATTCCCGCGATTATAAATATGGTAATATGTATCATAATCAATTTTTGACATGGGTTTATAACTTCATTAGGTTGCTTAAAATAATAAAGCTTTTTAATTAGCGCAAGGCAAATTACAAAAAATACGAAAAACAAAAAAAATCGAGTTAATTAATCAGACTCTTCCAGGTGCAAGCACTCTGGAAGGTCTTTGAACACGAGAAACCAACAACCTTCCAGAGTCCGCCCAAGCGGTCCTGGAAGAGTTGTGATGTATGATACACCAATTTTTTTCTAATCTTATAAACCTATTTCACCAGTCAGACTTTTCCAGGTTCCGAGTCAGACTCTCCAGGTGCAAGCACTCTGGAAGGTCTTTGAACTGAGAAACCAGCAACCTTCCAGAGTCCGCCCAAGTGGTCCTGGAAGAGTTGTGATGTATGAAACATCAGTTTTTTTCTAATCTTAAAAAACTTACTTCAACAGCCAGACTCTTCCAGGTGCAAGCACTCTGGAAGGTCTTTAGTTCCGCTGGTCTAACAATCTTTTGTTTAAAAATCCGTTCTGACACAAGGGCTGAAAGGACCATTGCTTTTATTTTTGTCGCAAAGTTGAAGATGTTGAAAAGGGTTTCCGTTTTATTTCTGCTTTTGTCTTTTGCCGGGTTGCTTTCTGCACAAAGCAGAATGACAACGGAAGAGTACATTGAGAAGTACAAGGATGTAGCCATTAAAAAAATGAAGGAATATCACATCCCGGCATCTATCACACTGGCACAAGGCATTCTGGAATCAGGCAGCGGAAACAGTAAACTGGCAAGAAGGGCCAACAATCACTTCGGGATCAAATGCCACCAGGACTGGCATGGGAAAAAATTCTACATGGACGACGATGAAAAACATGAATGTTTCAGGAAATACAAAAATCCGGCGGAATCTTACCGCGATCACTCGCTGTTTCTTACGCAAAAAGGGCGTTATGCTTTCCTTTTCGATTACGACATCACCGATTATAAACGCTGGGCTTACGGCCTGAAAAAAGCCGGTTACGCCACCAATCCCAAATATCCCAAACTCCTGATCGGGATTATCGAAAGATACAACCTGGACCAATATGACAAAGGTGGAAAGAAGGGGAAAAAAAGAAACAACAAGGCGGAAATTACTGATGAAGGGATCGTAACGTCCTCGTTTCCTGACCTCTCACACATAAAGCCTGTCTCCGTATCCAATAGTGGCCGCGATATGTTTGAAAACAACGGAGTACTTTTTATCATCGCCAAAGCAGATGACACGTACCAATCACTGGCCAAAGAATTTGACATTTATTCATGGCAGCTTTACAAATATAATGACACGCAAAAGGGGCATAAACTCCGGGAAGGGGAGCCGGTATATCTTGAAAAGAAAAAGAGTAAAGCGGAAAAAAAATACAAAACCCACATTGTTAAACAGGGAGAATCGCTTTGGTACATTTCACAACTTTATGCCATCAGGGTAAAAAATTTGAAAAAGAAAAACGGGTTACTGACCGGCCACAATGTTCCGGTTGGAACAAAGTTAAAGCTAAGGTGATTACCCTTGAAGGTTACTTATCTGCTCTTTTAAAACCCTGATCTTTTCCTCTGCATCTGCCTGTTTTTTCCTCTCTTTGGCAACCACAGCGCCGGGAGCATTGTTTACAAACCGTTCATTGGACAATTTTTTTATCACCGAATTCAGGAACCCTTCGGTATATTTCAGTTCTTCCTGTAGTTTGGCGATCTCGTCTTCAACATTAACACTTTCCGTTAGCGGGATGTAATATTCCTGCGATCCCACGATAAAGGAAATGACGTTACCGGGTTTTTCGGAAACTTCTTCAATTTTTTCTATATTTCCCATCTTTTCCACAACAGGAAAAAACATGCTTTCATCATGCTTTCCTTTTTTCAGCAACAATCTCACGCTTTCTTTGTTCGGAATATTTTTTTCTTTCCTTACTTTTCTAACACCGATAATGACCTTTTCTGCCTTATCAAAAGCGCTGATGATCTTATTATCGGAAGTGCCGGTCTCTGGAAACCTTGCAATAATGATGTCATCGCCCTCTTCACGGTCACGAAGCAAATGCCAGATCTCTTCCGTGAGGAACGGCATGAAAGGATGCAATATTTTCATCAGGTTTTCAAAAAAGATGACAGTCTTTTCATAAGTCACCTGATCCACCGGATGCTGATAAAGCGGCTTGATCATTTCAAGGTACCAACTGCAAAAGTCGTCCCATATTAGTTTGTAAGAGGCCATCAACGCATCCGAGAGTCGGTATTTTGAAAAATAGCTATCAATCTCCTTCAACATCATATTAAATTTCGATGTAAACCATTCCACAGCCAGCCGGCTGCTTTCAGGTTGTGCGATCTGCTCGTCAACATTCCATCCTTTGATCAGACGCAGGGCATTCCATATCTTGTTGCTGAAATTTCTTCCCTGCTCGCAAAGCGCCGGATCAAACGGAAGGTCGTTTCCGGCAGGTGCAGTCAGTAGCATGCCCACCCTTACACCGTCAGCGCCGTATTTGTCAATCAATTCAAGCGGGTCAGGGGAGTTCCCCAGCGTCTTCGACATTTTGCGTCCCAGTTTGTCGCGGACGATTCCGGTAAAATAAACATTCTTAAAAGGTACCTCATTACGGTACTCCATCCCGGCCATGATCATACGGGCTACCCAGAAAAAGATAATGTCCGGCGCTGTCACCAGGTCATTGGTCGGATAATAATAGTTGATGTCTTTGTTGTCGGGATACCGGATACCGTCAAACACGGTGATGGGCCACAGCCACGATGAGAACCAGGTATCCACCACATCTTCATCCTGACTCAGATCATCCAGTTTCAGGTTGGGATCATATTTTTCCTTTGCCAGTCCAAGGGCTTCTTCTTTTGATCTGGCAGCCACCATGTTCCCGTTAGGCAGGTAATATACAGGAATCTGCTGTCCCCACCATAACTGACGCGAGATGTTCCAGTCGCGCACATTTTCTATCCAGTGACGATAAATGTTTTTAAATTTGGCCGGATGGAACTTAACGGTTCCGTCTTCAACGACTTTCAAAGCCCTTTTGGCCAGTTCACCCATTTTCAGGAACCATTGCTGCGACAAACGCGGCTCAACGACGGCATTGGTGCGTTCCGAAAAACCGACCTTATTTAAATAATCTTCTATTTTGACCAGATATCCGCTTTTTTCAAGGTCTTCAACGATCTCTTCGCGAACGACAAAACGGTCTTTCCCGACATATAATCCGGCAGATTCATTCAATGTGCCGTCATCGTTGAAAATGTCAATGCTTTCCAGTTTGTGCTTGATCCCCAGCTCGTAGTCGTGTAAGTCGTGAGCAGGCGTGATCTTTAGTGCTCCCGTACCGAACTCACGGTCAACATATTCATCCACAATAATGGGGACGGGACGATTGATAAGCGGTACCAATACTTTTTTCCCGTGGAACCTTTTAAAACGGTCGTCTTCGGGATGGATACAAACCGCTGTGTCGCCAAGGATGGTTTCAGGCCGGGTAGTGGCGATGGTGATAGAGTCGTTTTCGCCTTCCACCTGGTAATTGATGTAATATAACCTGGAATTGACTTCCTTGTAAATGACTTCTTCATCCGAGATGGCTGTTCCGGCTTTCGGGTCCCAGTTGATCATTCTTATTCCCCGGTAGATGAGTCCTTTGTTGAACAAATCTATGAATACCCGGATTACCGATTCGTAAAGGGCTTCGTCCATTGTAAAACGGGTGCGTTCCCAATCACAGGAAGCGCCGAGTTTTTTCAATTGCTCAAGGATGATGCCTCCGTGTTTTTCTTTCCATTCCCAGGCATGTTCCAGAAATTTCTCCCGGCCGATTTCATCTTTGTCAATCCCTGCAGCTGTTAATTTGGCAACCACTTTAGCCTCGGTGGCAATGGAAGCATGGTCGGTGCCGGGAACCCAACAGGCATTTTTTCCCAGCATGCGCGCCCTGCGCACCAATACATCCTGAATGGTATTGTTGAGCATGTGCCCCATGTGCAGTACTCCGGTTACATTGGGAGGCGGGATGACAATGGTGTAGGGTTCGCGCTCATCCGGTTCGGAATGAAAATACCGTTTCTCCATCCAGTGACCGTACCACTTGTCTTCCGTCACCTTCGGGTTATATTTGCTGGGAATATCCATTTATTTTATCTCTGGTTTATTGAGGGGCAAAAATAGTAAATTCAGTCATCAAACCCCGGCCTTTTGAAATTGCGGGCATTGGGAAAAACCCTTTCGATGGCAGCACGCAATTGCCGGAGAAGCCGTATCTGCTTATCCAACTCCGGTTTCATGCTGTCCACATATTTCCAGATGGTTGTCCAGGCGGCAATGGACTGTTCGATGCCCAGCAGGGCAACTTTGGCCGAGCCGTCGGAATCTTTCGGAAAATCCGCAAATTCGGGATCATCCTCAAAACCGTTATAGCTGCTTGTTAGTGCCCTGTTGACCTTGACCCAAATCTGCATATGATAATAAAATGCCACTTCCATAGCCAGTCCCAGCCGTCGTAAAATGACCGGATCTTTTATCCCGTCAACATTGAAAGTGATCAATTCATCCCTTGATTCGGGGAAAAGTATCGTTCCTTCTTTTTGTTTTATCTTATACCAGTTATTCACCCATTCCATATACCTGTTTGCTGCTTTGGAAATGGGTTGTTCCCTGGCTTTTTGGCGGTGTTTTTCATGCTCATCCATCATTTCCGCAACTTCCTCATCATCCTCCGGATCAAAATCAAAATCCGGCAGGTCATCATCATTTTCACCCCCTTCTTCCAGCAAATCCCTTACATCTTCAACAGCTTCCTCCACTTGTTCCCAGAATTGTTTGTTCTTTTTTTCGCGCTCCTCCCATTCGATCTCTTCTTCAAACTTCCGGCTCATTTTAAAAGATAAACACCTGGAAGTAAAGGTACACCGCTCGCACCAGCCGTCACAGTAATTGAAAATTCCGGGAATGTTATTCGGGTCTTTGGCCATTTCCCGGGCTTCGCGAAAATCCATCCTGATATGTTTTTATGATCACTAAATTAACGGGGTGTCGAAATTAAAAAATTTCCGGGAGTTCAAGTCAATTTTTCTGCTTTAGAATATTATGCCGGCAGTTTCGGAGCGAAGCGAAGAATCCCGGCTGAACAAAGCGAACGTCGGGACAACAGTTGCGAAGTGAAACGGAGCATCCCGATCGAACGAAGTGAGTATCGGGGCGGCAGTCGGCAATTGGCAGTCGGCAATCGGCAGTTGGCAGTCAAGAGTCAGCAGTTGACAATTGGCAATTGGCTGTCATCAATCAATTAAGAGGATGGGCGAAACTTCAGTTTTAAATATTCATCCTTAAAAAAGATCATAAAAATCAGCGAAAACCTGC
>CAZMOS010000007.1:8959-11514 GCA_964567945.1 uncultured Lentimicrobiaceae bacterium
TCTCATAAGTTTTAACACTTTTATCAACATCATTTGCGACAGCAAATTTTTTCTTTACATTTGCCCTCCATTGAAATTATTTATAACCAAAATCAACAATTATGTTTAAAGGACACCCCAAAGGATTGTACGTAGCCTTTTTTGCCAACATGGGCGAACGTTTTGGTTACTACACAATGCTGGCTATATTTGTTTTATACCTGCAATCAAAATTTGGCTGGACGGCTACACAGGCCGGGCATGTTTACGGTGGATTTTTATTCGGCATTTATTTTCTGCCTTTACTTGGCGGATACCTGGCAGATAATGTCTTTGGTTATGGAAAGACCATTGTCCTTGGTATTGTTGTTATGTTCATCGGATATATCATGCTGGCAATGCCCGGCACCGGCGAGTGGTTCATTTATGGTGCCCTGGCTATTATTTCGCTGGGGACCGGATTGTTTAAAGGCAACCTGCAGGCATTGGTCGGCAACCTTTACGATGAAAAAAAGTACGGTAAATTACGCGATTCGGCCTTTAACATTTTTTACATGGGCATCAATATCGGCGCCTTTTTTGCACCCAGCGCTGCCCGTGGCATGAGGTCGTGGGTAATGAGTATCAAAGGGCTCGATTACCAGGCAGCCATCCCCGATTTAGCCCACAAATACCTTCAAGGCACCCTTGAATCCACCGCTCAGCTTGAACAGTTCGCTAAAGCACAAATGGGCAGTTCATTTACTAACCTGACTGATTTTTCGCATTATTACATTAATTCAATAAGTACGGCATACAATTCGGGTTTTGCCATAGCAGCCGTCAGCATGGTTTTGTCTCTGGTTATTTTTCTTGCTTTCCGTAAATATTACAAACATGCCGATGTTACCCATAAACAACAAAAAGCCGAACAAAGCGAAGCCTTGATTGTGCTTACGCCAAAACAGACCAAAGACCGGTTGATGGCTCTTGGCCTGGTATTTATTGTGGTCATGTTTTTCTGGATGGCTTTCCACCAGAACGGTTTTACACTGACCATCTTTGCAAGAGATTATACGGTTTCTGCAGTCGGTAAAGGAACTGCCATCATATTTAATTTGTCAACCTTTTTACCCGTACTACTTGCCATTCTGGGTGTTGTTTTACTGGTTGGCAAAGGCAACTCGGGTAAAACACGGCTGATCGGAGCCATCATAGCTGTTGCTTCTGCCGTAGCTGCATATTTTACGATCAGAGAACTTCAACCCACGGGCAATCCGATTTCACCTGAAATTTTCCAACAGTTCAATCCGATTTTCATCGTATTCCTTACGCCGGTGATAATCGGTTATTTTTCTTACCTGCGCAAGCGCAACAGAGAACCTTCTTCGCCCAAGAAAATCGGCATTGGCATGATCATCACTGCGGTAGGATTCCTCATTATGGTATTTGCCTCCCGGGGGTTAATGAGCCCACATGACCTGGCAGAACAAGGCGGGGTTTCCGACACTTTGCGATCACCTTACTGGCTCATTGGTACTTATTTCACACTGACCATTGCCGAACTGTTTCTGAGCCCTATCGGGATATCATTCGTCTCGAAAGTAGCCCCTCCGCAATACAAAGGTCTTGCCCAGGGGGGATGGCTCGGTGCCACAGCCATTGGCAACCTGATGGCCGGCCTG
Organism: uncultured Lentimicrobiaceae bacterium; assembly: GCA_964567945.1. GTDB lineage: Bacteria > Bacteroidota > Bacteroidia > Bacteroidales > F082 > JAADID01. Next base: position 10,603 of record CAZMOS010000007.1, read on the forward strand.
ATCGGGCCGTTCTGGGATAAATGGGAGCTGTGGCAGTTTTTTATTTTATTGGTCGCTTTGACCCTGCTCTCGGCAATATTTATCTTTTCCATTTTAAAATTGCTTGAACGGGCCGTAAATTCATAAACCGGATAACAATCTTAAAAGCAGTGGCCTCAATCAGGGCTTATGTCTTACTTTTGGAACAACAATTTTTGTATTCATGATGTTTCCCTTGGGACATAACCGCCGTTACAACGCTTACGCACCTTATTTTAAAAACCTTTTCGGCGAACGGGTGCAAAAGATCAGCGTGGATGCGGGTTTTACCTGCCCCAACCGTGACGGCATACTGGCACTCGGCGGTTGTACCTATTGTAACAACAATGCATTCAACCCTTCCTATTGTGACCCGGCCAACCCCGTCGAACAACAAATCCGGGACGGCATCGAATTCCATAAGGTGCGTTACCGCAGGGCAAACAAATACCTTGTGTACTTCCAGCCTTACTCAAACACTTATGCACCGCTGTCGCACCTGATCAGACTTTACGAAACAGCTTTGTCACAACCCGGCGTGGCCGGACTGGTCATCGGCACACGTCCCGATTGTGTGGATGATGAAATGCTCGGTTACTTTAAAAAATTATCGGAAAAATACTATATCGTTATCGAATACGGCGTGGAAAGCATCTACGATGAAACGCTGGAAAGGATCAACCGTAAACATACATTTAAACAATCGGAAGAAGCCATCCTGCGATCGGCAGAATACGGCCTGAACATTGGCGCCCACTTCATTTTCGGCCTGCCGGGTGAAAGCCGGGAGATGATGATGGAATCGGTGCACACGATCAACCGTCTTCCTTTGAAGAGTATCAAATTTCATCAGCTACAGATCGTTGAAGGAACGGTGATGGCAAAGGATTATGC
>CAZMOS010000007.1:11614-52970 GCA_964567945.1 uncultured Lentimicrobiaceae bacterium
ATACTTCCCAACTTTATTTTTTATATTTGCATAAAACACTTATTTATTTTTTTCATTATTTTTAAAACTGGTCTGAAATTTTAATAAATAAAATGGACACGCAATTCATAACAGACAGTAACGGTAAAAAATTAGCTGTTATCCTTTCCATTAAAGAATACAATAAAATCCTGGAAGATCTTGAAGAGCTTGGTGATATAAGACTTTATGATAGAGTAAAAGCTTCAGATGAAAACTCCATCCCTATTGAAGATGCCTTTAAAATGATCGAAGAAGAAAGAGATAACAGATAGTAGTGATGACTATCAAATCACGATAAAAAAAACCGCCCCGAAATCAGAGCGGTTTTTTTATTCTTTGGTTTAAAAGGTATTACTGTTTAATGATCTCATAACGCGGAACAGACTCACTCAAAATGAGGTTGATAGTGTAAGTTCCGTCGCTGTCGAGAACGATATTTGCCCCGTCCTGTACCAGGGTTCCGTCAGGGGGATCATTATCACCGAAGTTAACAGCCCAATCACCGTTGGCCCTCCATTTGAATTCTGTACCGGCGGTAAAGTCTTTAGTGATCGTCCACCACTGGTTGGCATCGTCCCATGTAAGGGGTTCGTCACCGTCCCAGTTATTAAACGTACCGATCAGAGCAAAATTCTGCAATTCATTTCCCCAGGTAAGTGCTACCGTGTCAATCGTCAGCAGGTAATTGCCAGTTCCGGGTACTTTCAGGTTTCCTGCGCCCGGGTCGGTATCCAGGTTAAAACCTCCGCCGTCTCCGAAATTGGTATGGTTCCAGTCGGGAGCCGAAGTGAATTTGAATTCAAATGTTCCTCCATCGGGGAAATAGACCCATCCTTTGTATTTTCCATCTTTGGGGATGGAATAAATATTCGGGGCTGCAGCCGGGTTCCATCCCTGATAATCACCGGGTACCCACAAGGTATCGGGGCCTTCTCCCGGCGGCTGGGTGGCTTTATAGGGCGTCATGCTCACCGAATTAATTTTGGAATAAACCCATGTGTCAGGGCTGTTCTGTACAAGAAATGACAAAATCCTGAATACTACCGCATAGGTTTGGTCGGGTTCCATTCCCAAACTGATAAGCCTGGTATTGATGGCTCCCTGGGTCATTTCATACGAAAGCTCTGTAGTGCTGACCAAATCAACAGGTTTCATGAAATTGCTATCGGCAAAATCCATTTGCAGGATATAGGTTGTGTTTTGTAACCCTTCCACATTATACTGTGTGGCAGTCCATTGAAACGCAACGACAGAATCGGCATTTTCTTCCTTCAAAACCAATGCGGAACCATTGGCCGGTTTCTGAAGCTCCGGAGCAATTACCTTACTCATATCCAGAACAGGATTGTTATTTACCTTTTCACAGGATGAGATCAACCCTATTCCAAAGATTACGATCAAATAAAAAACTATATTTTTCATAATTCAAATATTTTACTGTTTATTCTAATAACCGGGGTTTTGCTTAAGATTCGGATTTGCATTGACATCCGAAGACGGTAACGGGAAAAGGTTATACTTGCTATCCGTAGCAACACCTCCCGGTGAACTACCCTTCCAGGGCCACAGGTATGCACCTCCCGTAAATTTACCAAAACGGATCAGGTCTGTCCTTCTTGTGGCTTCCCAGTACAGCTCGCGTCCACGTTCGTCAAGGATGAAATCCAGTGTAAGGTCGGCATCGGTAATATCGCCGCTGGTGTCGCCGTAAGCCCTCTCCCTCAATGCATTTAGGTAACTTAAAGCCTGGGCACGGCTTCCACCGCCACCTCTTAACACGGCTTCAGCATACATCAGGTAAGCATCGGCAAGGCGAAACATGGGGAAATCCGTATCCGGGAAAGTAAGGTCCTGTCCGACCGTTCCGTCGCGATTTATATTCCTGAACTTTGTAATGGCATATCCATCCTGAAAATTACCCACCTTCTTAATTTCTTTGGATTGTCCTTCGGTGAAAAACATGGCACGGCTGTCGGTTTCTCCGGTTTCATCTGCAAACAGGTCAACAAAAGAACTGGTTGTCCGCGTTCCGGCCCAGCCACCGTCAATACCGTAATCACCCGGTTCCATGTCACCGCCAACGGATGCATGGATAATGAAAGTCGTTCCACCCCAGGTTTGTGTTCTCAATCCGTCAAAGTTGATCGAAAAGATCACTTCATTGGACTGGTCATTATCAGCAAGGAACAGCCACTGATATTTTTCATCAAGTGAATAACCGGCATTGATCACCTTCTCGGTATAATTCAAACAGTCGCTGTATCTCTCTTCGCCGGTATAGACCTTTGCATTCAGGTATAATTTGGCCAGCAGCATCCATGCGGCAGCTTTATCGGCACGACCGTATTCATTCGTGCGTGCATCTTTCAACTGATTCTGAATATCCAGCAATTCACCCTCAATGTATGCAAATAGCTCTTTCCGTTGAATCTGTTCCGGCAGGAAAGCGCCGATGGGATCTTTTTCCGTTACAAACGGAACATTGCCGAACAGGTCGAGGGCATGCCAGTAACTCAGCGCCCGGAGAAAACGGGCTTCAGCCCTGTAAACGGCGATATCATTCCTCAAATCACCACTTACACCACGGTCATCCAGTTTTTTATCGGAAGTCTGGCGCAAAAACTCATTGCAAGCCGTGATCTGGTAAAATATCCGGTAATACATGGCGGCAATGAAAACATCGCCCGTACCCCATGTCTGGTAATGAAGGTCCTTAATGGTCTGGTCATTCCAACTGATAATGGCTTCATCTGTGGTCAACTCCTCGTGGTACCAAAGCCCGCGAAGATACTGGCCGAATCCTTCGTCAATCCCGCTGATATCAGGTTGTCCGGCAGGACCCTGCTGTCCTGAAACGGCAAGGCCGGCATACAGTTTTGCAAGTACTTGTTTGTACGAAGCAGGATCGTCAAACACGGTAGCCGCTGTTACCTGGTCCCTGTCAAGGGGTATCGTATCCAGATCCTTGATACAGCTTGTGGTGGCTATCATCAATCCTGCTATGGCTATAATTATAAATTTTATTTTTTTCATGATCATTTATTTTTAAGTGTTCAGATTGTTAAAATGTAAGGTTAACACCCAAAACATAAGCGCGGGGCCTGGGATAAATGTTGTTATCAATACCATTGAATATCTCAGGATCAATCCCTTTGTATTTTGTTATGATAAATGCGTTGTTTACAGTAAACGATAAACGCAGGCTGACCCGGCTTTCTCCCATATTGGCAAAAAGATAGCTTGCGGTCATGTAATCCATCCTGAAAAAAGTTCCGTTCTGAACATAATAATCCGACAAATACTGCGCATTCTGGAAGTTCGTTTCGCTAACTGCTGTAATAACGTTACTCAGATAAGGACCTTCGGGCCGGTACATTTTATTCCACCAGCCGTTATCCGATTCCACATTGTTGTAAATGTAATTATCAAAATTGGCCCTGCCTGAAAATGAAAAATCAAAATTTTTATATCTTAATTCCATGTTGATCCCGGTATAATATTTTGCTGTAGGAGCCTCATAACGATACCTGTCAGCATCATTGATCTCTCCGTCCCCGTTGCGGTCAACGTAAACACCTTCGATGGGTTTTCCGTCAGGGCCGTAAACCTGCTGAAGAACAAAGAAAGAATAAGCGGGATAACCCACGCTGTGAATCTGAACGGTATTTCCAACGCCCCCGGAGATTCCGCCTGTGAGAACACCCTGGTAAGTTGAATCGTCAACCACTGTCAGCTTTGTGATCTTGTTGTCGTTATAAGAGAAATTCCATCCGATGCTCCAGTACAGGTCTTTTTTTGTAATCGGCCTGGCTTCTATCGAGAATTCCACCCCTTTGTTTTCCAGGTCTCCCACATTTGTAACGATGTAGTTTGTCAGGTTTGACCCTGCCGGAACCGGAATGTAATTGATCAGGTCGGATGTTTTTCTGAAATAATAATCCAGTGACCCGTAAATTCTGTCATCGAGGAAACCATAATCCAGCCCGATATTCCATGTCGTGGTTTGTTCCCATCTGATGTTCGGATCATATCCTTCGGCCCGTAAGGTTGTATAGAACTTATCGCCAAACTGATAGTTTGCTGTTGCCTGGCTGTAAGTATAAATCGGCAGGTAAGGATAATCTCCCTGGTTGATGGCCTGTTGACCGGTCACGCCCCAACCCAGCCGTAATTTCAATTGAGAAAGGACTTTTGAGTCACGCAGCCATTTTTCCTGGCTCATCCGCCATGCAAGCGCAACAGAAGGAAACAATCCCCAGCGTGTGTCGGGAGAAAACCTTGATGTACCGTCATCTCTTAAAGTAAAAGTAAAAAGGTAACGGTTATCATAAGAATAGTTGAAACGACCGAAGAAAGAAACAAGATAATATTCCGTTGCAAACTGATTGTCATCAAAGACGATCAATGTGTCGGTCGGACGATGGGGAATATTTGTTGCGTACGTGTTTTCTTCCCTGTAAAAATGCTGCCATGAATATCCGGCCATGGCAACAAAATGACTTTTAATGGATTCCACTTCTTTATCGTAGGTGACGTAGAAATCCAGCAGCGAATTTTTTCTGGTCTGATCGTAAGTCCGGTTTTCGCCGCCGCCGTTTTTGGCATCATAAACCCAGGATGCATAATAAGGAACATACACTGTTCCTTTGCTCGACGAATAATCCATCCCCAGATTCAGGGTGAACTTTAATTCCGGCAAAGGATGCAATTTATAATCAAATTTTGCATTGCCGATGAACGTGTAAACATCCGAATTGTCATCACGCAGATTCAGTAAAGCCACGGGGTTTCTGGTTGCCAGCTTGACCGGCGAACCGTTGGCCTGCGTCCATGCATAGTAGCCACCATAATTCGTTGTATCAAAAACCCCTTCATGATCGGGAATGGGAATAACAAAAGTAGAATCGGAATAGATCGGTTTGGTCGGATCGAACTGAACGGCAGCGCCGATAGAGCCCTGATCGGCAAAATGATTTTTTACATAACCGAACCTTCCATTCAGATTTACGGTCAGATGATCCTTTAAAAAACTCGGATCAAGCGAGAAACCCGCAGTTATACGCTTAAAACGGTCAGTGTTGATAATTCCGCTCTGGTCGGTATAGCCCAGCGAAAACTGGTACGGCATGTGTTTGGCTGCACCCCGGCCATTGAAAAAATGATCCATTCCAAAAGCCGTCCTGAATACCTGATCCTGCCAGTTGGTGCTTGTATTTCCAAGCATTCCCACCTGGTCCGGAAAACGTTTTCTGATCTCGGCACTGTATTGATCGGCATTCATAACATCAACGGTCTTGGATGGCGTATATAAAGTAAATTTGCCGTCATACATTAATTGAAGCGGTTGTCCTTCCTTTCCTTTTTTGGTTGTGATGATGATCACGCCGTTGGAAGCGCGCGAACCGTATATGGCTGTTGCCGAAGCATCTTTTAGTACGTTTACCGATTCAATGTCGTTGGGGTTGATCGAGCTTAACGGGTCGCGTGAACCGCTGATACCGCTGCTGCTCAGCGGCACCCCGTCAACAACAATCAGCGGATCATTTACTGCCTGCAAAGATGAACCTCCCCTGATGCGTATTACTGCTCCTGAACCCGGAGCGCCTCCTGCGCTTGTCACCTGAACACCCGGTATTTTCCCACTGATCAGATTGGCAGGTGATGTGATCAGGCCCTGGTTAAAGTCCTTTGAACTGATCGAAGAAACCGAACCGGTAGCATCACTCTTTTTCTGCGTACCATATCCAATTACAACTACTTCGCTCAATCCCATCGTCTCGCTTTCCAACGCTATGTTAACTTGCGAACCCGGTTGAACAACCACCTCCTTTGTTTTATAACCGACGTACGAAAAAACCAGCGTTGTGTTCGGGCCGACCTCAATGGAATAATTACCATCCATATCGGTTGTTGTCCCTGTCGTAGTTCCTTTCACCACGACTGTTGCCCCCGGAAGGGAGGAACCATCAATAACATCGGTCACTTTACCGGTCACCTTACCGGTCTGTGCCTGCATCGAAAGTGTTCCCAAAAAGAATAACAGGGGGAGCAACATTAATTTTGAGATTAAATGTTTTACCATAAGATTAATGTTTATAGGTTTTCACTTTATTGTTGATTTTTATAAATTATTGGCAAATATAACGGTTTCAGTTATACCAAAATAAGCTTTAACAACAGGGAAATGAAAACGTCAAATATCTTTTTTTTCTTTTTTGAACAGTAGAAAGCAAGCAAGCGGTTTTATCATTTTACTGATCGCACAATGAACCGTTATTATGATAATACGTCCTGATTTATAAAAATTGTAAGCCGCTGTATTCCTTTTAGTTAAAACCATACCTGTTGTTCATTAAACCCATCCGGGAAACGTACTATTTAAATTAACATGATTAACAACCGGGATATGACATCTTTAATGGATTGCCAGTCAGTTTTTTTTGCTATGAGCAACTAATGTCTGATAAACAAATGCAAATGCATCTTGCAAACGTTTTAAATCCCCATTAGGGAGAGAATTCAGATTGTTGACAATTTTTTTCAAAAAAAATACTTGGTTTCCCGTTTCTAAATTATTACCTGTTAATTTTACCATCTGACAAAACGAAACAGACATGAAAAAACAATTTTTCCCTATTTTTATTTTTATCAGTTTATTACTTTTCACCATGTGTTCGAAACAAGAAAACGGATCCTCCAACCGTCCTCCGTCGTGGGCAAAGAATGTTATCTGGTATCAGATATTTCCGGAACGGTTCAACAATGGCGACCCGGCAAATGACCCCCGCCCTGAAAACATATCCAGCGCCTCAAACTTCAGGCCTGTACCGGCAGATTGGTCGGTTACCCCCTGGACATACAATTGGTATGAGCAGGAAGAATGGGCAAAAAATATGGGCGTTGATTTTTACAGCGGCTTGCAACTACGGCGCTTTGGAGGTGATCTGCAAGGCATTATTGACAAACTGGATTATTTACAGGACCTGGGAATAACGGCAATTTATCTCAATCCTATCAACGATGCCCCGTCACTCCACAAATACGATGCAAGGAACTACAGGCATGTGGACGTTAATTTCGGGTCCGACCCCGAAGGTGACAACAAGATCATGGCTTCCGAAATACCGGACGACCCGTCAACATGGAAATGGACTTCCGCCGATAAACTGTTCCTTAAACTCGTTGATGAAGTTCACAAACGCAATATGAAAGTCATTGTGGATTATTCATGGAATCACACAGGCGTTGAGTTCTGGGCATGGAAAGACATCATGAAAAATCAGGACAAATCGAAATATAAAGACTGGTATGCCATCGAAGCATTTGATAATCCGAAAACACCAAAAAACGAGTTTGAATACAAGGGATGGCTCAACATCAAAAGCCTGCCCGAGTTGAAAAAAATCAACACTCCGAAACATCACAAACCCGGCCATCCTTTTGAAGGAGACATTAACCCGGGAGCGAAGAGACACATTTTTGCCGTTACCAAAAGATGGCTTGCCCCCGACGGTGATGTATCAAAAGGCATAGACGGTTACCGTCTGGATGTGGCCGATCAGATTCCCATAGGTTTCTGGTGTGATTACCGGAAATTCGTAAAATCCATCAACCCTGAAGCATACCTTGTGGGTGAAATATGGTGGGAGAAGTGGCCGGACAAGCTGATGAACCCGGTTCCGTATGTCAATGGAGATGTCTTTGATGCGGTGATGTTTTACCAGCTTTACAGGCCGGCCCGCTGTTTTTTTGGTAAAATGAACGGCAGCATTGATGCCCGCCAGTTCAAAGACAGTCTTGAATTCCAGTGGAACCGTCTGAAACCGCCTTTCCGGTACGGGATGATGAATGTAGCTGCAACACATGATTCACCACGGTTGCTTACCTCATTTGCTAATCCCACAAAATATAAATACAAGGCCAAACCCAATGAAAACCCGGCTTACTTTACCGGTAAACCTGACGAAGAAACCTACCGCAGGGTAAAGCTCTATTTAATCCATCAATTTACAAACATTGGCGCTCCTCACATCTGGAACGGTGATGAAATGGGCATGTGGGGTGCTGATGATCCCGACTGCCGTAAACCCCTCCGGTGGCCCGGATATGACTTTGAGCCCGAGTACCGCATCAATATTCAACCGGGAAAGAAAGAATATGACCAGCCGGGATTTGACCAGGGGCATTTCGACTTTTATAAAAAACTGATTCGCATAAGAAGAGAAAACCCGGTGATGTCAGAAGGAAAGATCAGGTTTATTACGGCTGAAAGAAAACTGTTGCAATATGAAAGGTATGATGATAAAGATTTAATAATCGTCATGTTTAATCTTGATAAGAGGCCGCAGGCTTTCCAGTTATCCGGCGGAGGAAAATATATCAACCTGTTGGACGGTTCAGCAGTTCAGGGAAAGAATGTAGTGGTGCAACCGTTAGAGGCAATGATTCTGAAAAAGTTACCAATGTGAATAAAACAAGGATCGTAAGAGGTATAAAAGCCTTTTAAAATGTTTTGACTCTTATTTCCTTGATTTTCTTTTTCACTATTCCGAATTTATAAGCGAAACCAAAAGAAGTGTAATTGTAAACATCAAAAGGGAACTGGTCTTCATATCCATCAAGACGGTCAGTATTGATGGCCCTGTTTACCGATTCCGCCCGGAAAACCCAGTGGTCGTTCAATATGAAATCAAGTCCTAAACCGTAAGTCACCACGCCTTCAATAGTCATTCCATTGATGCCGTTACCACTTCCATAACCGATTGTTTTAATAACCTTGCTGGTTACAAGGTCCTTAACTTCTGTGTTGTGCTGCATTAACCCGATTCCCAGAACTCCATATACATTCGCTAACCTGGTGACCCGTTTATCTCCGAAAAGATTGTTGAAATTAACGTTAACCACCAGATTGGTCTCAATGTATTCCGCATCAAAATACATATTCCACCTTCTCCGTGTGCCGGAAAGGTTTCCGTAGATCCCCTGCAAAAGCACTTTAAAAACAGGTGATATCTGATAACCAACATTCAACCCGCCTGCCCAGCGCCATTCGTTAACATGTCTTGAGATGGGGAGTATCAGGTTTTGTTTAATGTCTCCGAAAAACAAACTTGGGCCACCATGAACCCCTATTTCCCAGCGCCCTGTAAATTCTTCCTGGTTCAGGTGTGCCTGTGCCGTTGCCGACTGATAAAATAACAGAAAAATAACCACAAAAAGGTATTTTGAATATTGCCTCCAAAGGGTTGTCACCGTTTTCTTTACCATCGTTTTATATTAGAATAAATACGGCAATAATATCGGAAACCGTTTTTAAATCATAAAATTATAATAATTAGCAAACAAGTCCGACCCTGTTTTTATCAATAAACCACCAATCGGTTGTTAACATCTTTAAGGCAAATTTATCCGTTAACCGTTGAATGGGAAAACCATTTTTTGGATAACATTCTGACAAGAGGAGGTTGAAATCCATTGGCGGAAAACCCCGAATGTTTTTATCCTGATCCACCATGATAATGCAAAGCACACCGGTAGATCAGATGCAAGGGTTTTTATCGGAAATCATCAGAAAACCGGTGTTGACAGTGATTTCAGATTTAGTTACCATCCGGCAGTTTATCCAGCCGTTTTCCCCTGTCAAAAGCAACGACAAAAGCATCTTTAATCCCATAATAATACCTGATCTCATCACGTTTTATCCTGGCTTCATCGTAAGTCTCAAACCGGCCGATCGTGTAAATAAAATGCCCCTCGTAAGTATCTTCGGAAATGTCGCTGGCAGGGATTTTATACAAGAGGCTGATCTGTTCTGCCGACAAGGGACCGCTGAATCTGGCCAATATCTGAACCTGGTAATTCAACCCGGATGAATAGTTGTTTTTTTCATTTTCTGTTTCACCGGAAAACAAGATGGGTTCAGTACTTTCAAATGATAAAAGTTCTGTTCGTTCATTTGACATTGAGGCCGTGTCCAGCGGGGTGATCAAAATGCCGGCAGGAGGCAGATCAACGGGTTTTAGCCGGGGCCTGGGCCGGGATTTTATCACAATTTTTCTTGAAGGGCCGAATTTATAAACCAGTCCTACCGAAGTATAATTATAAACATCATAAGGATAGCTGTTTTTATATGCATCAAATTCGTCTGTTTTCATGATCCTGTTTACGGATTGCAGGTTCAGCGCCCAGTTATGACTTAACCGGAAACTGATCCCCAAACCATAGGTCAGGATGCCCTCCAGTGTTCTGCCTTTTATCCCTTTGCCCGCGCCATTTCCACGTCCTTTGAGAACCTTATCCGATTCAAGGTCTTTCTGCTGCGTATTGTACTGCAAATAGCCGCCGCCAAAAACACCATAAGCCTGAAAGAACCGTCCCGGCTTGTATCCGAAGAAAAGATTACTGAAATTAACATTCATAAAAAAATTGGTCTCGATGTAATCGCTCTCAAAATAAATACCCCAGTTCCGTCTTGTTCCGGCAAGGTTGCCGTAAGTAGCCTGTAAGCCGATGCTGACAGGAGCGGAGAACTGAAACTCGAGGTTTACGCCGCCTGCAAAACGCAACTCGTTTACATTGCTTGTGACCGGCAGCCACTTATTTTGTTTGATGTCGCCATAAAAAATGCTCGGCCCTCCGTGTAAGGTTACCTTCCAGTAATTATGAAATTTTTCCGTTCTTGGGTTACTTTGCGCTACAGTATCCCGGTTGACAAAAACAATAAAAATACCGAAAAGAAAAAATTTCAGGAGCGACTTTTGAAACGCCATAGCAGGTTTTTTTACAGTAATTTTAATTCATAACAAACCAGGCATTTATGCCATAGTAAACCTGTTAAAAGTATAAACAATTATTTGGCGGGGATTTTCCATTTACAGGAATAAATCACCAGACGATTGTTAATATCTTTAGAGGGATAAAAAATAGATGATTTTGTAAATTATCTTGAAAAAAGTGTAATGAAGAATCTCTTTATTTTGTTGATGATCTGAAAGAAAAATACGAATGAAAATCTTAAATTATTATTTAAATTTTAAACAAAAAAATTAAATATCATTCAAAAAAAAAGCCGCCAAATTGGCGGCTTTTTTGTGGGAGCTATAGGATTCGAACCTATGACCCCCTGCTTGTAAGGCAGGTGCTCTGAACCAGCTGAGCTAAGCTCCCGTACTTAAAAAACGGCTGCAAATATAATTGTATATTTGAATACTGCAACATCATTTCTAAAAAATTTGTTCCGGTTGTTTTCAACGGTTATTCACCCTTTTTCCGCGTAAAAGGCACAAACCTAACCGGCAGCATGGTCTTTTCAATCACCTCGCCTTTTTTCTTCTCGACCAGGATGAGGTACTGATAACTGTACTCCCCGCCAACGGGGATAATCATTTTTCCTCCCTCTTTCAGTTGATCTATCAGTGGTTGTGGAATCTCCTCCGGTGCTGCCGTGACGATGATCTTGTCATAAGGCGCATGTTCTTCCCACCCGAAATAACCGTCACCGCTTTTTACCCAAACATTACTATATCCCAGTTGTTTCAATATCTTTTCTGCCCGTTCAGCGAGTTCCGGGACAATTTCCACTGTAAACACACTGTCAACGATCTCGGCCAGTACTGCCGCCTGGTATCCCGATCCCGTGCCAATTTCCAGGACTTTGTCGGTTTTTTCGGGTTTCAAAACCGAAGTCATGTAGGCCACAATATAAGGTTGCGAGATAGTCTGCCCGTAACCGATGGGCAGCGGCCCGTCACGGTAAGCCTGGTTTATCAGATAATCGGGTATGAACAGATGCCGGGGGACTTTGAGCATGGCATCAAGCGTGGGCTGAAAGGTAATGCCTCTGGCCCTGATCTGCGTGTTGACCATGTGTTTTCGTTCCATTTCAAAAGTATCGGTTTGGCCGGACAATTCCACTGAATTTACCGTCAACAACAAAACAATCACGTATGGAAAGATTCCGGTTTTCATTTGGCGTAAGATACAAAAATCAACCGATAAAGTCAAGTTTTAAAAATCCACCAACACCTGCAGCGTAATGCTTCTTGGCGGTTGAATGTCGCCGGGACGTCCCATATATTCTTTATTGAAAATATTTTTCCCGATCAGCGAAACCCTCGTGGCCGGCGTAAACTGATAGGAAGCCCGCAAGTCGAAAACCACAGCCCCCGTGTTGTTTTTCTCCCGGTATTCTTTCAGCCCCGGAAATATTTCCACCCCCAGTATTTTTTCTTCGAAAGCTTTATCAATGCGCTCCATAAAACTCTGGTAAATAAAACTTATGCCAGTGGAAAAACGTTTGAAATTAAACTCCACATCCCCTTTAAACGAATGTTTGTACCGGTATTTTAAAATAGCCACAGTGTCTGCTGACAAATCCTGCGGATTCATATAAGTGTATCCCATAAACAGTTTCAAAGGGACATTACCTATATGTCCGTTACCCGTGAGATCAATTTCTATTCCTGTGATCCGTACCTTTCCCACATTCAACGACTTGAAGCCGATATCATCCAGTGTGGGAATATCCACCGAATCGGGCTTGTACACCCCGAAAGTGAATTCGATCATGTTTTGGTATTCCATCCAGAACAAGGCCATGTCGAAAAAGCCGTACCAGTCGCTGATGCGGAAACCCTGCCTGGCACCCGCCTCGGCACTCCATCCTTTTTCGGAAGCCAGATCGGGATTGGGAAAAATATTCAGATTTCCCAGGCTGGTAGCCGTAAATTTCTCGGCAATGGAAGGATAGCGATAACCCTGGCCGAATGATGCCCGGAGGAATGTGGAACGGGCAACCTGATAATTCACACCCGCCCGGATGACCGGCGATGATTCTTTTTGGGCATTGTCCAGCGAATACTGTTCCCACCTTAACCCCAGCGTTGCAGACAACTTTCCGAAAAAAGTATAATCCAGTTGCCCGTACAATGAAAAGGTGTTGCTGAAATGGTCTCCGTACAGTTCAGCATTGGCCGTACCGTACTGTTCCGCAACGCCGGCCGTAAGCATCAACTGGTTCCTGAACTTTTTCTGATACTGGTATTCGCCATAATACAGATCGGAGGCATTGTCTTTATCAGGTGAATCTTTAAACCCGTTGGTTACACGGTAATATCTTGTTTTGAGGCTGTGTCTGTTGTTGTCGCCATGGAAATAGGTCACCCATGGATCAATATTGAAACGGATGCCCGAATTGGCTGAAACCGAAGCGGGGTTTTGTATAAAAGCTCCCGAGTCGGCATCCATCCAGATAAAGAAATCGGAACGGTGCTGCCATTGCATATTTGTGTTGGCACCGTAAGAAAGTCCTTTTACTTTTTTAGGCCGGTGCCTGAACTTCAGGTTGACCCTCGCCTGTTCGTCAAAATTATCGGTGCGGTATCCCTGGTTGATGTATCCGTTGCCGCCGGCAACAATGTCAACACTGCCAAATTGTTGCATATACAGAAAGCTGGCTCCGGCAGTAACGGGCAGGTTTTCCCACCACCACGCCATCTCCTGCCGTTTGGGTTTCATAGTGAAGCCCGAATAAACCGTGATCTTTGTTTCCGGTTCCAGCCCGGGGTATGCCGTCCGGATGTTGATGATCCCGTTCAGTGCGGAGGAACCGTACAGTGCAGAGGAGGCACCTTTCAGCACCTCCACCTGGGCAATGTTCTCCACGGGAAGATAATTCCATTTCACTTCACCTTCTGAGGCCGTCAGGATAGGCAGGCCGTCAATCAATACCGCCACCCGGCTGCCGGCGCCATAACTGTATCCTCCCCCACCCCTGATGGATGCCTGTCCGTCGAGAATATCCAGACCCGGCAGATAATTTAGCGTATGATCCAGCTTTATGGTGTTGATATTTTCGATAAAGGCGGGTTTCATCACACTCATTGAAACCGTGATATCCGAGAGCCGTTGCGCAAATTTCCCGGCAGTGATCACGGCAACATCCAGGTCAATGGCTTTGCTTTTCAACAAAACATTAAGTTTGACTTCCTGGTTTTTGGAAACCGTAATGGTTTTTTGAAATGATTGATAACCGATGAATGAAAAAACCAGTTCATGGGTACCCGGTGTAAGTTCAAGCCGGTACTTCCCCTTGTCGTCTGTTGACACCCCGGTGGTTTTGTCCGATATCACATTCACCCCGGGTAACGGTTCTTTTGTAGCCGAATCGGATACCAGGCCTTCGATCACGGCATTCTGTCCGGTGAGATACCCGGTTATGGACAAAAACACTACAAAAAGTGCAACCGTTCGTCTCAACATCCTTGCTATCTGATAATTTGTTTTTGAGATCAATCCTGTTTATATACCATTCCGGTGTATTGGTGTCCGTTGTATTTCAAGCGGATAAAATAAATGCCATCCGGCAAAAAGCCGCCTCTGAAGTGTAATTTTTTCTCCCGGTTATCTGCGGCAAATGTTTTTTCGTAAACTTTCCTTCCCAGCAGATTATAGACCTGTAGCTGACATGAACTTTCAATAGGTTCGGCCAGTTCGATGTAAAGGTCGTTGCTGAAAGGATTGGGCCACATTTTTTTCAGGAAGCCCGAATATTCCGAAATGGTGTTCGGATCCCATTTTACCTCCAACGACAAAGAGGTTGAATCCTCGGTTGTCATGATTTTTACCACCTGGCCAAGGACAACGCCATAAACATCCACTACGATTTTCAAAGGATAAGTACCGGGAGGGCCGTTGGTAGTCCCGGAAAACAAGATGCAGTAATAAATGCCCGCCGTAAACTCATTGTTTTCCGCATTGGTTTGCCAGTCAATTCCCTCGGGAAAGCCCTCAATGGATACCAGCGTAACATGATGAATTTGTGCAGTCACGCCTAAAGTATCTATTTCTTCGGGGGCAATAAAAGTAATTTCCTGATGATAAGGTACGTCAATATATACTGGTTGTAAAGTATCAGGACATATCTGCCCGTTATTTCCTGTATCGGGACAACTGATCGAATCGCCCGGCGTACATTGTGCATACGACGTAACTGATCCGAAAAATGCAAACAAAACGACAAATAGTAAATGTATTTTTTTATCCATGATCTAAATTTTTTTGATTTCATTTCGAATAAACTTTCCAAAGTTAGGCTATAATCTGGTATTTGTCAAATCTTTTATTGGGCAGTCCGGCAAAATCAATTAAGTAATATAGCCGCGAATTTCGGATTTTCCTATTGCTCTTTTCTTAATTTTGCAGCAACCAAATCACCTGAATTGACCGGCAGGAATTTAAAAATAGGCATTTTAATTATTATGGCTTTCGCCCTGTTGCAAAGTTGCTCAGTAAAAAAATATCTGGGAAAAGACGAATACCTGATCAGGAAATACACTGTGAAGATAGAGAACAACCCGGGAGAAATTGATATTGCCGACCTGCGTTCCTTTTTCAAACCCAAACCTAACCAATCATTTCTCGGTATTTATTTTAAACTAAATGCTTATTACAAAGCCCAGCAAAAAGACACCAGGTACAACAGATGGCGGAATAAGAATTTCGGTGAATATCCTGTGATTTATGACGAGGATGATGCTGTCAGGATTGCCAGAAAGATGGAGAAGTACCTTGACAATGTGGGTTTCTTTAAATCAAAAGTAGATTTCGATGTTGATTATAAAAAGAAAAAAGTAAAACTCAATTATACTGTCTGGCCGGCTACACCATACCGGATTTCCAAAATCACTTATGATATCCCCGATACGCTGATCAGAAGTTTTTTCAACAAAAACCTGGATGCTTCCCTCATCAAAAAAGACGATATCTATAATGCCTACACTTTTGATGATGAGCGGGACCGTATCACTTCCGACTTGAGGAATGTGGGGTACTATTTTTTTAACCGGAACTTTATCCAGTTTATTGTGGACAGCAGTTTTATGAATCACACAATGACTGTAGTGCTCAGAATCAACAACATCAAAGTACCTGTGGAAGGTAAACCGGGAGAATTCAAGGAAATCAACCACAAGCGTTATTTTGTAAAACAGGTTGAAGTGATTCCCGATTTCAAACCAGGTGACACCCTGAAATACGATACCGTTGTGCATAACATCCGGTTTTGGGATGACCGTAAAAATTATTCATACCTCTTTTTGCTGGATAAAAAGAAACGTCTCAAACCCAAAGCTTTTAATACGGCGATAAAAATAAAACCCGGGCAGCCCTACTCGGCTTCTTCCGTGCAAATGACTTACAGGCATTTGTTTAATTACAGTATCATCAGAACGGCTAACATCAGTTTTGATACGACGGGAGCCGGAAAAGAAAAAGGAGAAAACCATTATTATCTGAATTCAAGGTTACAGATGCAAACGGCAAAAGTGAACTCTATGCAACTGGAAGCGGTCGGGACTAACTCCAGCGGTGATCTGGGTATTCGTGGCAATGTCATTTTTTCCAACCGGAATATCTTCAAAAAGGGAGAGGTGCTCACCATTAACCTGAAAGGTGGATTTGAGGCACAGACCGTAGCTGCACTCCCGGGAGAAACGAAAGAGTCGGGATTGTTCAATACATTTGAGGCCGGGATAAGCGGCAATATTTATTTCCCCTGGTTTCTTTTCCCGGGCAGGCTCGAAAGTTTTAATCAGCATTACAACCCGGTCACCAATTTAAGCTTTGGTTACAGCTACCAGAACAGGCCCAACTATTCACAAAATATCACCAGCCTGAGTATCAGCTATTCCTGGAAACAAAAAAAAGAGATCAGCCACATCGTCAGCCCCATAGTCATTAATTATGTGAACATCAATCCTACACCCCTGTTCGACTCCATTCTTCAAAAGGAAACGAATCCACGTATCAGGGAACAATATTCCGACCACATGACATTCGGGTTGAATTACAGTTTTATCTACAACAACCAAAGCATGAAATTCCTGAAGCATTTCAATTATTTCCGGCTTGACTTTGAATCTTCGGGAAACTTGTTGTACGGATTAAACACCCTCTTCAAAAGCCCGAAAACGGAGGAAGGATATTATAAATTTTTAGGCGTACGGTACACACAATTTATGAAAGCTACCTTTGATTACAGGCATTACGACTATTTTGCAAACAAAACCAACAGCCTTGTTTTCAGGTTTTTGCTGGGCCTGGCTGTTCCTTATCTGAACTCTTCGGAGATCACCTTTGAAAAAGGTTACTATGCCGGAGGAGCAAACGACATGCGGGGCTGGAAATTCAGAACCCTCGGGCCGGGAGGCTTCCAGGGCAAGGGCGACTTTGAAAGAATAGGTGAAATACAACTGGAAACCAACCTGGAATATCGTTTCCCCATTTACAGCTTTTTCAAAGGGGCGTTCTTTATGGATATCGGAAATATCTGGACTTTGAAAAAGTCTGAAACTTATCCTGACGGGAATTTTTTATGGGATACGTTTTACAAACAACTGGCTATGGACATGGGCATTGGATTCCGTTTCGACTTCACATATTTTGTTTTCCGCCTCGACCTGGCCCTTCCTGTCAGAAATCCGGCTTATTCTGAAAATGAACGCTGGAGGTTCAAATACCTTCAGTTCAAGGATTTTGTCTATAACCTCGGAATCGGGTATCCTTTCTAAAACTTTTCAGACTGTAAAAACATGGAAAAGAGACCCGTCAAAACACTCATCCGGCAGGAACTTGGCTTTCAGCCAACAGCAGACCAGCAACGGGCGTTGTCGCATCTGGAAGCATTTGAAAACAGCGGGAAAAAGAATCCGCTGTACATCCTTAAAGGATATGCCGGGACAGGAAAAACCAGCCTGGTCGGGGCTTATGTAAAAGTTTTGAAGAATATGGGAAAATCATTTGTCCTGCTTGCTCCCACCGGCAGGGCAGCCAAAGTTCTCTCGCAATATACAGGCTACAAAGCCCATACCATTCACCGCTTCATTTACCGGATATTTACGGCACCCAACGGAAGTCACCGTTTCATCCTTGCCAAAAACATCCTCCGGAATGCCGTTTTCATTGTGGACGAAGCCTCCATGATCAATGATAGCACACAACCAGGAGATGCTTTGTTCAGCACAAGGAATCTGCTTGAAGACCTGCTTGATTTTGTCTATTCAGGCGAAGACAACAAACTCATCCTTTCAGGTGATACCGCACAATTGCCACCGGTAGGATTAAATATCAGCCCGGCGCTAAACCTCGGATACATTAAAAGCATCATAAACATTGCCGGCTTTGCTTTCGAAATGAAAGAGGTCATGCGCCAGTCGCTGGATTCGGGCATTCTGGCTACTGCCACTGCGTTGAGAAAAAAAATAAGTTCAGACGAAGCGTCGTTACCGCTTTTTGACACGCGCCTTTTTAAATCGGATATCGTAAGGATTGAAAACGGATATGAACTGGAAGAGTTATTACAAGAGAATTTCTCTTCAGACGATTTGAGTAAATGCATAGTGGTATGCCGAACCAACAAAAGGGCTAACCTGTTCAACCGGCAGATCAGAGAGCGTATTTTACAAAGGGAAAACAGAATAGAAGGCGGCGATCTGTTGATGGTTGTCAGGAATAATTATTTCTGGCTGGACGACAACTCCAGGGCCGGTTTTCTTGCCAACGGCGATCTGGTCAGGATCATCAGGCTGAAAAAAACAGAAGAGAAGTATGGATTTACTTTTGCCGATGCAGATATTGAGCTGCTGGATTATCCCGGTGAAAAAGAATATGAAGTCAAACTGCTGCTTGATACAATCAACGCGCAGGGCCCCGGGCTGACGGATGCTGACAGGAAGCGGCTTTTCAACAGTGTGGAACAGGATTACAACCACATTCCCCAACGCCGGAAAAGAATGGAAGAAGTGGGGAAAAACCTTTATTACAATGCCCTGCATGTGAAGTTCGCCTATGCAATGACCTGCCACAAAACTCAGGGCGGGCAGTGGCCTAATGTGATTGTTGACCAGGGTTATCTGAATGATGAAATGATCAACACGGAATATTTGCGCTGGCTCTATACAGCCATCACACGCTCCACCGAAAAAGTGTTTCTGGTTAATTTCAGAAGGGATATGTTTGAGGAGGGGGATGCTTGATACCGGATACTGGATGCTGGATATGTGGATGGACGGATGAATGGATGAATGGATGATTGGATGGAAAGGAAAATTGATTTTAGAACCAGGAGCCAAGACAAAAGACAAAAGACAAAAAAGCTATAAATTAAGGATAAATCAATAAATAACACAACTCTATTCTCCCCTCTGGGGAGATGCCCGCAGGGCAGAGGGGCTTTTCTCTCCCCCTCTGGGGGAGGGCCCCGCAGGGCAGAGGGGGTCGCTGAGATGCCCGAAGGGCAGAGAGAATCAAACTGAAAACTCTGAACTGAAAACTTATAAACTTATCTTTGCTTTCTGAATTTATTCGTCAATCAAAAAAAGAAGTCAATAAAACGATAAAAATGAAAACTTTCATCTTTTTTTCCCTGATCCTTTTCTTTACCCTTACAGCCCCTGCCCAAACTTCCCGTTATCAAACTTATACAGCGGTCATGAAGATAACAGCAACAAAAAACGGACAGCAATACGAATGGGAAAATAAAAATATCACTGTTGTGCTTGATTATAAAAACGGGGACTTTATATGCCGGTTGAAAAATACAGACTTTTATGATTTGGCCAATCCGCAGAACTTTGTTTCGGATTCAATTCAGGACCAACTGGAATTTACACTGACAGGCATCTTCCCTGTTCGCGAGATCATAAATCAGAAAACGATAAATCAGAATTACAAAGTTGAGTTGCAACTTGCCAATCAGGAACTGATGTTAAATTACACTATTTTATTTAACATGACCATCATGCGTCCCAACGCGTCAGGTGACGGAAATTACAGGGTTTTTCAGATGGAAGGGAAGATTTATAATGACGACGCGGGGCTTCCCGCTTTCCGGAATTTTGATAACGAGATCACCATCCGGATTGGATTTAACGGTTATGCCGTGACACAGTGAGGGTTCAACCCGGTTGATGTTCTCACAAATCCATAAAACCATTGAAAAAGCAAAAGGATGAAGAGTGAGATGATACACCCACGGTTTGAGAAAATTAATGACTGCTGCGGGTATCCTCTAAACAACCGATTCCCTGTAAATCAAAGCCGTGGCAAAGGCAGAAACACCCTCCTCACGGCCGACGAAACCCAGGCGCTCGGAGGTTTTGGCTTTTATGGAGATGTCCGATTCATCTATTTTCAATAAACCGGCAATTTTCTTTTTCATTCCCGGAATGTAATCGCTGACCCTGGGTGACTGCATGACAACCGTTGCATCCAGATTTCCCATTTTATAACCCTGGTCAGATACCATTTCCATCACCTCCCGGAGCATAACAGAGCTGTCCATATCTTTCAAAGCAGGATCATCATCAGGGAATAACAGGCCTATGTCTCCCAGGTTCGCAGCGCCAAGCAATGCATCGGCGATAGCATGCAACAGCACATCGGCATCGGAATGGCCTGACAGGCCCTTTGAATGAGGAATGGTTACACCGCCGAGGATCAGCGGACGGTCTTCAGCAAAACGATGAACATCGTATCCGAAACCGATTTTAAATCCGATCATCAACCCTCCGGCGTTATCGCACTGGTTGTTTTTGGTTTCCCAAAGTTAAACAGCAGACTGAACCGCAGTGTGTTCTGCAATGGATTCTGCACACCGGAAGTGGGTATCAGATAAGAAAAATCCAGGCCGAAAACGTTATACCTCAGGCCCACGCCCAGTGTTACATACTGACGGGCACCCTTGGTATTGTCTTCCCAGAAATATCCGGCCCGGACAGAGAACAGGTTGTTGTACCAGTATTCAACGCCGAAAGCAAGGTTAAACTCCCTGAGTTCTTCCATAAAGGGCGAACCCGTTACCTTCACCAGGGCAGCGCCGGTAACAGGATCATAGACCACATTCCCGTTTTCGTCTGTTACGGGTTCCACTTTCCCCGGCGCATCATACCATGACTGGATCATTCCCTGGATAACACCCACATCAGGGTCCCTTCCGGCAGCGATCAGGTTTCTGTTGTTATTTCCCGGATCAGGTATTGTGGCTCCTGTTGAGTCCCAGGCATAAATCGGAGGTGTCGGTACAAGGAGTTTATTGATGTCGAGTTGAAACGAAATCTTATTGTAATCATCCAGGTTAAGTGTCAAGCGAGGGCCTATCCTGAAATTTGTCGGAATAAAGTCTCTTTCAATATTTGACCTTGTATAGGACATTTTATTCCCGATGTTCGAAATGTTGAGCCCCCACGCAAACTGTGCATCTATATTTTTAAACCAGTTCACATCTTTTTGCCAGTAAAGGGAAATATCGGCAGCAATGGAAATACCCGCAGTAGTTTCAATGCCCTGTACCGTTTGCCCGGCAGTAAGGTTGGAATAGATAAACCGTCCGGCAACAGCCAGCGACAGATTATCGGTCAGCAATCGCGAATAGGTTACGTCCAGCGCAAACTCGTTGGGTTTAAAATAGCCGAGGCTCTGGCCGTTCTGGTCGGTAAACTGGATCTCGCCAAGCGAAAAATAACGCATGGAAAATGCGATGGCATTCATTCTGTCAAGCTTGTTGTAATAAGAAACATAAGCCAGGTTGATGTCATTGACCAGATTCCTCAGCCAGGGGGTATAAGAAATAGAAAAACCCTGCTTGTTTTCCGCCCACACATACTTGGCAGGGTTCCAGTGCATGGAATTGGCATCTGCCGATGAAGCTACTCCGCCGTCACCCATTCCGCCGGCGCGGGCATCAGGTCCGATCATTAAAAAAGGAACGGCTGTTGTAATCACATTCACACCACTGGCCTGGCCACTTAAGTTGTTATAATTTTGGGCATTCACTGTAAAAAAAACAGAGGCCAACGCCCCAATTAAAAGAATTTTAAATTTCATAAATCAGGATTAAAAAAATGGTTTGCAAAACTAACGAATTTAATACAGTATTAGTATGTAAAAATTAATCAGTCACTCATTTTTATCATTTTTTGATACTGAACGGTTTCGTTCCCGTATTTATCAGTAACGATCAGGGTATAAAAATAAATGCCTGCCGGAACGGGGTTTCCATTGTAATTCTTTCCATCCCAATTTATTACTGCAGTTTGAGGCGATTCTGGGTTCACTTTTTCGTTCAGATTACGGACGAATCTTCCGTTGATGTCAAAAATATTGATGTTTACCTCGAGTATCTCGCCGTGTTTATTGTGAGTGAAACGGAAATGAGTTTTATTTTGAAAAGGATTGGGATAGTTCATCACGTTAGTTAAAGATATGTCGGCATATTCATCCACATAAAACTCTATCGTTTTTTCAGAAGAATTATTTTCAAGGTCCCACGCTTTCAGGGTAAATGAGTGCCATCCGTTTGGCAATGAGTTGAACTGATATGATAAGCGGCCGCTTTGATAACTATTCACATCAAGTTTAAAATAATCGTTCATGACCATGGTATTCGCCATATCATTGTCCATAACAAGGGTGATGTCGCGTCCCAGGCTGTGTCCGGTAAAATTGATCCCCTGTTCGTCCCTGATTTCGGCAAATAATTTTGGATGTGTTGATGTGATGTCGCCCGTTTCAAAACTCTTGTTGTTCAAATAAAGATTGATTTCAGGACCCTCCCCGTCATTTTCCGCGGTATCATCATATCCTCCGATGAGCAGTTCGTCGTATGCTCCCCAGGCATCAACAAGGTTCGCTGTATCCACTGCGTAGTAACTGATCTTTCCGAAACCGTAACTGTAGGAGATATCGCGGGGGACCATAAAGGTAAAGGTGAATTCTCCGTTTTTGACAGAAACAACCCCGCTGTAAATAATTTTGTCCGAAAGTGTGAATTCGGCCGGAAGGCTCCCGTCGTTGGTTCCCAGCGTCATATAAACAGACGGTTTGTCGTAAACCTTCGGATAAACGTAGCCATTGAAATTCTCCATCCTGTTTCCTGTTTCATCAACCACTTCACCGCTGACACTCACCAGTGATAATGCATTGACCGTATCGGCAATGACACCGGTGGATTTATTTGTCAATGTATTTGTCTTTATATCATATTGCGGATACACAAGCCGGAGTGCCGGGTCGCCAAGCAGGACAAAGTTGAGGAAGTTTTTATTTGACGGAATTTTAGACATTCTGACAATGTCGCCCAGTCGCGGCCTCTCGCCATCTTCGCGTTTCAGCAGGTTGTTGTAAACCCGCATGTTGACCTGGATATTGGCATGGGCATAAGCCAGCCGGGTGGTGGTCAGCAAGCCGATACCCCCTCCTTTTTTATTCAGGATAACATACTCTCCTGCAGAAACAAATTCGGGGTTGTCATAGCGGCTGAATTCGCAGGTAGCCGTGATAAACAATGGTAAATTGTTGATGTTATCATAAGCACGGATGGCCGGAACGTCCAGGATCAGTTCATCCGCCCAGCCGATCAGCCCGCCGTGCCCGGTATAATTCATGATCAGGGAACCGGTTTCTATTTGTTTGTTGATCTGTTTATTCACTTCGGGAAACCGTTCTCCGCCAGGGATTTTTACTTTGGGAAATGCATCTGAAAATATTTTGTTGATGTTGAACCCGGGGTGAAGCGTGTCGGCAATACTGATCAGGTTTTTGGCCTGTTTCAAATGAAGGTTTTTGTCGCCGTCATCAGCTACAAAACACAACTTTGTCCGCCAGTCGTTCATAACTTCCAGGTCTTTCGCCATATAATGTTCAATCTTGTTCACAACGATGGTAGCCATTTCAGGTGTGGAAACCGGGAACCTTCCGATACCGATATCCAGGTTTCCCGAAGCGGCGGCTCCTTCGTCGTCATCCAGCAAACCGAAAAAATCATCCGTCACCCATGACTGGGTCTCGCGCAAAGAGTTTTCGGATTCAAAAGTGGGAACGATATTCGTGTTTTCCGGCACCCTGTGCTTGTAATCAAAAGATGCGTCACCGAACAACAGAAGGTACCCCGGCTGACTGTCAAAAGCATCCCTTTTCCAAAGCATCCGCATAAAATTACGGATTGCAGATACATCCTGTGAACCGGAGGAAAACTCATTGTATATCTGTTGCGGGGTAACGACCACATACTGCAGGCCGTCATTTTCCTGATGAAGACGTCCGATCCTTTCTGCTTGCTGCAAAAACATTTCGGGGCTGACAATCATAAGATTTACCTGGCTGATGCTGTGCAGGTTCTGATTGGGGACAGGCAGGTATTCCACGGGTGAATAAAATTCCGAACCGTCAAAAATGACGAAGTCTTTCAATTCATCCATATTTTGTGTGAACATTAAAGTATCGCCGTTAGTTTCAAACTCAACAACTTTGGGATTGTGCTTATCCGATACGTCCCATACTCTGGCATTCTGTATATTGCCTCTGACATCAAAACGGGCGATGTTACCCGATGCGGAGGCATGGGGATCCCTGAAACCCATCTGTCCGCCGGCGAAGATCAGGTCTCGTTCGGCATTCAACTCGATAAAGTTCAGCCATGCCATTGAATTGGGGTCGTCGGAATAATATTTTACCCTGATCAGGATTTGTTCATCATTTGTCAGGAAAGTGGTTTTTCGTTTTTGTAAAAGGGCATAATTGGCGCTGGCCGGGCTGACACGGTTAATGAGTACCGAATCCAGGACCCTTTTTTCACCGGCAAACACATCAATATATGAATCAACAAAATTCCTGCCTGCCATCTGGAAGTTCAGGTAAACAGGGCGGTCTGTCCTGATATTGGGAAAATCAAATGAAAATGTCCGCTCAGTGGTGTCTCCTGAAAACCGTTCGCCAAACCACTCTTTGCCTGATTTCATCAGGTTTTCCAGCTCTTTTTCATGCAATTCGTAATCAATAAACGAGTTGACGATGACCGTGGGTTCAACAGTCAGGTTTTTTTCCAGACTCATCCGTTTTCCTGTTCCCATGTCGGGTGTAAAAAAATAGTAAACCGTATCGGAATATATATTTGTGGTATGGTCAAAACGGCCTGTGAACACGTTGTATTTCCACGTGAGGGCCTCATTGGCATAAAACAGGATATAATCTTCTTTATCAAATTTTCCGTCTGATTCACCTTGTATAATGATGGAGTTCTCGCTGAGGTCATCGGGAGCCGGTTTTTCGTTTGCTTCGGGTAATAAACCGTTATAGTTGCCGTAAATCCCGATTTTCGCCGGATCAATCTGCGAAGGGTCAGCGCCCATCTCTACCAGATCATCATAAGTCAGTTTGTACACACCGGTTTTCACAATACCCATTCTGAACCAGGTTCCCGAACTCAAAACGGAAGTCGTGGCATAGTCTGCACCGGAAGCTGATTCTTCTACTTTGGATTCGTAAGGAACGTAATCCACATAAAGTTTAAAATTTTTCAGCCTGACAACCCGTTCCCCTCCAATATCTGCCCTAAACATGGGAACTACATAGATCAGGGCTTTTTGCCCCCGGTACTCCACAACATAAGACACGCTGTCGGCAAGTAAATCATTATCCGTCATCAGCGCCGATTCTTCATAACTCAGCGTGTCGGCATCCAGTATTGTAAAACTGATCTTACAACGAAAATATTCGGCAGGCACGTCAAGCCCGTAACTGAATACGGGCAAAGCGCCGTAATCCATTACATTGGTTGATCCGTCAAAAGAATAATAATTGATATTTCCTCCCGTGGCCGTACTTCGTATCGTTTCAGGCCCTGACCAGTTCAGTGCGACAGGTACAACTGTTTGCCCCGTCAGGAGTATCGGAACAATAAAACCTATTAAGAGTAATAATCGCTTCATATTCTGTTGTGCAAATTTCGGTAAATTCCCGTTTATCAGATAAATTTAGCGTGTAAAAATCATTTTCCCGCGTTTTTCTGCCGTTGAGCCGTTCTGGTTTCTCACGACCACCTGGTAGATATAAAACCCGCGGCTGATTTTTGACCCGTTACCATTGGTTGCATTCCAGGTAATGGGTAGTGACCGGTAACCCTCCGTTGTTACTACTGTTTCCAATGTTGTGACAAGGGCACCCGACAAGGTGTAAATATTTATTTTCACATTCAGATCCTGCCCCGACTGGTTATGATCAAAAACAAAACTTGTACTTGATGAAAACGGATTGGGATAATTCATCAGGTTTTCGATGATCACATTTTCAGAAGGCATCACGGTAAATTCCAGTTGAGCAGATGATGAATTATTGTAAATATCCCATATTTTCAGCGAAAGGATATGTTTGCCGGATGACAATCCTTTAAACGGATAGGTAATGCTTCCGCTGTTGTATCTGTTTTCATCGGTTTCATAAAATTCATTCAGTATAAAAGTCTTTGAATCATCACCATCGAGAATGGCTGTAATGTCGTGTCCTATCCCGTTGCCGGTAGTATTGATCCCGCTTTCGTCCC
Organism: uncultured Lentimicrobiaceae bacterium; assembly: GCA_964567945.1. Classification (GTDB taxonomy): domain Bacteria; phylum Bacteroidota; class Bacteroidia; order Bacteroidales; family F082; genus JAADID01. The sequence continues at coordinate 38,007 of CAZMOS010000007.1, forward strand.
ACACCCTGGCCAGCATGACCGGGTTTTGGTCGGTAATGTCACCGGGGTTGAATGTTGTATCATTCATGTACAGGCGGATTTCCGGCCCGGTAACATCTTCTTCCGCTGTCTCATCATAACCGCCAATGATAACCCCTTCATAATATCCTGATCCGTCTTCCGAATCGTTATTGGTATAATAACTGATCCGCCCTTCGCCGAATTTATAGGCAATGTCTTTGGGAACGATGAATTCAAAGTCAAACCGGCCGTTTTTAACGGAAGCCTTTCCGTTGAATAAAATATTTTTCCGTACTTCAAATGTATATACAGGGTTGTCATCTCCCAATGTTTTGATCTCCGAATTTTTGTCATATACGAGCGGATAAAGCGTTCCATTGTATGATGTAAAAGGATTTCCCTGCTGATCGGTGATCAGGCCCTCTACCCTGACTTTTGACAATGCACGCAAAGTATCCGGCTCATCGCCTGCATCCACCTGATTTATTTTTGTGGTTTCCACACGGTAATCGGTATAAGCCAGTTTCAGGGCAGGATCACCCAGCAAGACAAACTTTTTGTCATTGTCACCGCCCAGTATTTTCGACCGGCGGATCACATCCCCGAAAGTGGGGTCCTGCCCGTCAATTTTTGTGAAAATATTATTCTTAAAAATGGCCATATTCAAAGCCAGGTTGGCACTGGCAAAAGTAGCCCTTGAAGTGGAGAACATGGCAATGGCGCCACCGTGATCACTCAAAAAAGTTATCTCCCCGGCAGAGATCCTTGTGGGGTCGTCAAAACGGCTGAACTCACAGGTGGCTGTTATAAAAATAGGTAATTTGTCATAGTTTTCCCATGATTTGATGTCGGCTATTTCCAGAAACCGCTCATGGCCCAACCCGATTTCACCGCCATGCCCGCTGTAATTGAAAATGAGAGTCCCTTTTTCTATCCTGTCGGTAACGGCTTTATTCACACCCGGCGCACGCTGCCCCGACGGTGTGGAAATTTGCTGATAGGCATCCACATAAATTTTGTCAATGTTGTAAACCGGATCGTTTCCCTGGATATAATTGATAATGGTTTCGGCATGTTTCAGGTGCAGGTTGTTGTCGCCGTCATCTGCCAGAAATGTAATGATGTTCCTCCAGGGACCCATTACTTTTTTCGTGTTTGTTCCGTAACTTATGACTTTGTCAACAACTGTTTTCGCTTCTTCGGCGTTGATCACAACGAATCTGCCTATGCCAATATCTACATTGTCGTCATCAGATACCCCTTCTCCGTCATCCAGATAGCCGAAATAATCATCCGAGGCCACCGACCAGACAATATTCAGCGACTTGACAGATTCCCAGCAAGGGACATAATTTGTATTGTCATTTATTCTGTCTTTGTAATCGTAAGAAGCATCACCGAAAAGAAGCATGTATTTGAGCTCTTTGCCGGCATCGCTGTAATCGTAAAGATGTTTGGCAAAGTCACGGATCGCAGTAATATCCTGTGAACCCGAGGAAAATTCATTGTAAATTTTCTGTGGTGTAGTCACATAAACCGACATGCCGTCTTTGGCATGAAACTGTGCCAAACGTCTTGCTTCATCTAAGAAGTCGGGATAAGCCACGATCAGAAAATCAATATTCCTAACGGCATGCAAGTTTTGATTTCCAATTTTTCCAACAGGTGTTGCCTGATAATACTGTTTGCCCGTAAACGCAATAAACTGGCGTAACGTATCCGAAGAGGCCTTAAAGATCAGGCTATTACCGGATCTCTGTGGTTTCACCCTGCGCGGATTTACCGGAACCGTAACGTCCCAAACGGTCACTCCGTCTGCTGCGTTGGCTAATGTATAACGTGCCATACCCACATTACTCTGCGGCTTGCGGAACATCATTTGATCTCCGTCCATTTTAAGCTGGCGCAACACATTCAGTTCGATAAAATTCAAATAGGAGGAAGCGTTGTTTGAATTCCTTTGATAAACAAGTTTTACAGTTAATTGATTCTGTCCGGCAAAAAACGGGAACTGGCTGCTCTTTTCCTTTCCTTTTTGGTAAGGACTGTTCACAGGAATGGTGGGCATGGGGACGGTATTTTGAAGTGCCCCGTTGACATAAATTAAAAACTGGCTCGCAGTGGCGGAAACAGATGCAAAATCAGACCGGAAATATGCTTCTTTGCTGCTAATCAGGTTGGGAAAATTAAACGTAAACTCATAAGTGGAGTTAAAGTCAAACAATTCACCATACCATGTCCTTCCCGTTCCGGCAATGTTGACAAGGTCTTCTTCGTGATAATCATAATCAAGAAAATCGCTGACCTCAAAATCTGCTGCCCCCTCGGGTTCGGGAGCTTCTGTAATACGTTTGCCAGGACTCGTTTTCAATGTGATAAAGTAATAGGAATAATCGTCATAATAATTGTTCTGGTGGAAAAAAGCGCCTGATATTTTATTGTATTTCCATAGAACCGGGCCTTCGCCATAAAACAATATATAGTCGGAAGGATCGAATTTTCCATCGGCTTCTCCCTTGACAACAATGGGATTTTCTACCAGGTCATCATAACGGAAATCATCATTTTTCTCGGGAAGGATTCCACCCCCGTTGCCGTAAACTGCAATGTTGCGGGGATTACCCGAAACGTCAAACCCCATTTCCTGCAATTCCTGATAAGTTATCTTAAAAACGCCGCTTTTATCAATCTTAATTTTAAACCATTCACCGGTAGCCAGAACCGAACTTGTTTTTTTTATCGTCTGCGTCATTTGAGGTGATTCAATATCTTCAACTTCTATTTCAACATCAAAAGACAGCAGTTTTTCATAAACTTTTAAAGTTTCATTCCATCTTACCGGAAAAATCTTCACTTTGGCAACCGGTGACTTCCGTATGTAACTCATGGTTACCCTGTTAATGAACGAAGTGTCCGGCCTGTTTTGCTTTTTGACAATGCTAATTTCTTCCGGGGTAAGTGGTGCCGTGACAACATTTTTCAGCAATACCGAAAGTGTTGCATCGGCAGTATGGACAGGATACATTTTAACAAAATAAGGAACAGGGTTAAGCTGCTGGTAAACGCCGCCTTCGAAAGCCAGGCGCATCAGGGATTCGTTTTTATAGTCGCTTACCTCCTCGACGTTGGTCCATGTAATCTTTTCTGAAAAACTGTAAGTAATGGAAAAGCCGGTGATCCAGGTAATTAATAGAAAAAATGAAAAAATAAATTTTTTATGCAACATCAATACCTTTTTTAGTGTCTGACTAAATAAGAACCTATAATAAAACTGACAAAGTTTATAACGTTACAGTTGCTTTTATATTTTGCAAAGAAAGCAAGGTTATTCATTTAGAGAAAAATTTAACTGATTTTTAACAGACAAGAAAATTTATCGTATAATTGTACCCGCAAAATAATATCCCTATAAACGTGTTAAATCGCAAAGTAATTCGGAGCATTATTGCTATTTTTCTGCTTACAGGAATTTGGATTTCGTCCAACGCACAAGATCCGCAGTTTTCGCAGTTTTATGCCAATCCGTTATACCTGAATCCCGCACTGGCAGGAAACGCGCAATGTGGCAGGGTTATTTTGAATTACAGGAACCAATGGCCGGCTCTTTCAAAAGCCTACGTTACATACAATGCAGGCTATGACATGTCTATCCCGAAAATAAACAGCGGAGTGGGAATTCTTGCCATGAGCGACAGGCAGGGCAGCGGCGCACTGATCCGGAATGCAATATCGGCTTTTTATTCTTATAAGCTGAAAGTCAGCGAACCCATCCTGATCAGCTTTGGTGTGGAAGCAAAATATTATATGGAAAAACTGGACTGGAACAAGTTGGTTTTTGCTGACCAGATAGACCCGACAACGGGAAATGTGGATCCGTCAACAAACGAGAAACCGCCTGAAAATGACCGGGTTTCGGTATTTGACTTTTCTGCCGGAGCCATTCTCTCATATTATGATAAATGGTTTGTCGGAGTTGCCGTTCACCACCTGACACAACCCAATCTTTCATTTTATAATAACGGCGATTCAAAACTTCCTATGCGTTTTACCGTACACGGAGGTGTATCTATTAATTTAACCGAAGGTGGATTGGGTAATCAAAGTACGGATGATTTTATTATATCACCGCAATTATTATATATGCAACAGGAAAATTTCAAGCAACTGAATGCCGGATTGTACTTTAGCAAAAGTATCCTTGTTTTGGGTGCCTGGTTCAGGCATAACTTCAGCAATCCTGATGCTGCTATTGCAATGGTGGGGCTTCAGTTCAACAACATAAAGTTCGGTTACAGTTACGATTTTACAATTTCCAATATCGGAGGTTCATCAGGCGGAGCGCATGAAGTATCGTTTGCCTGGAATTTCTGTCTGTATAAACAAGAAAAAAGAATGCGTATCAGGGCAATAAAATCGCCCAGCTTTTAGTTATTAACACGTAGCACAAACAAAAAAAGAAATCAAGATGTTTAAATTCAACAAGTTAGTATTCGCTTTACTTGCGCTGGCAGGCGTAGCGATATTAGCCTCATCCTGCAAAAGCCATGAAAGATCGAGGACGACCGGATGGGAATACAATAATCCTGAAAATGGTGGTTTTGAGGTTGCCCAGGTCCATGAACAAATTACAGGCCCGGGGCTCGTTTTGATCGAAGGCGGTACTTTTACCATGGGGGCAACGGAAGAATCCCCGTTTTATGTATGGGATAATCAGCCCCGGCAGGTTACCGTAACAAGTTTTTATATGGACCAGACCGAAGTCAGCAACCTGGACTACAGGGAGTATATCTTCTGGTTAAACCGTGTTTACGGTGAGGATTACCCGGGAGTTGTTCAGAATGCCCTGCCCGACACACTGGTCTGGCGTGACCGCCTGGCTTACAATGAACCGTTGGTTCAGACCTATTTCAGGCATCCTTCCTATCAGTATTATCCGGTAGTAGGCGTTTCATGGGTTCAGGCCAATGATTATGCTTCCTGGCGTACCGACAGGGTCAATGAAAATCTTTTGATCCAGGCGGGTATCCTTGACTTTGATCCGGACCAGAAAAATGAAAACAACTTTAATACCGAGGCCTATCTTGCAGGACAATATGAAGGTCTGGTAAACCAGGGGAAAGAAGACCTCAACCCGAAAGGTACCGGCGTCAGGAACGTCAGGTTTGAAGACGGCATCCTGTTGCCCAACTACCGTTTACCTACCGAAGCCGAATGGGAGTATGCAGCCCTGGGGCTTATCGGGAACACGCTTTATAACAGGATAGTCGAAAGACGTGAATATCCATGGAACGGACAAACCATTCGCACGGACGAAAGAAAGTATTACGGTAGCTTTGTAACCAACTTCAAAAGATCGGAAGGTGATTATATGGGTGTTGCCGGAAACCTGAATGACGGTGCATCCATTCCGGCTCCGGTTGGTTCATACTGGCCGAACGATTACGGACTTTACAATATGGCAGGAAATGTCAGCGAGTGGGTACTCGATGTATACCGCCCTATGACTTTCCAGTATGTTTCCGACCTTAACCCTTATCGTGGCAATGTTTTCAAAAACATTAAAAAAGATATGGAAGGCGGTATTGCAGAGAAAGATTCTCTCGGGCGCTTGCAGTATGTTGAAGTTTCACCCGAAGAAGCTGCCAAACGTGAAAATTACCGTAAAGCCAACAACATCAATTATCGCGACGGGGATTTCGAATCCACTATTCAGGTTCAGGCTGACTGGACAAATCCGGATAATTCGGCCAACAGCACAAATATGATGTATGAATATGGCGTTACATCGTTGATTACTGACAAATCAAGGGTGGTCAAAGGCGGTTCATGGAAAGATACGCCTTACTTCCTCAGCCCGGGCGTCAGACGGTTCCTCGATGAAAACGATGCTTCGGCAACAGTTGGGTTCAGATGTGCCATGATACGGGTAGGTAGCCCGATACCGGGAGGAAAATAAAAATATTTAACAATATTGAGTACATTTACCCCATTCGTTTCCGAGTGGGGTTTTTTTATACCGGATGGACACCATAGAAAAATTATACGGCTTTTTTGAAAAGTATCCCAAAATAAGTACGGATACCCGGAAGGATGTATCTGACAGCATCTTCTTTGCTATTCCGGGAGAAAATTTCGATGGCAATGCCTTTGCAAAAGAGGCCCTTCGGAAAGGCGCCCGGATGGCTGTAATAGACAATGAGAAATATAAAACGGATGACCGGTTTTTCCTTGTTGACAACACCGTTGACACACTTCAGGAACTTGCACTTTATCACAGGAAAAAACATCCTGTGCCCGTGATCGGGATAACAGGATCAAACGGCAAAACCACCACAAAAGAACTCACAGCCGCAATACTGGGTTCAACCTATAATATTGTCGCAACACAAGGTAACCTGAACAACTTCATCGGGCTCCCCCTCACAGTGCTGAATATCAAAAAAGAAACTGAACTTGCCGTGATCGAACTGGGGACAAACCACCCGGGCGAGATTGAAATGCTATGTAACATTGCCATGCCTGACACGGGGATAATTACCAATATCGGAAAAGCACACCTGGAAGGATTCGGCGATATCCACGGTGTGATCGCTGAAAAAAGTGAACTTTACAAATACCTGAAAAATCATTCCGGAACCGTATTTGTTAATGCAGACGATCCGCTGTTGATGGAACTGAGCAAAGGAATGAACCGGTTTACTTACGGTCAGAAAGATGCCGGTCTTGTTGGAAAAATTCTAAAGTCAACGCCCGATTTAACCCTGATGTGGGAATTTGACGACAAAGAGTACGTAATCAAAACCCGTTTATACGGGTATTATAATCTTTACAATATACTGACTGCAATTGCTGTGGGATTGCATTTCAATATACTTCCGGCCAGTATCAACCGGGCTATTGAAAATTTCACGCCTGACAACAACCGGTCACAGCGTATCAAAACAGCAAGAAACCGGATTTTTATGGACGCATACAATGCCAACCCCGTTAGCATGTCAGAAACCCTGAAAAGTTTCAGGGAGCAGGAAACCGGCAATCCCTGGCTGATCATCGGCGACATGTTCGAACTGGGCGACACTTCTTTAAAAGAACATGAAAACATCATCCGCCTGATCGAAGAACTGGGATTCAGGAATGTAATCCTGATCGGGAAAGACTTTTATCAGTTGAAAGACAAAAGCTCTTTTGCGACACTGGTTTCAACTGAAAAAGCCGCAGAATATCTCCAGGCTCATCAGATTGAAAATGCTGATATCCTGGTAAAGGGATCCAGGGGAATGCAACTTGAAAAACTTTTAAGTTACCTTTAATGGCGCAACACTACATGGCATTGGGAATTATGTCAGGCAGCTCTCTGGACGGAGTGGATATGGCCTTATGTGAATTTGTCAGAAATGAACAAACCTGGTCATTTAATATTATCAAAGCAAATACCTATCCCTACTCCGAAGAATGGAAACTCACCCTTCGCTCTTTACCTGAAAAAAAGAAAAATGAAATAGTTGAAACCGACCTCGATTATGGCCGTCTTCTGGGGGAACTGGTCAATGAATTTCTTTTGGACTGTCCTGAAAAACCCGAACTAATCGCTTCACACGGCCACACCATATTTCATGATCCTGAAAACAGATATACCCTGCAGATTGGTGACGGACAAACCATTGCCAGCATCACAGGCATTACCACCATTAACAATTTCAGGTCAAAAGATATTGAACTTGGCGGACAGGGTGCGCCCCTGGTGCCAATTGGTGATGAATTACTTTTTTCCGAATATGATTTTTGTTTAAACATTGGCGGAATTGCAAATATTTCTTATGCAATAAAAGAAAAACGGTTGGCTTTTGATGTTTGCCCTGCCAGCCAGTTGCTTAATTACCTAAGCTTGCAATTAGGGGCCGCTTATGATAAAAACGGTTTTTTTGCCCGGCTTGGCAAACTGAATAAAGAACTTTTTGATTCATTGAATTCAGACCCTTATTATAAAAAGGAAAAGCCAAAATCATTAAGCAATCAATATGTCACTGATTTTTTTCTTCACAGGATTGAAACGATCGAATCGAACATAGAAGATAAACTTTACACCGTAGTAAAACATATTGCTTTTCAGGTTAACCGGGCAATATCACAATTCCCCGGGGGAAAGTTGTTAATTACGGGGGGAGGGGCTCATAATGGTTTCCTCATAAAAGCAATTGAACTCGAAACCAGGCATACGGTCGTGGTGCCGGAGCAGAAGATCATTGACTTCAAAGAAGCCGTTATTTTTGCATTTATGGGCGTGCTGCGAATGAGAAATGAGATCAACTGCCTGGCATCCGTAACCGGAGCATCAATGGATTCTTCTTGCGGCGTGATCTTCCACCCCTGACCCTTGCCGTTGGAAAACGAAAAAAGCAGCCCGCTCAAAACAAAAGGGGCTGCTTGATTATCACTAATTAAAATTGTTTACATGTGGAATAAAAGTTGCTCCTGGAGCCAGTATATGATGATCCCGCCAAAATATCCGACCATGGCCAGTAAGCTGATCCTTTTCATGTACCATATAAAATCAATTTTTTCAAGTCCCATAGCGGCCACACCGGCAGCAGAGCCGATGATCAGGATACTGCCACCCGTTCCGGCACAGTAGGCCAGCAGCTCCCAGAAAGCACCATCCTGAACAAAATGACGTATATATTCCGGTTCGGCAGATGCCGTAACTAAAGCATCGGTCATGATCGGATACATCCCCATGGCTCCGGCAGTAAGCGGCACATTATCCACAATAGCCGATAAAAGACCAATGGCTGCATTGATTCCGTATATGTTATGAACATTTTTATCCAGGTATTCTGAAAGCAGATTCAAATGCCCGGCTGATTCCAGTGCGGCTACTGCCGACAAAATACCAAGGAAGAAAAAGATGGTCGGTACATCCACCTTGCGCAAAATACCGATTATGGTCAGTTTACGTCTGTCTTCGATGGGTTTGTTCCGGTGCAGGATTTCGGTAGTCACCCATAACACGCCCAAACCGAACAACATGCCCATATAGGGAGGAAGATGTGTAAGTGTTTTGAAGACAGGGACAAACAACAATGCACCAACACCCATAATAAGGAGAAATTTCTGCTCGCCGGGAGTAGTGTAATTCTGTATTTCATTGCCGTTAAGCTGTGGTTTCTCCACATTACCCTTCATCATGAAAGAAACAATTATCAACGGGAAGACCATATTGAATACGCTGGGGACAAACACCATAGCAATGATGTTGGCTGCCGTTACCTGTTGTCCGATCCAAAGCATGATAGTCGTTACGTCCCCGATGGGCGACCACGCGCCGCCGGCATTAGCAGCGATAACGATCATACTGGCAAAGAACCAGCGTGTGTCCTTTTCTGATACTAGCTTCCTTAACAAAGCAACCATAACAATGGTCGTTGTCAGGTTATCCAGCATAGCCGACATGAAAAATGTCAGGACACTCAGTATCCATAAAAGTTTGACTTTATTTGTAGTCTTGATCCTGTCAGTGATCAGTTTAAAGCCCTGATGCTGATCCACCGTTTCAACAATGGTCATGGCGCCCAGCAGGAAAAACAAAATCTCAGATATTTCTCCCAAATGTTCAACAATTTGGTTTTCAATGACGAAGTACTTCATTTGCTCCAGGAGTCCTGCTTCGGGGTAAAGGGTTTTAAACTCTGTTAAATCGCTACTTTCAAGAAAAGATTCCCAGGCACGGCTAAACCCCAGATCAAGAATGTTGGTTACCTGAAGAATAAAGACTAACCAGAGCAGGACACCTAATATCAAAGCTGATGCAGCTTTATCAACTTTCAAGGGATGTTCAAGGGCTATTGCGGTATATCCGATGACAAACACAACAACCATTAACGTAAAAGCTATCATAGTTTTCTATTTTATCTTTTTAAAAAATTAATGGCGGCAAATGTAGCCAAAGATTTTTGGCCTTGTTATATCTTAACAAAATAAAAGTGTATCCGCCTGATAAATTTAGAGAGGGTCTAAATAATCGTAATACAATCTGTTATCAGCGCAACAGGTTTTTATCAGGATGCCTGAAATTATTTTACAGACGAATGTTCAGGCGCAATAATAATTCCGGTAAAAAGCAGTTACTATTAACAGAATTATGTGGAAAATAACTTACAAGGTCACATGTCTGAATTCATGTAACCGTAATTTTACAGCTTCATTAATAATTTCAAAATATGATAACCGGATTTATTTTAATGCAGGTCAATGAAACGGCGACTGCCCTGAGCGGCTCGCAAGGCGAGATCACCTTGCCCATTATTGACCTGGTCGTCAAAGGCGGGTGGATCATGGCCATCATCGGTGTTCTTTCCCTGATCGCTTTTTACATTTTTTTTGAACGGTATTTTGTGATCACAAAAGCTGCCAGGCAGGATAAAAATTTTATGAACAATATCAGGAATTACATTCTGGATGGAAAACTCGAATCGGCAAAAGCTTTGTGCGTTACCAACAACTCGCCCATCGGCAGAATGATAGACAAAGGCTTGTCGAGAATAGGCAAACCTTTGAATGACATAAACGCAGCCATTGAAAATGTGGGTAAACTTGAAGTGTCGCGTCTGGAAAAAAACATTGCCGGGCTGGCCACCATCGCCGGGTCAGCACCCATGCTGGGCTTCCTCGGTACGGTAATCGGGATGATCCGTGCTTTTTATGACATGTCCATGGCCGGAAACAACATCAACATTGAGTTGCTTTCGCGGGGAATTTATCAGGCCATGATCACTACCGTAGGGGGACTGATTGTGGGTATTATTGCCTATATTTTTTACAATATACTGGTTGCCAGAGTGCAAAAAGTTGTGTATCAACTGGAGATCACGGCATCCGAATTTATGGATGTGCTCCATGAACCGGCGAAGTGAGGATTTGTGATTAGTGATTGGTGATTTGTAGAACCAAGAGCCATGAACCAAGAGAGGTTAAACATAGAACATCAAACATTGAACATAAAACATCAAACATCAAACATCAAACTTTAAACATCCATCCAATGGCGATTAAAATGCGAAATAAACGGGATACACAATTCAGCATGGCTTCCATGTCGGACCTGGTGTTCCTGTTGCTGATCTTTTTTATGCTGACATCCACGCTGGTAGCACCGAATGCCATCAAGCTGCTTTTGCCCAATAGCAACAGCAAAACCATGTCGAAGCAAACCGTAACGGTTTACATCAATAAAGCCAGGGATATCTATGTTGACGACAGGCGTGTTGAGCCCGCCAATCTTCAGAATGTCATTTACAGCCTGATACGAAACGAAAAGTCGGCCTCTGTTGTATTGCGGTCCGATAAAACCGTGCCCGTTCAGGATGTGGTGACCGTGATTGATGCTGTAAACGAGATAAACAGGAAGAACGGGACTTCGCATAAAGTGATTCTGGCCACCAAGCCGAGGAGGTGATCCTGGTTAATGGAAAAATAGTTAATGGGGGATCAGTTTATAGAAGAAATAGTGTCTTAAGTTTTGGATAAATTGATAAATTTAAATGAAGTAGCAATTCAATAGCCCAGTCCTTTAGGGCTGGGATGGAAAGAGAAGTAAAAAGGTTGTTGATAAACAACAATTCAGAAATTCTGGAATAGAAATTGGTGAATAGTGATTGGTGAATAGTGATTGGTGAATAGTGATTGGTGAATAGTGATTGGTGAATAGTGATTGGTGAATAGAAGTTGGTGAATAGAAGTTGGTGAATAGAAGTTGGTGAATAAACTAAAACAAATACTGAAAGACAAAGACCGCCGCCGCGGAATCATCGGAACGATCATTGTTCATGTGATCATCCTGGTGGCTTTGTTTATCCTGGCTTTGAGGACGCCTCTCCCGCTTCCCGGCGAAGAAGGTGTGGAAGTAAACTTCGGCTATGATGACCGGGGTTATGGTGACATACAGCGCGAAACCCCGCCACCCGTAAGAAAACTCCCCTCCGCACAACCTAAACCGCAGAAAATCGAACAGCCCGAGCCTCCGTCACCACCCAAAGAAGTTGTCACCCAGGAAACCGAAGAAGCACCTGCAATTGAAGAGCCGAAGAAAAAAGAAAAAATAAAAGAAGAACCCGAAGAAATAAAAAAAGAAGAAAAACCGGAAGAGCCTGTCGAAAAGGTTGAAGAAAAAAAACCGGATGAAACACCGGTGGATTCAACTGCAATGACTCCCGAAAAAGAAGTCGTCGAAGAACCGGAAAAAGAACCCGAACCGGTAGTCAACACTAAAGCACTTTATACGGGAACTTCAAAAAGCAAAAAAGGCTCCAATCAGGGTGTAAAACAAGGATCCGGCGATATGGGTAAGCCCCAGGGTTACAAAGACAGTAACAAATACGACGGCCGTGGCGGCGAAGGCAACGGCATCTCTTTCAGCCTCGGCGGACGCGGATCAAAATACCTTGAGCGTCCTTCCGCAAAATTCAGCGAAGTGGGAACCGTTGTGGTCAACATCTGGGTGGACAGAAACGGAAATGTGACCAAAGCGCAGGTAAGTCCGCGGGGAACTACCATCATCAATCAAAAACAACGGCAGATCGCCGTGGATGCCGCAAAGAATTCCACATTTACTGCCGATGCCTCCGCCCCCGAAACCCAGCGGGGAACCATCACATATACTTTTATTCTGATGAAGTAATTCTCCAATTCAAATTTAACCTTACCTTTGTGTTATGGACTATCAACAGACACTCGACTGGATGTTCAGCCGCCTGCCCATGTATCAGCGGATAGGCAGGGCTGCATATAAAGCCGATCTGTTTACCACAATTGATCTGCTTGACAAGCTGGGAAATCCGCAGGAAAAATTCAAAGCCATCCACGTAGCCGGAACCAACGGTAAAGGCAGTGTTTGTCATCTGCTGGCTTCTATATTACAGGAAGCAGGATACAAAACCGGGCTATATACTTCTCCCCACATGAAAGATTTCAGGGAACGGATAAAAATTAACGGCAAAATGATCGCCGAAAAAAACGTCGTTGATTTTATTGAAAAATACAAAACGCTGTTTGAAGAATTGAAGCCCTCTTTTTTTGAGATGACCGTGGCCATGGCCTTCGAATATTTTGCCGCCGAAAAGGTTGACTTTGCTGTACTTGAAACCGGTATGGGCGGGCGGCTGGATTCCACAAACATCAGCGTTCCCATCCTGACCGTTATAACAAACATCGGATACGATCATTTGCACTTCCTCGGCGATACCATCGAAAAAATTGCCGGCGAAAAGGCAGGGATTATCAAAAAAGGTATTCCCCTGGTAGTGGGGAAAAAACAGGAAGAAGCCAGCCGTGTTTTTGAAAAAATTGCCCGGGATAAAAATGTACCGGTCTTTTATGCCGATGAACATTTTGATCTGAAAGAAATACATACAACCGAACGGAAAAAACGGATCTTTGATGTGTGGGATGTAAAAGGTCTGTATATGGAAAATCTGGAGTCGCCACTGTTGGCAAACTATCAGAAGGACAACCTGATCACCGTATTTCAAAGCATGCGGATATTTAACAAATTAAACGATATACCCGTTGAAAAGGAAACCATCCGGACGGGTATTTCAGATGTTTTGGAAAACACAGGTTTGCAGGGGCGATGGCAAATTATCGGCACTAACCCGCTGACCATTTGCGACACGGCACACAACCCGGAAGGCATACGGGCCATAGTGGACCAGATTTATGAATTGTCTTTCAAAAACCTTCATTTTGTCTTTGGGATGGTCAATGATAAAGACCCTGAAAGTGTTTTATATTTGTTGCCGAAAAATGCGACCTATTATTTTTGCAAGCCGGATATTCCCCGCGGTATGGATGCCGATAAGTTAAAAGAACATGGCTTCAAGGCAGGACTTCGTGGTGAATCTTACAGTTCGGTGACTACAGCTTTCAACTCGGCCGTTAACAACGCAGGTGCAGACGATCTGGTCTTTGTGGGGGGTAGCACGTTTGTTGTGGCGGAGGTGATTTAAATGATCATTGGCCACAGGTTGAATGGTTAATTGGGAATTGGTTAATTGGGAATTGGAAACGGGGAAATGGAAAAAAATGCACCGTTAATTTGGCTGAATCGGTTAAATCCGTACCATCCGGATTACGAAGCACCTGGAAGAGTACAATACTGATAATTAGTCAATGGAAAAAAAATTAAACAGATTAATATCATGGAAAAATCCCACTTATTCTACAATTCCAGATATTCCACCATTCCACTATTCCACTATTCCACTATTCCACTATTCTGCCGAAGGCATGCCTTTGGCACACCATTCCACCATTCCAATAAATTAAAATCCCCAATTCACTCATCATGAAAATCACCCTTTTCCAGATAGCAGAGCTTGTCATCATCGGTATCATATTCGTTTACCTGGTCTATTATGTTTATACCGTATTGTTTGACAAAAAGTATCAGCCCAAAGCATGGCAAAATGCAGTGAAGAAAGGCAAAGTCCCGAAACAGCTTCGGCAAATTGAAAAAAACTACCCGGATAAAGTCCGGTTTTTTAATTTCTGGTTTCAGGTGGAACGGCTGAAAAAGGAAAATATTCCGGGTGCGTTCGCCGAACTGGGCGTTTACAAAGGCGATTCGGCTCATCTTTTACACTTAATGGATGCGGACAGGGAATTTCACCTTTTTGACACATTTGAAGGGTTTACGAAAAAAGACCTGGCCAACGAAATGGGAAAAGCAGCAACCTACACCCCAAAAAATTTTGCCGACACCAGCATCGAAAAAGTGAAAGTCCGGCTGGGCAGCGACAAATTCGTTTTCCATAAAGGCTATTTTCCCGAAATTACAGCCGGTGTGGAAAATGTTCAATATGCCCTGGTCAACATGGATGCCGACCTGTACAACCCCACCAAAGCGGGGCTTGAATTTTTTTACCCCCGGCTTGCTCCCGGCGGCATCATTATCGTCCACGATTACAACCC
>CAZMOS010000008.1:0-52255 GCA_964567945.1 uncultured Lentimicrobiaceae bacterium
ATCTCAAGGTATTCAAGAGGTTGTCTGGAATTAATGGAAATGAAAGATATCCGCAAATATATTTTAACCATTCAATCATTATTTTATTACAGGATAATTAATGATAAAATTGAGATCATAACCTTGTTTGACCTAGGATCAATTAAAAATATTTGAAAAGGCTAATAAATATTTTTGTCTATACGTGTTGATTGGTTTTTCTGAAATAAATATTTCAATTTCAGACGCATTCATTAGTAATATACATCCAATCAAAAAATCCGATTATATTTGTTTTTCAAACCAATTATTGAAAAACCAACATGATCCTGAAAAAATATTTTCTTCTTTTTTTAGTTGTTTTGCTATTATCCGGCAACAGCCTTACTGTTTCGGCTCAATCTCCTGCTCCCGGAAAAGACAAACCCAAAAGACCGAAGGTAGGCCTTGTCATGAGTGGGGGTGGTGCAAAAGGATTTGCCTATATCGGGCTGCTGAAGGTGCTTCAGGAAGTAGGGCTTGAAGTGGATTATATCGGCGGCACAAGCATAGGCAGCATCATTGCCGGGTTTTATGCCATGGGATATTCTCCCGATTCCATGCTGGCTTATATCCGCCATCAGGACTGGGACGCCGTTCTTACCGATAAAATTGAAAGGAAGTATGTGGCTTATGAAGAAAAGGAATTCGGTGATAATTATATCCTTGCCTTACCGATAAACAAAAAAAAGATATCCATCCAGGCTTCCATGTACGAAGGGCAGGAAGTCAACCTGCTATTGAACCGTTATTTCTCTGCTGCCTACAAAAAACGTGACTTCCGGAAATTGCAAACCCCTTTTGTTTGCGTGGCTACCGACCTGCTTACCGGCGAAGCTGTCCCCCTGACGACAGGTTATCTTCCCTGGGCCATCAGGGCAAGCATGTCAATTCCCGGTTATTTTTCCACGGTAAAATACGACGACAGGTACCTCGTGGACGGAGGTGTGGTGAACAACTATCCGGTGGATCCGGTATTGAAAATGGGAGCGGAATATATTGTTGGCCTTGATGTACAGCAGGGTCTGGTCAAGTCAATTGACGACCTGAATACAATCCCGGCGGTCATTGACCAGCTTATTTCGTTTTACAGGGTCAATGCCAATGAAGAAGGGTATCAAAAGACAAATCTGTACATTAACATCCCTTTGCCTTACAAAACCATGGATTTCGATAGTTACGATTCGATCATAGCCATCGGCGAAAAGGTGGGCAGGGAACATTATGACGAATTAAAAGCACTGGCCGATTCACTCAATGCCATAGAATACCGCCCTTTGAAAAAATATGATTCCAAACCGCTGGACTCTATTTACATAGATAGTGTGATTGTAGAAGGAAATAAAAAGATATCGGATATTTATTTTGAGAATTCTTTCGGAAAGTTTAAAAAATCATTGGTTTACATTGATGACCTGGAAAAGGAGATAAATATCGCTTATGGTACAAAATTCTTCTCGCTTATCTCTTATGAGTTCAGGGAAAACAAAAAAGGGGGGGCAGACCTTATCATTTCCGTGAAAGAGGCTGATCCCGGTTACCTCGCCGTTGGCGCACATTATAACGACGATTATTCTGTGGGCATCTTACTGAACGGCACTTTCAGGAATTTGCTGGGCAAGAACTCCAAATTATTTGCCGATCTCATTATCGGCCCCAATATGTTTTTCAGGGCATTGTATATGAAAGATAACGGAGCCAAACCGGGTTATGGCGCCAAAGTTGAAATTTATTCCTTTGGCTTTAACGATTACGAAGGGCATGACCTGATCGGAAGAATTAATTTCACCAATTTCAAAGCTTCTTTATTTGGCCGTTCCATATTGAAAAACAGGTTTAGCTTCCGCATCGGAGGCAACTTTGAATATTTCAGGTTCAAGTCAAAACTTAAATCCGAAGACATTGACTCCATCAGCGATTATAACAGTTACGGTAATTTATATTTTGCTTTCAATTCGGATACCCGTGACCGGTCTTATCTTTCAAGCAGAGGATCGGTTTCCGAATTAAGGGTAGAATATGTTGTTCCATTTTCAAAAAACTGGGTGGAGGAATTTTTCTCCAATTCTCTTGTTTTCTGGTTGAATTATGAACAAAACATCCCTTTGATCAAGCGGTTGACCTTCAGACCGGGCATATTTCTCGGTGGCACTTACGTAAAAGGACTGCCGGCTTATTCCGATAAACCCCACCTGGATTTTAAACTGGCACCTGCACAGCACTGGTTTTATATGGGCGGGCTGACATCCACTAATTATCTGCACGGTTTCCGGGAATTTACAGGAGTTAAATATATGCAGAAGTACGGGCAGTATATGGCCATCTTCAGGGCGAAATTCCAGTATAATTTTTACAAAAAGCTCTATCTGACAATACGCGGTGACGTGGGCTCCAACGAATGGTACATATCGGATATTTTTGACCCCGTCAATATTATTGCCGGATATGGTGCGACAGTTAGCTACGATAGTTTTATCGGACCTGTGGAATTGTCGGTCATGGGATCAAATATTTACCCGGGTGTTTCATTTTTTATCAATATCGGGTTTTGGTTCTGAATGAAAAAAGATAATTTAGCAGGCAAAAAATGAATAACTTGAAATATTCCTGGTGTTTTGAAAGTTGTGAAAAAATAAAAAACCTCTACTCATGATGAAATATAAAAGGATCCTGTTAAAATTAAGCGGTGAAGCCCTGATGGGCAGCCAGAGTTACGGCATTGACCCACAGCGGATTTCCAATTATGTGGACGAAATTAAACAGGTGGTTGATCAGAAAGTTCAGGTAGCTATCGTCATTGGCGGTGGGAACATTTTCCGTGGTCTTCAGGGAACTGCGCACGGCTACGACAGGGTCCAGGGTGATTACATGGGTATGCTGGCTACCGTGATCAACTCACTGGCTTTGCAGGCAGAACTTGAAAAAAAAGGAATGAAAACAAAACTGCTTTCCGGATTACCCGTTGAGCCCATCGCCGAAGCCATTAGCGGGTACAAGGCCATCCGGCATCTTGAAGAAGGCTATGTAGTCATCCTGTCAGGAGGCACAGGGAACCCGTTTTTTACTACTGACAGTGCATCGGCATTGCGTGGCATTGAGATCAACGCGGATGTGCTGCTAAAAGGTACCCGGGTTGACGGAGTTTATTCGGCTGACCCTGAAAAAGATACTAATGCCGTCAAGTATGATACCCTGACTTTTGACGAAGCGTATGAAAAGAACCTCAAGATAATGGACATGACAGCATTCACACTGTGCAGGGAAAATGACCTGCCTGTTCTGGTTTTTAACATGAACGAGAAAGGAAATCTGTTGAAAGCTGTTGAAGGAGAAAACATAGGCACATTGGTTAAAAACCGGAAAAAAGAGGAAACAGATCAGGATTTGAAATTGTTTGAGTAAATAGGTAATAAATATTACATTTGCGATACATAAAAATTTAAAGAGCTATGACTGACGATGCCATATTGTGCCTTGAAGAAGCTGAAGAAAAGATGCAGCATGCCATCCAGCATCTTGAAAGGGAATTTCAGAAAATAAGGGCAGGGAAAGCCAACCCCAATATGCTCAGCGGTGTAAGGGTTGATTATTACGGGGTTTCCACACCCATAGAACAAACTGCCAACATCAACACACCGGATCCCAGGCAGATCATTGTGCAGCCATTCGACAAGAGCACGATCCACGAAATAGAAAAAGCCATTTTGAATGCTAACCTGGGGTTTAACCCGCAGAACGAAGGTGAACAGATACGCATTCAGGTTCCGCCCCTGACGGAAGAACGCAGGCTGGAACTGGTGAAAAAAGCCAAACATGTGGGAGAGGAAACCAAAATAGGCATTCGTAATGCCCGTCGCCATGCCAACGAGGAGGCTAAAAAACTGGAGAAAGAAGGTATGGCCGAAGATGAAGCCAAGCAACTGGAAGATGAAATTCAGAAACTGACGGACAAATACATCGAAAAAGTTGATACGCTGGTCGAAGCCAAAGAAAAGGACATTATGACAGTTTAACACAAGGTGTCATTGCAAATAAAAAAAGGCCTTTTCTCAATGGCCTTTATTTTTTGGAATATAATTTTATTTTTCTTCCTCATTTTTCCCTTCCAGTTTCTTCGGTGGTTCTTTTTTGTGTTTCCTTGAAAAAATGGAACCGAAAGCTTTCTTCATGCCGCTCATCAACAAGTAACTCATTTTGGCCATGTTCTTAGCTGTAATAAAAGACTGGTATGTGCTACGGAAAGCGCTCTGAAGCAGGTTGGGAAAAGAAAGATAATCTTCCAGATTGTTAAATTTTTCCTTCAGGTCTTTTTCCTGCTCGTTGATGGCTGTTTTATACTTGATGATATTTTTGTTCAGCGCCTGGTTTGATTTAAAAACGGTTTTTCCTTCCTCACTCAATTCTTCCGGGAACCAGGAACCCATCATCCGCCTTACGGGGTTGAAAATAAGGCCCTTTCTGAAAATCAGGATGATGATCCCCAGCAACAGGTAAAAGCCCCCGACAATCAGGCGACCGGAAAGCCGGTCGCCCACGTGTAGGGTGTACCATTCTATAAATGCTAAAGATAAAAACACTAAAGAAAAGCTGAATACTACAAGCAAAAGCATAACCAGAATAAAGAATGAAGAAGCTTCCCCCATTCTCTTAGCAAACAGTAACTTGTTATACTTTACCTGTAGCTCAACATAATACTGCAGCCCCGCTAAAGTATCTTTTAGCGAGTCTTCCAAACGAGGATTTTCCATAAGAAAGCGGTGTTACTTTTTAGTAACAGTTTTTTTGACGTCATCCAGAGCTTCAGCCGTTTCTTTTTTCACATCTTCAAGTACCTCTGTGGCACCTTTTTTCACATCTGTCATTACCTCCGAAACACTTTCTTTGAGGTCGTCAAATTTGTTGAGGAATTCATCGGCCAGCTCTTTCGATTTTTCAGCAACTTTTTTACGGGTTTCTTCACCCGTTTCAGGGGCGAACATCAAACCGGCTATTGCACCGATTGCACCACCCACAAATAGGCCTGCGATAAATGCAAAACCAGAATTAGAACCATTGCTACTCATTGTATTAAGTTTTTAAAGTTAACAATTAAAATATCAGTGTTACAAATATAACGAAAAACATGCCAATTCCTACATTTTCCGGGTTAAATATTTTACAAGCTTCATCTGCTGGGCGAATTCCCTGGCAATGACTTTGATAACCGTGTAGGTCGGAATGGCAAGGATCATTCCCACAATGCCTGCCAATTTGCCACCCAGAATAATGACCAGAAAAACTTCCACAGGATGAGCACGTACTCTTCTTGAATAAATCTGGGGTTGCAGAATGATATTGTCCACCACGTTGGCTCCGGCAAAAACAGCGATAACCGTGATGATGGCAATGAAAACATGGTCGTAATTCCCGGTGCTTAATTCGGAAAGAGAAGCCAGGATTACGCCTATTGTAGCACCGATGATCGGCCCGAGGTAGGGGATAACATTCATCAGCCCGCCCAAAAAGCCGATAAGAACGGCATTGGGTATGCCAAAGATGAGCAAACCTGCAGCTTCCAGTGTCATCATGATCACGATCTCAAGCAGGATTCCCTGGAAATACCTGACCAAAAGTGATTTCGACTGATGCAATATGCGTTCGATGTTTTCAATGTGATCGTCAGGCGTTAGCAATAAAATAAAATTCTTTAAAAGCTGGTCGTCAAGAAGAAAATAAAAGGTCAGGAAAAGAATGATAAACGTTCCCATCAGGACATTGCCGGTGGCCGAAACCAGGTTGGCAAAAAAGTTAGTGAAACGCGTCAGGTTCAGAAGATCGGCAAGCTGGCCCTGAAGGTACTGCGCAATGGTTTCGCCGCTGCCGATCACATTGTATTGTATTAAAAATTCATTGAGTCGTTTCATGGGCTCCTCATAATGGGAGATCAGGTCATCAAAATTGATGGAAGCAATCACATTGGTCTGCTGGATGATCAACGGAACAATGATCAGGATGAAAAGCCCGAATATAATGATCATGGTGAGCAGCGTAAGGGTAGCGCTTAAACCATGAGGGATGTTGAATTTGCCGATCCTGATCTTATTCAGCCGTTTTACAAGCGGCAAACCCAAAAGCGAAAGAAATGTGGCAATAATGATATAAGTGACGATACCGGCAAAATACCACACCATAAAGGCAAGGACGGCCAGTGCGGTAATGGGCTTTATGTACTGGATAAAAAAATCTTTCACAGATCAGTTTTTTTTTCGGTTTTTCATATTAAAATCAGTGTAAATTTAAAAAATATCAGAAACTGAAAAATATCCCTATCTTATAACTAAAATTGAGTGATTGGTTGTCAAAACTATAAGGTCCGTAACGATAGAACACACCCGCTCCGATGTCATAAATCCGGAAATCATACAGTTTACGAAACATGATTCCCGATTCATAATATCCCATCTCCATCGTATTGTATCCGAGCCCGTGATGATTTTCTTTGTTTTTCATTGTCCCGAATCCAATGTTGGTTACCAGCAATAGTTCGGGATGCCATTTTGGTAAATTGATCAGCACATTTCCAAAATTCTGGGTAAGGAAAAGTGAAACATACCGGTCGGAATAAAATTCATTGGGCCGCATCGTTCCAAAACTATACGGGGAATACAGGGTAACAATACTGTAGGTTCCTATTCCGTTGTATGTGTTGCTGATGGGAACTTCTCCCATGATGTATCCCGCCATTATGCGGTAGCTGAGCTGCCCCATGTATTTGAATTTGATCCGGTGTACTATTTTCAGGTCAAAACGGTTAAAAGCATAATTACCATCAAGGAAACCTTTAAGACCACGGGTATAATTAAAATATATTACGGGATAATCTGTACCCATCGAGAATTTCCCTTTTGTTGTTTCGATGGTTCTTTCGCGGAAGGCAAAACGCATCCCCACTGTAAGATTGGAAAAATTAAAAACGGTTTGCTGGTCTTCCGGGTTATCCATGGGGGTGAAGTAATAATCGCGGAAGGTTTCTTTTTTTTGAAAAACGTATCCAACATCCCATGTAAAGTGCCGCAAAGCCCTGATTTTAAACATATAATTAATTTCACCACCTATGGTGTTGTTCATTTGGTTAATGAAGAATTCATAAAAATTGGAAGGGTTCCATAGCTGGTATTTTTCATCCCAGAATTCCACATATCCACTTGCAATAACCGTATTGTAACCATCTATACGCAGACGTGATTCCGACCGTTTGTGAAGCAAAATATTTATATCCGCACCGTAATTGGCCCGTTTTGCCCCAAACGCATATCCGCCGTAGCCCCCGAGGCTGAACACTTTAGACAAACGTTCATTGGTATGAATGCCAAGCCCCAGATAAATACCCTCGTAATTGTTAAACCGGAGGATCTGATTCAGGTCAATATTGATAAACCCCACGGGGATACGCCCCGTAAAAAGTGTCTGGAAAGTGTTTGCCATTTTGTCAAAGTTGGAGGCTTTGCCGATGGAATCAATAACGCGGTATGTTTCTATTTCCCGTGTGGAAAGACTGTCAACCCTGTAGTCTTTCCAGAATTCAACTTTTTTATGTGCGGCATTGGGCTCTATCTCCACTTCACTGTAGCCAAAATCCCGGTTTTTCAAATCCGGGTTGATCTTGATGTCTTTTATATAGCTTCTCCCGTTCCCGACCAGGTTAATTTTGTATCCTCCGGCTCCGAACTGTGCGTTTTTAAAAATAATATCAGTGTGAAGTTGCACCGGAAACCAATGATCATCTACAAGATCATAGGCCTGCTCAATCTTGATAATGATCCCTGTTGTGTCTCTTGCCGGAGTGGCTTTTACATTCTGAATAGCCCAGTGATAAGAGTTGATGGACAGGAATCCTTTCATCCCGTTGAAGTTGGTTTTCAGAAACGGCCTGAAAGATATGATAAAAATGGTATCTTTCCGGGCATCATAAAGCGTATCCTCAATCTGGAAATAGTATTTCCTTTTGCTGCCCCTGCTAATGGGGTTCACATAACTTTTGCCTGCGATCTTGATCAGCTCATCGTAAAAAGATGTGGACTGGATCTGGGAGATCATAAAAGCCATCATAGGATCTTTAAAGCCTGACACTTTAGTAGCCAGTACGGTTTCCTGGTTTAGCCCCGGGGATTTGAACTTCCGTTCCGTTACGGTCTCCATAATGAAGAGGTCGCTTTTTTTCAAAAAAGCCCTGCCCCTTTTTGCAAGAGAATCTATTTTACTCATTTCGGATGTATCAACTATCCGGATGGAGGCAGTGTCCACGGTAACAGTCATCTTGTCATAGGATATGTATCTGAAGGATTTGAGTTTCTCTGGGTCGTTCCGGTTCCGGTTGGCAAGCACACTGTCAATGATACGGTGGGCGGGATTTATGCCGGGAAGAATCTCCACTTCATGCAATTCATAACTTTTAGGGTTCATGAAAACCCGCAAGGACTTTTTATTGTAATCAATGGTGTATTTAAGTGTTTCGTAACCGACTGATGAAAACATGAGGCAACATTCTTTTTTCCTTAAACGGATCATAAATTTTCCGTCAATATCGCTGATGGTGCCTTTTCCGCTTTCCGAAATGATGTTGACAAAGGCGAGGGGCTTTTTTGTCTGTTTGTCTTTCACAACACCTGATATCTCAAGATTTTGCGACGCCAGGCCAAAAGGCAGGAGAATGAGGAAAAGAAGAAAAAGCCTGTTGTTCAGCATGCGATTAAGTCAAAGAAAGTTTAGTTATCAAATTTCAAAAAAATCTTTATTTATCCAAATTACTTCATTTACTTATCATTCAGCTTCTTATTGTTTTTGTGGCGGTGTTTATCACGAGTTTCTTTCTTTTTTAGATTTTGTTCAAAGGCATTTGTTAGGTCAACACCGGTCTGGTTTGCCAGGCAGATCAGGACAAAAAGCACATCGGCAAACTCATCGGCAAGGTCAACGTCCTCGTCCGATTTTTTAAAGGACTGTTCTCCATATTTCCGGGCGATCACGCGGGCCACCTCCCCCACTTCCTCGGTCAGCAGGGCCATATTGGTCAGTTCGTCAAAATACCGGACGCCCGTTGTGTTTATCCACTGGTCCACCCGCTCCTGCAATTCTTTTAAAGTCATGTTCTTGTTTTTGAAATTTTGTCATTTGGTGCTACGGATAAGTCAGTGCCGATTTTCCAGTATTTTCCGGCAGATGAACCTTGCTGCCTGTCCGTCGCCAAACAAAGGCGGATATTCAAATTCCGCTTTTTTGCTTTTAAAATAATTGTATGCGTCCGCGATTTTTTCTTTATCCGCATCCACAATTTTTCCGGTGCCTGCTTCAATGATCTCCAGCCATTCGGTTTCGGGCCGCAGGATCACACAGGGTTTTTTGAAAAAGTAAGCTTCTTTTTGTAAACCTCCCGAGTCCGTAAAAATCATCTCGCAATGGTTTTCAAGATTGATAATATCGAAAAAGGAAACCGGCGGGATGATCTTCAAATACGGGCTGGCATAAATCTTTTTGAGCAAAACGGGATCAAGGTTTTCTTTCAGCGCTTTCTGAGTACGGGGATGCAATGGTAAGATGAAATCCGTTTTTTCCGAGCTTGCCAGTTCGCTGATCGCCCCGAAAATGGCATTCAGCCGTTCCGGCTGGTCCGTGTTGTTATCCCGGTGAATTGTTGCCAGAACAAACGGTTTGTCTTCCAGTTCCAGCTTTTGAATGATATGACTTTCCCGGGCGGCAATTTCTTTAAAATACAGCGTGTTGTCAAACATCACATCGCCGCAGTGAAAGATTCCGGGATTGTCAGCCGTAAAAGGCGGCTTGTTATCCGGGTCGAACCCTTCGTTCAGCAGGTTTTTGAAGCCGGTTTGCGTCGGTGTAAAAAGCAGGGTGGAGGCATGATCGCACAAAATGCGATTGATTTCCTCGGGCATGGATCTGTTGAACGATCGCAGCCCCGCCTCAACGTGAATCACCGGAATGTGCAATTTGGAAGCCGCTACCGCACCGGCAAGCGTTGAATTGGTGTCGCCGTAAACCACAAGATAATCAGGCTTTTCCTTGAGTAGCACTTCTTCAATGCCTTTGATCATCTCTGCAGTCTGAACACCGTGCGTGGCGCTGCCTATGCCCAGGTTGTAATCCGGTTCGGGAATTCCCATTTCCGTAATAAAAACCTGTGACATTTCCTTATCGTAATGTTGTCCTGTGTGCACAATAATTTCCCGGATACTGTTTCCGAAATGATCTTTGATGGCCCGGCTCACTGCTGCAGCCTTGATGATCTGCGGTCGTGCGCCGATGATGGTTGTGATCTTTAGCATTGAATTATTTTAATTTATAAAAGCAAACGACTGTCTTTCCTCAGCTTTATGCGATATAAACGAAGATGAACGCTTTTGCGTGTTCAAAAGTAAAAAAGATTATGCATCGCAGTCAATTATCAGTCGGTAGTCAACAGTTTTCTGTCGGCAATCCACAGTCGGCAATCCACAGTCGGCAATCCACAGTCGGCAGTCAGGAATAAACATTCAAGGAAAAAGAATCATAAAAAATCCGCGAAGATCAGTGTCAAACTAAACCGGCAATCTACAGTCAACAATTGGCTGTCACCAGTCACAAACTATTTTTTCACGCAAAGACGCAGAGGCGCAAAGTATCTTTCTGAATTTTGCACCTGCTGTACCAATTTCACCTACTGCATCTAATCCCCCCACTTCACCAACGGCCGTAAGACGTCCGTAGGATCACAAATCACCACTCGCAAATCACTAATCTCAACCATATTCTCACATCATTCCCTCATCGGCAAAGCTGTAGTAGGAATCGTTCCCAATGATCAGGTGGTCGAGCACCTGGATGTCGAGGTGCTCTCCTGCACTTTTTAGTTTTTTCGTCAACTGGATGTCGTTGGGACTGGGTTGCAGGTTGTTGGAGGGGTGGTTGTGGCCGAGGATCAGGGAGTGGGCGTTTTCTTCCAGCGCCAGCTTGAATATCTTTTTGGGGTCGGCCACCGTACCGGCCATACCGCCCTCGCTGATGCTTACCGTGCTGATCACCTGGTTGGCACGGTCCAGAAAGATCACCCGGAAAGATTCATATTGTTTGTCGGACAGGTTGGGGTAAAACAGGTGAAAAGCATCTTCACTGGATTTGATCTTTTTCTTTTTGATGACATCCTGTGCCAGTCGCCGTTTGCCCAGTTCGAGGGCAGCCACAATGCTGATGGCTTTGGCCTGGCCGATGCCTTTGAATTTCATCAGGTCATTCACACTCAATTGGGAAAGCTCTGCCAGGTTGTTGTCCACGCTAGTGAGTATCCTTTGTGCCAGTTGTACTGCCGATTCTTCGGTATTCCCGGAAGCGATCAGAATGGCAATAAGCTCGGCTTTGGATAATTGTCCTTTTCCTTTGGCCATCAGTTTCTCGCGGGGGCGGTCATCTTCGGCCCACTGGCGGATGGGGAGTTTGGTGTTCTCTTCTGACATGCCGGGTTTATTGCTTTTCTAAAGATTATTAACTGCTTCTTCTGTCCAGTAAATTTTATAAGCCATATTTTTTTACAACTTCACTATGAGGAATGATTCTGCCTTCATCAATATCTTTAAGTCCCCTTTTAATTCCTTCCATCTGCTCACCAGAAAGATCATACCACCAATCGGAATCATTTTCACTGGTATCTTTGATTAATTTAAGATATTCGATGGTTTGGTTATCCTCAAGCCGGGTTAGCCATTCAATAAGTTCCAATTTGATTGCATCGTGTCCCATATCTAATTTTTTATCAAAATTACAAATATTTTAAATAAAAAACCCGGGACTCTACAGAGCGCCGGGTTTTTTCGATTTTCAAAATATTTTTAACTGATGCTGGCAACGTGTTTGCTGATACTTGATTTCAGATTTGCTGCCTTGTTTTTGTGGATCATTCTCTTTTTTGCCAGCTTGTCGATCAACGAAACCAGTTTGGGCAATTTTTCTTCGGCTTCTTTTTTGTCATTTAATGCCCTGAACTTCCTGACTGCATTCCGCATGGTTTTCAGATAATAGCGGTTATGTATTCTCCTGACCTGATTCTGTCTGATCCTCTTAAGCGCTGATGGATGATTAGCCATAATGATTACGTATTTGATTCAAAAATTTTGAGGCTGCAAAAGTACTACATTTTTTAAATCATGGAAATTATTCACGTTTTAATTTTGTTATATTTTCTCCCGAAATCAATTCTCCTTTCAACAACGGTTCCTTTCCGGGAATAATGCCAATGATGGAAACATCATAAAATTTGTTCTTCTCCAGCCCTTTTTGTTCGATGACCACCGGTACATAATGTTCGCCGTAACCTTTGGCAAAGCCCTTACGGTCAAATGTTTCCACAAGAACGGTTTGTCTTTTCCCGATAAATGATTTCCTGTATTCCAGCTTCATTTCATCGG
The DNA here is from genome assembly GCA_964567945.1 of uncultured Lentimicrobiaceae bacterium. Classification (GTDB taxonomy): domain Bacteria; phylum Bacteroidota; class Bacteroidia; order Bacteroidales; family F082; genus JAADID01. Next base: position 12,450 of record CAZMOS010000008.1, read on the forward strand.
CCAGTTGTCTGACTGCTTCACTTCTGACAGTCTTGACCTTTTCGGGAATCTGATCAGGCATCCGGGCAGCTCGTGTGCCTTCACGCACAGAATATTTAAAGGTGTGGATATGTCCGAAACCGATCCTTCGGGCTAACTCCAGTGTTTGCTGAAAATCTTTTTCCGTTTCACCGGGAAAACCGACAATGATGTCGGTGGTCAGATTGAAACCGGGATAATCGCTCCGCAGTTTCCGGGCGACTTCTTCAAATTCTCCGGCGGTGTACATCCGCCGCATTTTCAGCAGGATATCTTCCGAACCGCTTTGCAGGCAGATGTGCATGTGGGGGGTGAGTTTCGGGTTTTTAAACAGCCGGAAAAAGCTGTCGGAATAACCGTCGGGCTCGATGGATGAGATGCGCACCCTGAAATTGCCGTGGATATCCAGGATGGCTTCCACCAGTTTTTCAAAATCGTATTTACCGTGTTGATAGCGTCCCAGGTTAACGCCCGTAAGCACAATTTCTTTGTAACCGAATCCGATCACCTTCCTGATATTTTCAAAAATATCCTCTGCCGGGCGGCTGACAGCCCAGCCGCGTACTTTCGGGACAATGCAGAACGTGCAGAAATTGTTGCATCCGTCCTGAATTTTGATAAAGCTGCGGGTGTGAAAGGTTTCTTTTGCCGGCTCGAAATCAAAGAGGTTTTTTTCAAAAATATCGGGATTGACGGCTTCGCCTCTGAAGTGGGCATCCACGACGGAAACAACGGATGTTTTGTGTTGGTTGTCAACAACATAATCTATTTTGTCGCTTTGCTGGAGTTTTTCCTTGTAATGGGTGGCCATACAGCCGGTGACAACAGTGAGAGCCCCATTGTTGACCCGTGCAGCTTTGTTGATCGTTTGCCGCGATTTATGATCGCTCTGGTTGGTAACGGTGCAGGTGTTGATGACCACCACGTCCGCCGGCCGGCCAAATTCCACGACTTCATAATTGCGCCGGGCAAATTCGGCGGCAATGGCATCGGTCTCGAACAGATTCAGCCGGCAACCCAGTGTTTTGAATGATACTTTTTTCATTTTCCTATCTGACTTCTGCTTTAAGCGTCCCGCTTAAAGCATTTTAAAAATCATACGTTTCCAATGGCCCGTTTGGATTAGCGCTGGAATAATAATAATCCCAAGGTTCGTTAACAAAACCGGCAACTACCGGATTCATATGAATGTATTCGGTTTTTTGGTCTATTAAAAACGAGTTATCCAATAATGTGGGCGAATTGAAATTCTGCCAGACCTGATAATTTTCATTCCGGGGATTTTTACGGCCTGCCTTTCGAAAAGCAGATAATATCCATTTTTTGCGACTTTCATCAGGATTATCCTTGATCAATTTAACCAATTCTTTTGAGGTGTATGATTTGAAATCACGAAGAATATCGCTTAATTGTGCATTGTTCCCCAGACAAATGAGATGCACGTGATTAGTCATAATCACATATTCATAAACTTCCAACCCTTTTTTATCCTGGCAATATTTTAAATTGTCAATGATAAAATCAAAATAAATTTGCCTGGTAAACAGGTCAATCCAATCAACGATTGTCATTGTTACGAAAAACAATTCATCTGCCAGATTTGCTGTTTTGCTCATTGTTTTAATCATCATGTGGTTTAAGCGGGACGCTTAAACCGGGAAAAAATAAATAATAAACAACCCTGCTTTAAGCGTCCCGCTTAAAGTCTTTATTCATGTCATTTTTCAAAACCTAAATTCATTATTTCCTTTATTAACAGGTTTAAGCGAGACGCTTAAACCGGGGTAAAGGTGTAAAATATTAATTGTTATTCTGCTTTAAGCGTCCACGCTTAAAGCTTCCGAAACCACCGCCTGCACCATTTCCCCTTCCGTAGAAAAAGGCACGGCAGAGTTGATCTTTACTTTGACAAATTCCCCGATCAGCCGCTCATCATCTGAAGGGAACCTGACAATTATTTTTCCTTCGGTAAGCGCCGACAAATAGCCCGTTTTCCGGTCTTTGCCCCTGACCAGCACTTTCACGGTTTTGCCGATCAACCGCCGGTTGAATTCCAGCGAATGTTTCATCAGGTCTTCGGTGAGGATGTGATAGCGTTCCTTTTTCACAGCTTTGGGCACATCGTCAGCCCACCGCGAGCTGGCAGCACCGGGACGGGGTGAATACTGCGCAATGTACGCCATATTGTATTTGAACTCGTCCATTACGCGCCGGGTGTTACCAAATTCTTCTTCCGTCTCGCCCGTGAATCCCACAATGATGTCGGTGAACAACGTGGCTTCCGGTATCAGTTGCCTGATACTGTGGATGATCTGCCTGTATTTTTCAACCGAATGTTTCCGGTTCATCCGGATCAGCATGCCGTCGTCACCCGACTGGATGGGCAGATGGATTTGTTTGGCCAGGCACTTGTATTTTGCGATTACTTCGATGACTTCGTCACCCATATCCCGCGGATGTGGCGAGGTGAAGTAAACCCAGAAATCTTTTCCCGACGATTCTCCGTATTGCCCGATCTTTTCAAGTAGCTCCGCAAAACTGACTTCCTCACCTTTTTTGTCTTTTCCGTAAGAGTTTACGTTCTGCCCCAGCAGTGTGATGGATTTGTAACCCTTGTCCGCCAGGTTTTTAAGCTCTTCCAGTATTTCACCGGAGGGCCGTGACACTTCCCTTCCACGGGTGTAAGGGACAGCGCAGAAAGTGCAAAATTTGTTGCAACCGTTCTGGATGGGGATGAAGGCCTCAAAGCCGGAGCCGTATTTAGGAGAAATGTGCCAGAACTCCTCGATACCCAAGTCGGGACGCAGGATGTTTTTTTTCTCTTTTACTGAAAACGGTTTCAAAACGGATTCCTCCGGCTGTGGCGTTCCCGGTTGCATCGCTTCCAGATGTTCCAGGCCTTTGTCCAGTGATTGCAATCCGGCCGGGGTGACAATGCCGTACTGTTTGATCATGTCGGGAAAACCGGGCAGCTCGCTCACGGGAAACACCAGGTCAAAAAGTTTCAGGAAACGGTCACGGTCGGCAGGCAGCACGCAGCCCGAGACAAAAGTGATCAGGTTTTTGTGGTTTTTCCATTTGTTCCATTTGTGGATACGGGTGTAAACCTTGTCGATGGCTTTTTGCCTTACCGAACAGGCGATCACTCCCAGCAAACCGGCTTCTTCCTCATTTTCCGTGCGGACAAACCCCATGTTCTCAAGCACCTGTCTCACGCGCTCGCCGTCAGATATGTTCATCTGACATCCCAGTTGTACGATGTGGTATTTCATTTTTTCTTTTACTATCCCGGCCCTGAAGGGCCGGGCAACTGATCGCTTTCAGTTCCCCCGCCATTTATGGCGGGGTATTTCCCTCAAAAATACACCTCCGCATGCAGTTGCCCTGCCGGGATTCCTTTTTCCTCAAGCAGCCGCATGGCATCCCTGATCATATTGAAATTGCCGCAAAAGTAACATACGGTTTCTTTGTCAAAATCGTGTTGTCTGATGTAATCGGTCAACCTTCCGTGGAAATCGCCTTTGTCGTCGCGGCTGGTGCAAAGGATGTATCTTTCCGGGTTGTAAATATGTTTGTCATACGCCTCATGGGCATATTTTACGCCGTGAAGTATCGTGTAATCCAGTCCGGGATGGCTTTTGACCATACTGTGAAAAGGTGCTATCCCCGTGCCGCTGGCCACAAAAAGGAACTTTCTTTTCTGCCTGATCAGTTCCGGATCAATGGAGAAAAACCCCAGCGGGCCTTCAATTTCCAACATAGCACCTTCTTTCAGTTTCCGCAATTGTTTTGACACCAGCCCGCCTTCAACCTCTTTGACGAGCACCTCCAGTTTTTCATCGTCTGTGCCGCTGTATATCGAATATTCCCGTTTGTGAATATCCCCGTTATAGCCCAGCAGAATATGTTGTCCGGCTTCAAATTCCATGCCCCGGCGTTCCATTTTCAGCACGTAAGCCGAGTCTGTCAAGTTCCTGATGTGCTTTAGTTTATATTTATTGTTGTTGTTATTCATTTTATACAATAATCCTGATTTAATAATAAAATATCCTGTTGTGTTTTTCGGGGGTGCAAAGGTAGGGATTTTTTGTTTATCTGGAATTTGGATACGATATAGGGGCTAATTGGCCTTTATCCAAAAAAATTTAAAACCTTATTGCGATTTGTAAAAAATATTTACATTTGCACTCCCAATTTTTGCGGGAATAGCTCAGTTGGTAGAGCACGACCTTGCCAAGGTCGGGGTCGCGGGTTCGAGTCCCGTTTCCCGCTCGAAATGCCCGGTCCGGGTTGAAACCGGGTCGGGTTTTTTCTTTGACATTGTGCCCGAGTGGTGGAATTGGTAGACACGTTGGACTTAAAATCCAATGAGCATTGCGCTCGTGCGGGTTCAAGTCCCGCCTCGGGTACGTGAAGGCGACTTTAGTCGCCTTTTTTCTTTTCCGAAAGCACTACCCCGATTTTAGTAAATACCATATCCTCCCTGCCTATCTGTGCAGTAATTTTATAATCTCCCTCTTCCGTCAGTTTCAACTGAATAAAAATCTCCAGCTCCGGCGTTTCACCGGGAATGATCATCGAGTAGTATTTTGCGGAAATTACTTTTTCGAGCAACAGGGTTTTTTCAAGCCCTTTTTCCATCATCTCTTTGATGATCTGCAACTGGATAACACCGGGGACAACGGGCTGACCGGGGAAATGGCCCCTGTAAACCCCATGGTTTGCATTTAACCTGATCGTTGCATTTACCTGATTTTCACCGGCATGAAAATTTACAACAGTATAAAAATCCGGGATCAGCATATTAAGCTTTCTCTAAAAGGATGAGGCTGTGATAAATATTCCTGAAATGATTGTAGATCAGAATATTTTTGACGGGTTTTTTGCTTTTTCCATTTTTTAATATCACATCAGGCACCTTTCCCGTTTTCAGTATCCTGACAGCGATCCATGTGGCAAAAGCCGAAGACGTATCATGTTCGCCACAAAGGTGCTTGTAATATGCTATCATGTTCTTCTCAAAAAGCGGCTCTGCAACATTTTTGTAAATCCGGTCAAATTCCGGGTCGCCGTTATATCCAAGCAGGGCCAGGTCAATTTCATCGGGTGCCAGGTCGTGTTTTTCAAGGAAGCTGACGATCCTGTTTTTTATTCCTTCGTCCCCCAAAGACGTGAAAAAGGTATCCGTTCCTCCAAGCCGGGCATAAGTATTCTCCGATTTTTGAGAAGACAGTATAAAAAAAGCGGCGCTTTCACCAGCCAGGGCACCGGGCTGCCTGTCATCTAACAGTTTCAGATTATTGACAGGGCTTCTCTTGAAATAGTCAAGCCGCGTCTTGATCAGCCAGCTTTCTTCAGTGACCTCGTCAATGCCTCCCACCAGAATGTTGTCAGCTTCATTCCTGTTGATCAGCATCATGACGTCCATCAGGGCGTTTTCAAAAGAAAATGTACGATGAACATAAGCCAGATTGTGATTGGTATTACCAAGTACCAGTGCGATCTGGGCGCTGATGGTATTGTGAGTGGACTGGATGAAAGCCGAGGGGTTGACCATTGTTTCCTTATTGTCCAGCAACGTATTCAAAAATATTTCAGTATCCCGCTGGCATCCCATCCCTGTTCCGGTCACGATGGCACCGGGTTGTTCTGTTTTTGCGTCTACCATCGCTGTTTTTGCCGAAACCATCCCCATCCTGACGATTTTACTCATCCGCCTCAATGCTTTGGGATTAATGTAATCCCGGTAGTTCGGCTTTTTGATTTGCAGGAACTTGTCCACATCAGCAATCACTTCATCCAGAAAATGATCCGGATCAAGGGTTTCCTGGGGAGCTACAGCTCCGATGCCGTTTATGTAGATGGGAGTTTGGAGTTCGGGGTTTGGAGTTTGGAGTGTGGAGTGTGTGGTTTTTGACTTTGTACCGTTTTCAGATATCTCGTATTTGGAAAACACCATTGACGAATCATTTCCCCCGAAACCGAAAGAGTTGGTGAGGACATGTTTCAATTCTTTTTTGACCAGATTGGTAACAGGTCTCAATCCTGTTTCCGGAATGGGTGTTTTGAAATTCAGGTTTTCAAACATCAACCCGTTTTTCAAAGCCAATATGGAGATCACAGCTTCCAGCGCACCGGCAGCGCCGAGCGCATGGCCGGTAAATGCCTTCGTCGAACTGAAATCAGGCACCTGATCACCGAACAAACGCATCATGGCCCTGCTTTCGGTCAGGTCATTGTTTTCGGTACCTGTACCGTGAACATTGATATAATCAATATTTGCGGGGGAAAGGTTTGCTCGTTGAAGGGCTTTCTTCATGGCCAGAAAAGGCCCTATGCCTTCATCGGATGATGCCGTTTGGTGAAATGCATCGTTGGCATTGGCAAAACCAGCCAGCACGGCATAGATCTTTTTCCCTGTTTTCAGGGCATCTTCTTCTTTTTCCAGCACAAGAAAGGCAGCTCCTTCCCCTAGGTTCAGTCCCATCCGGTTTGCATCGAACGGACGGCATTCGTCTTTATCCAGGATCAGGAGCGAGTTGAAACCGTTAAGTGTAAATTTTGCCAGGGCATCGGTTCCCCCGGCAACCACCCGGTCAACTATTCCGTTCTCAATCAATCGTGCACCGAACATGATACTGTTGAGCGATGAAGAACAGGCCGTGCTGACAGTTGTCTGGTAATCCTTAATTTGTAGTTCCGCAGCAATCATTTCGGTGTTGTTGCCCGCATGAAGGTGTGCGTCAATGTATGGATTTGGCTCATCTTTGTTCAGAAAATCCTTGTAATACAGCTCACTGCGGTCTATCCCTCCAACTGTTGTAGCCGAAACAATCCCGGTTTTTAAGGTATCATCCGGTGTAAGTCCTGCGTCCTTATAGGCCTGCTTTGCAGCAATTATTCCCAGCAAAGCCGTCCGCGTGAAAGGCGGTTGCAGCCGGTTTTCTGACAATGTGATCAGTTCATCGTGTGTTAAAGGCACCTCGCCGGCTACAAATTTGTCTTTGTGTATGGTGTCGAGGATATTGATGGGCTTTACCCCGCTTTTGCCGTTTACCAGCGAATTAAAAGTTTCCTCCGCATCCCTGCCGAGGGAGCAAATGACACCGATACCTGTTATGACAATTCTAACGGACATTTAATGTGCTTTAATTTTTTCAGATTGAATAAACAGGTCATTAACTCTAAAAACGTGTAAATCTACTATCAAAAAAAATCAGCAAACAAATTATATTTTTTTTACGACCTGCACCGGGTCATGCAAAAACCACCAAAGTTATTTCTTATGCTCAGTGATGAATTTGGCCATGGTGCTCACCGAATAAAATATTTTCTGACCGTCTTTCGGATTTTCTATTTTGATGCCATACTGTTTTTCAAGCAACACGATAAGTTCAAGTGCATCTATCGAGTCCAGCCCCAGCCCATCGCCAAACAAAGGCTCTTCAGGGTCAATATCTTCAGGTTCGAGGTCTTCAAGATTTAACTGTTCAATGATCTGTTTTTTTAATTGCTCTATGAGTTCTTCCATGTCTTTCAAATAATTTCTTTCTTTATACCATTTACATAACTAATTAATATTAGCATAACCAAAACATTGATAAAAATTATCATTTATAGTTAACGGTTATACTGATTCATTTCATTTTCATATAATCTCCTCACTTCACCGGTAGTATGTTCCGGTTTTTTTTCGTCTTTTTTTCTGCTGCGAAGATAATAAACGAATACATCATAACCATCACTTGACTGGTCAACATATCCACCAAGGCAGGCTGTTATTTTTTCACTCATTATCAATTGGTTGATATATCCGGCAATGAATTCAGGATTAAATTTCTCAAAAATGAAAAAGGAATTTTCCCCCTGAAACTTATGCCTGATTGATATTTCACCGATCATAATGTTGGGCAAAGTATAAACAAAAATGGCCGGACTTGGGAAATAATTCTCATAATCGGCGATGGTTTCAAAATGGCGAGTATCAGTTATCCGGTTGGAATGGATATTGGACAAAACAATGCCTGTGCTTTCCGGGGGCAAGGCTTTATCAAAAGCAGGAGACAAAACTTCCGCAGCCAGAAAACCCAGCTTGCTCAGATCATCCATTTTGTAAAATTTTGTATAACCGGGTTTAAGGAACTTGTATGCCGATTTTAAAAATTCTTTCAGGTCGGCACCGGGCGCTTCAAAAATCAGTGCCCCGTCCCGGTAGATGTGGTTGTTTCTGATGTGGCAGTACGAATCAATAATTATTGTTTCGTTACTGCCACGCGTTAAAACGCGTGGTAACTGATTCTGATCTTTAATTTTTTTAACGACTAAAGCTGCATTTGTCCCGCCAAAGCCCGAAGCCATTTTCAGGCAGGTGTTCAGGGATTTGTGTTCGGTTTTTTCAATGACATTGACGGGCACTGAAACCCCAAGTTTTTCAAAACCTGTGGAACGCAATAAAATATCTTCCTTCATCTCCATAAACATCATGGCGGTTTCCACGATACCGGCGGCTCCAAGAGTGTGTCCCCAGTTACCTTTGAAACTGTTCACGGGAATCTTTTCCATATTGTGCCTGCCTATGGCAATACTTTCCATTTCATCATTGTAAAGTGTGGCCGTTCCGTGAGCCGAAATGTAATCAATATCTTTTACGTTTACACCCGCTTCTTTAAATGCCCTGCCAATGGCAAAGAAGGAACCTGCTCCCGTGCGGGAAGGCCCAGAAATATGATTGGCATCGTTGGCCGAACCGCCGCCAAGGAAAATGATGTTTTCCCCTGCCCTTTCTTTGTTACTCATTATGATTGTACCGGCGCCTTCGCCCAGCGACAAACCGTCCCGCGCTTCATCAAAGGGTTTGCAGGGTTCGGGACTCAACGACATGAATGACATGAAACCGCTGACCACAAAACTGGAAACAATATCGCCGCCGGTTACCACTATGTTGTCATATTTTCCCTGCTGAATAAGCCCTGCCGCAATATTAATGGCCAGCACACCGGAAATGCAGGCATTGGAAAGCACAAAGGGTTCGTTGGGGTTATAAAAATAATCGGCGATCACGCGTCCCAATTTCCACAAATGCAGCCGGTCTTGTTCGAAACCATGATTGTTCTGCTTTTCAGGAAGGTCAATGTTTCCTTTGGTGGTGGAAAGGATGATCCCCGTCCTCTCCGACCGGATGTCAATATCCGAATTATTCAATGCATCCGAAACCGAAAGAATCAGCATTTTTTCAAGGCGTGTGAAATTTTCCTTTTTGGAAAGTTTTGCAAATTCTTCGTCCAGTCTCCTGCTGTCCACTAACGATGCAGGGAAAGGTTCGGGATAAATATTTTTGTCATTGATGGTTTTAATACCAATACGGCTTTCCCTGATCGCACTAAAATTTTCTACAGTACTGAAACCCAGCGAAGTAATAATGTTATCGGCAACGAAATAAACCATATTTTTTTTGTTTCACGCAAAGTCGCCAAGTCGCAGAGAAGAACTCTTTTGCTTTATCCGAAAAACTTTGCGGCTCTGCGTCTTTGCGTAATGCAGTTAACCAAAACCCGGTTCAATCAACGTTGCAAAAATAATCGGTTAAAATCAAATAGCTAATGAAAAATTGTAAATAATCTTGTTTGACAAAAGTTTCGGGTATATCAAAAACTTTCACAGAAATAAAGGTTTTTTTCCAAGGAAAGACAGAAAAGGTCACTTCATCACTACCTTACTTATCAACAACCCCCCATCTGACCGGATACTTAAAATGTAAATCCCCGCAGGAAAAACGGACAGGCTAATTGAAAAGTTTAAACCGCCACCTTCATCAACCCCAATTTCCGTTTCCACTCCATTATGAAATCGGGAGGATACAACAGCATTTCTCCTTTGCCGTTCAGGAAAACCTGGGTGGTCTCGGCAGTGGCTACCAGTTCGTTGTCCGATTTTCTGAAAATACGGAAACGGAACTTCATCCTGGCCGCCTCATCATCAATATATTCGGTCTCAACGATCAGCCGGTCACCGTAACGTACCTGCTTTTTGTATTTGAACTCCATACTCACAACAGGCGTCATCAGGTCGTGGGCATGGAAATCAAGGTAGGATATGCCATACCGGTGCCCGAATGATTCCCGTCCTTCTTCAATATATTTCACGTAATTACCATGCCATACGATTCCCATCGAGTCAACTTCCCCGAAACGGACTTTGATCTCTGTCCTGTCTGTCAGTATTTTATCCATTTTTAGTGTTGTAAAAATTAATGGGCAAAGATATGGAATTCATATTCATATCAAAAAAATGCAATAAAACGGAGGGAAAACGAGTTAATTTTGTTAAATATCAGCTTGCTGTATCCGTTGCCATTACGTGAAAGTTTATTTGATTTATGAACAAAGTAAAAATACTGATCATTATTTTTCCCATTTTTCTTTCCATGAGTTTTTCATCTTGTAAAAAAGACGACGAGAACACAGGTAACAATGTAAATTACCGTCAGGAAATGCGGGATTTTGTAAAGGGCATCAGCAAATATGCCAAAAGCATCAACAGCAACTTTCTGATCATACCCCAAAACGGGCAGGAACTGATAACTGACAATGGGGAACCTGATGGAACCCCTCAAATCGGTTATCTGGATGCCATTGACGGTACGGGCAGAGAAGACCTGTTCTACGGTTACAATCAGGATGATGCGGAAACGCCTGAAGAAGACAAACTGTCTATGCTCGATCTGTGCAAGGTCTGCGAACAACACGGCGTGGAAGTGCTGACAACCGATTATTGTTTCACACACAGCAAAATGGACAATTCTTATACCCTGAACCAACAATACGGGTTCATTTCTTTTGCCGCTCCCGAACGTGGATTAAATGTTATTCCCGGTTATCCGGAAAAACCGTTTAATGAAAACGATAACAACATCACACAGATTTCCCGTGCCAAAAACTTCCTGTACTTGATCAACAGTGAAAAATTTACAACAAAACAAGATTTTATCAATGCGGTTGCTGCGACCAATTACGATCTGGTCATCATGGACCTTTACCATAATGAGGAGGCTTTCACCGCAGATGAGATCAGTGAACTGAAAACCAAAAAGAAAGGCGGTAAGCGGTTAGTAGTATGTTATCTGAGCATCGGTGAAGCAGAGGATTACAGATACTACTGGCAGGCAGACTGGAAACCGGGCAATCCATCCTGGCTTGATAAGGCCAACCCCAACTGGGAAGGAAACTACAAAGTGAAATATTGGGACAAACAGTGGCAGGATATTATTTTCGGAGATGACAATTCCTACGTGACAAAAATCCTGAACGCCGGGTTTGACGGGGTTTACCTCGACATTATTGATGCTTTTGAATATTTTGAGGAGGGAGGTAAGAAATAACCGTTACTTACCAGCACAACTGTTGCTAAAGACAGGTTGTATCCAAAATAAAAAACATTAAGGATTAAAAATAACCCGGGAGGGTGGTATCTTTAATGAAAAAGTTCGGAATTTTGGAAAAGTTTTACTTTCGTATCTTTCATGTTCATTTCATTTCGTATTTTAATTGTTCTTTTATGAAAAAATATTTTATCCTATTCATCCTGCTTTTGTCAGGAATTTTGCAGGTGAAAGCACAGGAACAGTTGCTGACCACCGCCGAAAAGACCGATTATCAGGCCACCTCAACTTATGGCGAGGTGATGGCTTTCCTCAATGAACTTCAAAACAAATCGCCTTACGCCCGCCTTGAAACCATTGCCACGACCACCGAAGGGCGGCTGGTGCCTTTGCTGGTCATCGGCAATCCTTTGCCGGAAAACCCGGAAGAATTGAAGGATGATCCACGCATTGTGGTTTACCTCCAGGGCAACATCCATGCAGGCGAAGTGGAGGGTAAAGAAGCTACCCAGATGCTGGCGAGGGACCTCCTGAAAAATCCGGAGTCAGAGATTCTGAAGAATGTAGTGGTACTCATCAATCCTATCCTGAACCCCGACGGCAATGAAAAATTCAGTACAAAAAACCGCACAAACCAGAACGGGCCGGCCAGTGTCGGTGTCAGGCACAACGGGCAGCACCTCGACCTGAACCGCGATGCCATGAAACTGGAAACCCCTGAAATAAGGGGAGTTGTTGAAAATGTCCTGAACCGGTGGGACCCGGCCATTTCAGTGGATTGCCATACCACTGACGGCTCATACCATCAGGAACCCACGACTTTCGTCTGGCAACTGAATCCCAACGGCGACCGAAACCTGATCAATTACATGCGTGATAAAATGATGCCGGCAGTACACAATACCCTGTGGAATAAATATGATGTGGAAAACGTGTTCTACGGGGAATTTGTTGACCGAATGAACATTGACAAAGGGTGGTACATGTATGCCGCCCAGCCACGCTACCTGGTCAATTATATCGGCCTGCGCAACCGTCTGGCCATCCTCAACGAAAACTATGTGTATGCTGACTTTAAAACACGGGTAAATGCCTCTTATCACTTGCTGCTTTCCATCCTGGAATATGCTGCCGGTAACAAAAATGAAATAAAAACCATGCTGAGAACGGCAGACCTGGAAATGTCTGCATGGAAAACACAGTATGCTGTTTTCGATTTCTTTGCCATCAAATATAAAGTTCAGCCCACTCCTGAAAAGATCACAATAAAAGCTTACGAAACGGATACTATACCCGGGATGAAAGGTCACCGGCGTTTCAAGCAAAGCGAACGACAGCGGACGATAACCGTGGACTACCTGGCCGATTATTATCCCACCGAGAGCATGCCGGTGCCTTATGCTTATCTTCTTACGGTATCTGATCAAAAGATCATTCAGTTGATGAAAGAACACGGCATCAGGTTTGAAAAGCTTGAAAAAGATACCACCCTGATGGTGGAAAGTTTTAAAATAGAAGAGTTGAAATGTGCAGGGCGACTTTTCCAGGGACATTACATGAACAAGGTAAAAGGGAAATTCGTTAATGAGAAAAAATATTTCCCTGCCGGTACTTACATCATAAAAACAGTACAACCTCTCGGCCGTCTCGTGGCTTATCTGCTGGAACCCGAATCGGATGACGGCCTCCTGAAATGGAATTTCTTCGACCGTTATCTGGTGCCGGAATGGGGAAGCGGAATCTATCCTTATCCCGTTTACAAACTGATGGAAAAAACTGTTTTAAATACATCTGAATGATTACATAATTAAATTAAAAAACTTGAAAATGTTTAAAAAATCTATCGCTGTTATCCTGATCACCTTTGGCCTTTTTTACCATTCGGAAGCCCAGATCCAGAACCCGCGGAATGTAAAATACGACTGGAAAACCGACACCACAAAACACACCATTGGCCTTTCGGAATTGATCCTCGTCCTGCCAAAAGGCAGCTTTCCGGTGATTGATTATCCGAAGTTTGTAGGTAAAAAGGAAGGACTGAAAGATTTTTATGGCAAAGAACCCGTGATCAGCGTTGCCATCAAAGGCCGTGCAAAAGCCTATCCGCTCAATATGCTCACCTTTCATGAAATGGCCAACGATACCCTGTCCGGAGTCCCTATCCTTCCCACCTATTGCCCCCTGTGCAATTCGGGCATTGTCTTTAACAGGCGTCTGAACTTTGAAGGAAAACAGTACACACTGGAGTTCGGGGTTTCCGGCTTTTTACGCGAAAGCAATATGGTGATGTTCGACCGCGAGAGCGAAAGCTGGTGGCAACAACTGATGGGGGAAGGGATTGTTGGGAAATTTTCCGGTGCCGAACTGGAGATCATCCCTTCCATGATCATCTCTGTGTACGAATTCTTCAACCGTTACCCCGACGGGTTGATCCTGTCGAAAGAAACTGGATATAAAGAGGCTGAATCACGCTATGGCATCAATCCGTATGTGCATTACGACAGCCTTTCCAAAAACCCCTATTCCCGCTTTTTTAATGCCGAAGATGTGGACCCGCGCCTTCCGGCCATGGAACGGATAGTGGACATTCAGGATAACGGTCATTACAAAGTGTACCCCTTTTCCGTTCTGGCAAAAAAGAAGGTGATCAACGATCAGTTCCGGTCAAAACACATTGTATCGTTTTACCTGCCGGGAACGGTTTCCAATATGGATGACCGTTTGCTGACCAATTCCAGGGAGGTGGGTTCTGTCACTGCATTCAGTCCTTTGGTTGACGGTAGGGTACTGACCTTTAAAAAGAAAGGAAACAAATTTACGGATGAGCAAACCGGCTCAGAATGGGATATTACCGGATATTGCGTGAAAGGAAAACTGAAAGGGACACAGTTGACGATAGAACCGCACAGCAATCATTTTGCCTTTGCCTGGCTTGCATTTTTCCCTGATTCGGAGATTTATCAAGAATAAAAAAATTAATTGAAGTTTTGTACTTGTTTAAAATTATATAATTGGAATACACTATGTTATACACAAGAAAAACCTTTGCGGTTCTTTGCGGCTTCCCCGCCTGCCAGAGTGGCAACGGCGGGCAGGTTTGTGTAACTCTGCGTAACAGCTATTTCGCGAAGAACCGCAAAGAAGACGCCAAGTTACGCCAAGTTGGTTTTAATTAAAATGTTAGCTTCAAAACATTGATATGGAACCACTAACTTATTTATTAAGGTCATTATTAATCAATTAGCAGAATGTTTGAAACTTCAGTAAAATGAAAAAAACACTGGTTACCGGCGCAACAGGCCTTGTGGGCTACAGCATTGTACAGTCCTTGCTGAAAAGGGGCCAAAAAGTCAGGGTCCTGGTTCGCTCGGTTGAGAAAGCCAAAAAACTTCTCCCCGAAAATGTTGAGATCGTAAAGGGGGATATTCTTGATAAAGAATCATTGATCAAAGCTGTCAAAGGTTGTGACACTGTTTATCACGCTGCGGGATTGCCCGAACAATGGTTCCGCGATCCGGATATATTTCAGCGGGTGAATGTCACCGGGACACAGAACATCATTGATGTCTGTTTTCAGCAGCATGTGGAAAAGCTGATCTACACAAGCACCATTGATGTATTTCAGGGGAAAGCCGGGGAGAAGTTCGACGAAACCATACCCGATCCGGACCCCAAGGGAACGCCGTATGAAAGGTCAAAACAGGATGCTTTCCGGCTGGTTTTAAAAGCCATTGAAAAAGGATTGCCTGCTGTCAACATCCATCCTGCAGGATTATACGGCCCCGGCCCTGCTGCCTCACCCGGTTTCAACCGGTTTATCGTTGACCTGAAAAACGGAAAGATCCCGATGCTGCTGCCAGGCGGCTTACCCCTTGTTCTTTCGCTTGATGTGGGCGAGGGACATGTACTCGCAGCAGAAAAAGGAAAAACCGGAGAAAGTTACATTTTGTGTGAAGGGTACTACAAATTGCCGTATCTAGCTAGGGTTATTCTGGAGATTCTGCAAATTGATAAAAAAGTGCCCAAAGTTATGCCGCTGCCTGTTGTCAGAGCCGTTTCCGGTATGGGAGAATGGTTGGCAAAGTTCACCGGAAAGCCACCCCTGATCCCGAAAGGGCAACTCCATTTCCTGCTGTGGAAAGCCATCCCCGACAGCACAAAAGCTCAACAAGAGCTGGGATGGAAGCCAACTCCGTTGATTTCAGGCATTGAAAAAACTTTTGAATACTTGTTCGGTTAAACCAAACAAACTATGCGAAAATTATTTCTGTTACCCTTTCTGATCGTTTGCCTGTTTTCAGCAACCGGCTACGCCCAGACACAAAAGGATCTGTCTGACGATGAAACATCTCAAAGCAATATCTCAAACGGTGAATTGCAGGGACTCGTACTCGATAACAGTACAAAAGAACCTCTTCCCTACACGAATATTTACGTGTTACACAAAAACAAAGGAACCATCAGCAATGAGAACGGCCGTTTTTTAATTGATCTGTCAGACCTCGAAAAAGACGACACACTGCGTTTCCAGTACATTGGGTTCAAAACAAGGAACCTGTCCATTGGCCGGCTGGATACCATGCCTGCCGTTTACCTGAAAGAAGAAATATTCAATCTGAATGAAACTGTGGTCTTTGGAAGCGCTCCCGATCCGGTGACAATCGTTAAGAACGTATTGAAGCATAAAGATTCGAACTATCGGAAGAAAACGTGTGTTTGTGAAGCCTTTATCCGGGAAAGATATACGACGGATATCACTGACATCCATTTCGATTACAAAAAGAGCTCGATCGAAGAGCTGGACAGGGAAACAGTGACTATGCTGGAAAGGAAGATCCCCCGGCACACTACTTCATACACCGATTTTCTGGGGAATATCTACCTGCCGGGAAATAAAGACGACACGCTGAAAATTGACCCCGTCAGAACGGTAGAACTCAAAGAAAAAAATATGGCCGACCTGAAAGAAATAGAAGCACTTTTCAGAAACATGCTCTCCGAAACCGGAGAAAACGAATACTGGAAAGTCAAAAGTGGCATCTTCGGCCAGAAGATCGACCTGTCGGAAGAAGATACTATTCCGGAAAAAGATACCCTGGATGACAACCGGAAAAAACTGATCTACTTTAGCAGAAGAACCGGCAATAATCTTTCTTACCGTTTGCTGACCAATAAAGATGACTGGGAATTTCTTTACAACACAGGCCGGTATAAATATACGCTGGCGGGCGGCACACGTGTGAATGGCGAAGACGTTTATATCATTGATTTTGAACCCGATAAAAACGGGATGTATGTGGGTAGAATGTATATATCAGTTGGAAATTATGCTTTGATCCGGGCGGATTATGAGTATGCCCCGGAAAAAACGGGCACCAGCATTCATCTGCTCGGCATAGGTTATACCGAGAATGATTTCAGCGGGTCCATTTATTTTGAAAAAAGAAACGACAATTATGTTTTGAAATACTTTTCCAAAAAGGTGGGAAGCGATGCCAGTTTCGACCGGAACCTGGCCTTGCTGAAAAAACGAAAAAGATTCCTTTTCGATAAGAAACTAATGGAGATCAAAATAGGCATCAACATTGCCGTAACGTCAGAATCATCTGTTGAGGTTCTGATACTCAATGAGAAGGAAATCACCCAACAACAGTTTGATGATTTCAAACAAAAAGAATATATGAACGTGATTTATGTGAACCAGTTTGACGACAAACTCTGGGAAGGGTATTCAATCATTGAGCCGACAAAGCAAATGAGGGACTATAAAAAACAAAATATAAAATGAAGATAGATTTAACCGGACAAACCATCCTCGTCACCGGTGCCAGCCGGGGCATCGGCCACGGCATTGCCGGAGCGCTGGGAAATTCAGGGGCCACAGTGGCCGTGCATTACCGGCAGAATCAATCATCGGCTGAAAAGCTGGCCAAAACGATCGGCAACGGATCACGTGTTTTCCAGGCGGACCTTGAAGATCCCAAAGCGTGTGAAAATCTTTTCAACGACGTCGTTCAGGCATTCGGGCATCTGGATGTGCTGGTGAACAATGCGGGTATTTTCCTCAATTCACCGCTGGATAGCAACCGGTGGCTTGAAGACTGGAATAAAACACTGGATGTTAATCTTCGTGCTGCAGCCATTTTAAGCCGGCTGGCTACCCTGCATTTTCAGAAAAACGGCGGAGGCCGCATCATCAATATCTCCTCGCGTGCCGCCTTCCGCGGCGACAATCCCGAGCACCTGGCTTATGCCGCCTCCAAAGCCGGATTGGTGGCCCTGACCAAATCCGTCGCACGGGGTTATGGCAAGGATAATATCACCTCATTTCTGATCGCGCCGGGCTGGGTGAAAACGGATATGAACAAAGAAACCATAGAACGTTACGGCGAAGAGGCCATCACCAAAGACCTGGCGCTGAACAAACTGACCCAACCCAAAGACCTGGCACCCATGATCGTCCTGCTGGCCTCCGGACTTACCGACCACGCCACGGGAACCACCATTGATATCAATGCCGGGAGTTATGTGCATTGAGTAACAAAGGCGTTTGTTTCACGCCCGCCTGAACGTGTTCATTCGGGCAGGCAAAGACGCAAAGATGAAATTCTTGAAATTCAGCAAGATGATTTTGCGTCTTTGCGTGAGATTTTATTTTAAACAACCCTCTCCTTAACCATTTATCCTGCAAATTTTCAAATAAATTCCGGTATCTTTGCTTTGTTCCAAAAACTTTTAAAACCAGCAATTATGAAATACATTTTTACTTTTTTATTCGTCATTGTTTCGTTTGTCCTTTTATCCCAGTCGGACGGCGACACCATCGTTGTTAAAACCTTCAACTATACGCAAACCCACGGCCACGGCATCCGCGACACGATGATCGACTTTCCGGACAACCCGGATGTGACCTACGAAAAAGTCCTGATGCTTTACAACATGCGGTGTAAAAACGGCCTGGTATCAACAACTACTGACCGCAACAAGGGTTGCGGCGAATGGGATTACTCCTGCAACACCTATATTACCGATTCCTCCAAAGTGGATTCGGTGCTGAGCTACACCAGCTCGCATTACATCTCGGCTTTTTCAGGCACCACTTTTTACTATGTGCAGGATCCGCTATACGATTATTACCAGTACCGTGAAAAAAATGTCCAGCTCAACAACACAAATTCGGAAACCCTCGGAACGGTAGGATCCGGTTCGCTTTCGCTGTCCCACGTGCTGGCAACGGACAATCACTCCGGAAAATCGCAATATCTGTTCACGCAGGCTGAACTTGCGGCAGCAAGCATTACAGCCGGCGACATTGACGCGATCCTGCTGAATATTGTCAGCAGTAACAATGCGGATGCAGGTTATTTGCGGGTGAAAATGAAAAACACCGACAAAACTTCCCTCGACAATACAGACATTGACACGGACGGCTTTACAGAGGTTTATTTTCACGATCAGACTTTTTCTCCCGGATCGAACAGGATCCAGTTTTATACACCCTTTGCTTGGGACGGCACCTCAAATATCATCGTTGAGTTTTCATTTACCAATAACAATACGAGCAATGCGCTGGATGTGGAAGGAGAAAATACGGGCACAACTACCGGCATCTACACCGCAAATAACTACAGCCTGGATAATGTGAACGGGAAAATTGAAATTCCGGCAGACCCTATGGAAGAAATCTCCGATGAGATCACGATCTCATTCTGGAGTTACGGAAACAAAAAAATACAACCGGTCAAAAACAGTATCCTTTGGGCAAAAGACAGTCTCAACCGGCGGCAGGTCAACATACATCTTCCCTGGAGTGATGCGAACATTTACTTCGATTGCGGCAATGACGGCAGCGGCTACGACCGGATCAACAAAACAGCCACAGCTGATGAATACAAAGGAAACTGGAGCCATTGGGCATTCACCAAGAACGCCAATACCGGCGAAATGAATATCTATCTCAACGGCACTTTATGGAAGTCCGGCAGCGGAAAAACAAGATTGATAGATATCACCGGTTTTCTCCTGGGTACTAGCGGAAATTACAACCGGACTTATTTCGGCAAGATTGATGAGTTCAGGGTCTGGAAAAAAGCACTGGACGAACAAACCATCAACGATTGGATGTTCAGGCCTGTGGACAGTTCACATCCCGATTACGCCGATCTGGTGGCCTATTATCCTTTTGATGAAGGAACGGGCGACACTGTCAGCGATGCTTCTTCATTTGCCAAAACCGCTGTCATTGACGGATATATGTACTGGCTGTTCGACAGGGGCAACAATCTGAACCGCGGTTTCGTTACAACATCAGAACGTCCCAACATCACGTTTGCTCAGGGAGATTACAATTTGACAATCACCGATCAGATTGTAACCGACTCTGTCCGCCTAACACCGAACATTGTCCGGGAATACGAGATCATCCCCCGCTGGGGAACGATGCTCGACGACAGTATCGCCCAGGTTTCAGTGAACGAATACTGGGAAGAACAGTACGAACACACTTACGACCCGGACGGCGTCCTCATTGATTCGGTTTTCATCCCTGCCAACGACACCATTGAGATCACAGAACTGACTTATTATAAAAGATATCCGATGAAATTCGAAATCATGTCGTTCGTAACGCCTTACGGCATTTACCTTGACCTGGGAATGGACGGCAAAACATGGGCTTTTGATGTAACCGATTACACACCGGTCCTGAAAGGGAAAAAACGGATGACGGTGGAAAGAGGCGGTCAGTGGCAGGAAGATATGGATATCCGGTTCCTTTACATCGTGGGAACGCCACCGCGCGACGTGCTGGATATTCAGCAAATCTGGCGGCCGGACTATAAAAGTTATACGGCCATTCTTGACAACCGCGCCTTTGAACCACGTACAGTTCAGTTGCGCGATGATGGTGAATATTTCAAGATCAGATCAGTAATTACAGGCCACGGCCAGCAGGGTGAATTCATTCCCCGGAACCATTACCTTAAAATTAACGGGCAACAGGAGTTTCTGTGGAAAGTTTGGACCGAATGTGCCGACAACCCGATTTATCCGCAGGGCGGAACATGGATTTATGATCGCGCCGGCTGGTGTCCCGGAAAATATTCTAATCTGAAGGAAAACGACATCACCTCCCTGGTAACACCCGGCGATACGGTGAATATAGATTACGGACTACAAACGGCAACGGGTACATCCAATTACATTGTCAACAATCAACTGGTAACTTATGGTGCAGCCAACTTCAACCTGGATGCTGCAGTATCGGCAATACTGAAACCCGATGTTGCTGATGCCCGGAACATCCGGTTTAATCCCGCCTGCTCCTATCCTGAAATCGTGATCCAGAACACAGGAGTGAATACATTGACAAGCCTTGATATCGAGTATTATGAAGAAGGCGGCCCTATTGAAACCTATTCATGGAGCGGATCGCTGGACTTTCTGGAAAAGGATACGGTTATCCTGCCCGTGGATGAGCTGTCATTCTGGCTTTCCACATCCAACGTATTTGTGGCTACTGTGAAAAATCCCAATGGCCAGCAGGATGAAAACCCGCTGAACGACACATGGAAAACTCCCTTTGAGAGCGTTGATGTTTTTGATGACAATCAAACCATTGTCATCGAGTGCAAAACCAACAATTACGGCTGGCAGACCACTTATGCCTTATATGACGGAAACGGCACTATGCTCCGGCTCTGGTCGGCTCTGGATGACAATACGGTTTATTCGGACTCTTATAACCTGCCGGCGGGTTGCTATTTCCTGCGCATTGACGATTCGGGACAGGACGGCCTGCAATGGTGGGCCAATCCGGCTCAGGGTTCGGGTTATATGGTCGTTAAAGATGGCGACGGGAATTTTTTACACATCTTTGAACCGGATTTCGGCGCCTTTGAAATTTATGAATTCGGTATAGGCGCCATCACATCGGCCAGGGAACTAAAACAACCTGTGTTGACCACCGTTTATCCCAACCCGGCCTCAGATCATTTAACCGTAGTTGTGAACGGAGCCTCCGGCGAAAAGGTGAACCTACGCCTGTCAAATGCAATGGGTTTGATTTTGATGGAAAAAAGCTATCCGGCCGGCAGCAAGGAGTTCCGGGAAGAGTTGGATATCAGCCGCCTGACTTCAGGTGTCTATTTGTTGCAAATTGAAAGCGGCTCATTTTTGACGGTTAAAAAGATCTTAAAAAAATAGATCAGATTACATAACGGGGCATCTGATTGTATGAAACATTCTATAACCCCCGTTGTTGGTATTCTTACTAATAACATTATTACTGTGAAATGGTTGCGTTTAGTGAGGAAACAGACTGCGGAACGTATATTTGATTATATTCAAATTTATATCATTTACAATGTTTTTTTTGATCACAATCAAAGATCATAACAAATCTGCAAAAATCCGCATCACAATAAATTTCGGTTGTTATATGATGACATTCTCTCATCCGGCCGATGTATGAGAAAGAAAAATAAGAATTACCAATACACAACCCCCGTGAAAAGATTAAAAAACCTATCATTCCTTGCAATTTTATTAACACTCATATTTACAGCGTGTAAAAAAGAGTAGCAAAACACGCCAATGACAGAAGAAGCTAAAATGTTAAAGTTTTGTTAAAAAAAGCCATACCGGATGAGCAAATACTCAATAAATCAATAGGAAACGGAAAACGGTAAAAATGTGTCATTTAACCGCCATACAAAAAAATAGTATTTTTCAGCCATTTTCCTTTAAAATATGGCCGGCATCACTACAGCTCTTAATCAAAACGCTATTACACAGCACTTTGTTAAAGCAGTAAAATTCAATGATGAAACAGCTTTACGTGAGCTGTACAAAACGAATTATCATAAAATTGAAACATTAATATTAAAGAACAACGGCACATACGAACAAGCCAAAGACATTTTCCAGGATGCTTTTATTGCGGTTTGGAAGAATATTAAAAACAATAAGTTTAAACCTGAAAGCAACAACGCCGTCAATGGTTATTTATACACCATTGCAAAAAATAAATGGATGGATTATTTAAGGTCGCCGGCATATAAAAAAAGGGTTTCTTACAATGACACGCATGAAATTGATCCCTTAATACACGCTTCAGATAGCACGAATGAATCGGCCGATTGGGAAGAACAGCTTTCCATTGCCATGAAAGCATTTGAAGAGTTGGGCGAAGCCTGCAAAAGTTTACTGACCCGATTTTATTTTGAAAAAAAATCAATGAAAGAAATTGCCATCGAATTGCAACTGGACAAAGCATCCACCCGGAACAAAAAATACAGGTGCATGCAGGCATTACGAAAGTTGGTGATGGAAATGAATTTATAATGAAAAAGAAAGAACAATCACAACAGGAATTTGAGCGCATTGAACGCTATCTGACCGGAATGATGAAACCGGAGGAACAGGCCGCTTTTGAAAATGCATTAAAAACGGACACCTCTTTAAAGCAACAAGTGGAAGAAGTCAGCCTGTTGATCCGTGCGGTTGAAGAACGATCTCTGCGTAATAAACTGGATGAATTTCATGAAGAAATTACTGCAAAAGGCAGCAATGTAAAATCCATCCGGCCCTGGATAAAATATGTTGTTGCGGCATCTGTCGTTTTTCTGATCGGATTGGGTATTTGGTTGTTGTCCGGCCAAAAAAACAGGAATGAAAAATTGTTTGCCCAATACTTTAAACCCGACCCCGGCCTGATCACACCCATGAGCACCACATCCAATTACGAGTTTTATCGCGGTATGGTTGATTACAAACAGGGAAAATACCGGGAGGCCATTGAACGCTGGAACCCGCTGTTGGAACGGGAACCGGAAAACGACACCCTGAATTTTTACCTCGGCGTCTCCTTTCTGGCGAAAGATGAAACCGGAAAAGCCATTGCTTACCTTTCAAAAACTGTTCATTATCCAAACAGTATATTTATCAGCGAGGCGTGGTATTATTTAGGCCTTGCACATCTGAAGGCCGGAAATTCAGAAGAAGCAATTCGTTCATTCAAAAAGAGTGACCTGGAAAACAGCAGGTTGATTTTAAAGGAAATCATGCAAACCGAATAAAAGCATTTTTAAGGGATTTGACAATACAGAAATACAGAAATGATTTGGAAAAAACAAATAGCTTTTTTACTGTTTCTTGTTTCCGTTCATTTTAGTTTCGGGCAGAATACAGGATCCACCGGCACTAAACTAATAGACAGCTATTTGAAGAAGCAGGAGATCACCAAAGCCGATTCTGTGCTTCAACAACAGATCATACGCTTGAAATCCGGTCAACAGATTGATTCGTTAATTGATTACATTTACTATCTTGGAAAAATCGAAATGAAATTAAGCAACGCCGGACAGGCCGTCCGGACGGTAACACAATTTGCTGATGAAATTAAATCGGCCACTTCGGAAGCACATTCCTTACGGCAGTTGTACCTGGAGCTGGGCTCTTTTTACGAACTGGCAGGCAACCCGCAAAAAGCTTATGAAAGCAATCTTATTGCGCTTGAATACACCTCAAAAATG
This sequence comes from uncultured Lentimicrobiaceae bacterium, assembly GCA_964567945.1. Taxonomy (GTDB): domain Bacteria; phylum Bacteroidota; class Bacteroidia; order Bacteroidales; family F082; genus JAADID01. The sequence continues at coordinate 36,378 of CAZMOS010000008.1, forward strand.
CAAGGGGTAACAGGCGAAGATTTCGGATTGGTACACAGCAACCTGGGTGCGCTCTCGCAAAGAACCGGAAACCTGCACCAGGCATTGCTCCATCATAAAAAGGCATTGAAATATTATAAGTCGTACCCCGAAACCGATAACGTAAGATTGTACATCACCTACAATTCCCTGGGAGGGATGATGTGGTTTGCCGCTAAAATTGACAGCGCCCTGTATTTTTACCGGATGGCCGATTTCACACTGAAAGAGCTGCCGCAAACGCCACTCAACAAGTACTACAGGCCCGCAATGCTCAACAACAACATTGCTGCCATTTACAGCAGCCAGGGAAATACGAGAAAAGCCCTGGTGGTGATGAGCAGGGTAATTGGCTACTGGGAAGCATTTTTCAGGTCTGACGCTCCTGATTTCAAAAAGGAATCCGGTAAAAACGCATATTTTCAAGCTGTTGAAAACTATGCCGGCATTTTTAAAAACCTGGGGGATTTTCAGAAGGCACGCGACCTGCTGCTTTTTGCCTGGCGCGAAAAGCAAAAATACTACACTGCCGGCAACCCGGCCATGTTCAAATCGAAGATACTTTTGGGACAAACCTACCTGTCATTGAAAGATTACAAAACTGCAGGAAATTTTCTGGAATCCGGAATCGAACAAATAGCCAACACTCCCGGTGCCTTTTATTTTTGGAATGCCGATGCCCATTATTCAATGGGGCAGTTGAATGAAGAGTTGGGCAATAATCAGCAGGCAGCCGGTTATTATGAAAAAGCCGAAAGTCTTTATCAACATGCATTACAGGGTGCTTACGATGAAATCTATCTGGGATTTATCATCGGCGCTTCTTATTTCTATGCCAAAAACGGCAATGCCGAAAAAGCCCTTGAAATGTCTCAAAAGGCATACAACTACATTGTTAAAAACCAGGGTAAAAAAACGATGTTCGAATTTCAACAGTTGTTGAACCTGGGGGAGATTTACTATGTTTTGGGTGATTATCCCGGGGCCCTGGAAAAAAGCAAAACCGCGCTTGAGCTTTTAAAAAACCGTATGTACACAAAAAATACAGCTTTGGATTCTACCTTTGTTGTATTTGAAAAACCGCAGGCTGTTTTGTTGAAAGTCAAATCCGAATACGCACTTCAACAAACAAAAGACACCCTTTTTCTGATAGAAGCCCTGAAGGAAATTCAGGATGCCATTTCTATTCTTGAACGAAGAAAATCTTTTATCGGTGAAGGCAATAATCTCTCCATCCTTATTTCCGACAACAACAGCCTGTTTGAATTTGCCAAAACGCTGGCGCTGGAACTGTTTCAACAAACTGCTGAAGAAAAATACCTGGGCATCATCTTCACGATGCACGAATCGAGCCTGTATAACAGGATAAGGTCCAGACTTGGCACACGCACTTCCATATCGTACAAAAACCTGCCTGACAACATATTGACGGAAGAAAAATCCATCAAAGAAGAATTAGGTAATGTTCTGGATGCACAAAACAGCATGGAGGCCTTTTTTGATGCCAATGCCAAATGGAAGGATTTCCTGAATAAGTTAAAAAGAGACTATCCCGATTACTACGATTTAAAGTATGCATCCATTACGGAGACGGATATTTGGCCGGACATCCAGGAAAACACGGCCATAGTCAGATACATTTTCATTGCCGACGATTTGTATGCGCTGGTTATCGGTGCAGACACAAAACAGATGCTGAAGTTGAACCAAACCGGCCTGGCCGGTCAAATTGCCAAAACATCTTCCGACACCTTGTCGTTTAAAGAAATTTCTGATGTACTTTATCAGCTTTACAACGCCTTATGGAAGCCCGTCGAAAGCCACATAAAAACCAATCACATTATTATTATCCCCGACAGGGAATTGTTTAATCTGAGTTTTGAAACATTAACACCCAAACCCATTCGCAACTTTGCCGACCTGGCAAACAACAGTCTGCTTGCCCGGTATTCTGTCTCCTACAATTACAGTTTACCATTGGTAAACCACAAAGACGGAACCACGGAATTCGATGAGAATTTTATCGCTTTTGTACCTGAGTTTAGCGATAAAATGAAGCAGGATTACAGAATCTCGGTAATGGACTCCCTGGAATTGGACAAAACCTACCTGACTTTGTTGCCGCAACCTTTCAGCCTGAACCTTGCCAAAACATCCGTAAAGCTGTTTGACGGCAAGTCATTCCTGAACGAACGTTCCACCAAACAAATTTTTATGAACAGCGCCAAAGAGCACAAAATTATTCACATAGGCACCCATGCCGAATCCAATAATTTAAGCCCCGAACTGTCGAGACTGGTTTTTGCAAAGCCCCTGAACGAAACCGGCAACAAAGAAGACAATTCTTTGTTCGTTTACGAAATTTACAATTGTGATTTGTCTTCCAGCCTGGCCATACTCACCGCCTGCGAAACCGGCAAGCCCACGTGGCAACCCGGCGAAGGCATGATCTCGCTGGCACATGCCTTTAACTATGCGGGCAGCCAGAGCATTTTAACCAGCCTCTGGAAAATTGACGAAAAGTCCAGCTCAAAGATTGTGAAATTGTTTTACGATCAACTGGCAGCCGGACTTTCCAAAGACAAAGCCTTGCAAAAGGCCAAGCTTGAATATTTAGGAACAGAAAACGGCAGGGCACTCTCCCCGAAATACTGGGCAGGGCTGATACTGATCGGCAACTCTTCACCCGTTCCTGTTTCAACTTCTGGTTACCGGTTGATTTGGTTGTTCGGCTTGCTTTTCCTGTTAGGATTAGTTTCTTACCTGATACTGAAAAAATTGTTGTAATATTCGCTGATGTTATTTAAACTATACGATAAAATGATACTATTTATTCGGAAAATTCGCAAACGACTTTTGGCAGAAAGTAAATTCACAAAGTACCTGATTTATGTTACCGGGGAAATTATACTTATTGTTATCGGTATTTTGATTGCACTGAGTATTGACAATTGGAATAGCGGGCAGATTAGCCGTAAAAAAGAATTTGCCATTCTGAAAGAAATGAAAAAGAACCTGCTTTCCGACCTGCGCGATATCCGGAACAACATCATTATGAATAAAGTGAGTCTGCGGGCGAACGAGTTTGTTTTCGAAAATTTATCGAATCCTGAAAACGATACCGATAGTTTAAACTTTTACTATGCCCATTTGACTTTGACCACCATATTGGACATCAATAATTCTTCTTACGAAAACTTAAAATCCACCGGTTTTCAAATTATTGAAAACGACAGTTTGCGTGCTAAAATAACAGATCTTTACACCACCAGTTACGTTTTCCTCCGTAATATGGAAAATGTCATTTATTCCATACAATCTAACAAAATCATTCCGCTTGTAATCAGCAACATTATCACCGACACCCTGTTTATAAGTGCCAGGCCGCTTGACTACGAAGCACTTTCGGCAAACCATGAATTTAAAGAGAGCATAAAGCTCAGCCGTGAATGGTTCAGATTTATGGTTGGATTATATGAAAATACTGAACTGGAGATTACAACCTTATTAAGGCAAATTGATGATGATATTAAGAGCAGAAACAATTAGTATTGGCTAAATTTTATCCGTTTTCGGATTTACCGGCATTATGGACAGACACTAATTAGTTTGTCTAAAGCCACTCAATCCTTCACACACCTGACACTGAACCTTGCCGTCGAAGATGCCGAGCTGCGCCTGATGCCGTCTGCACCGGCATGCAACTGCCGGTACCATGCTGACTCGGGCGTGCTATGGTAGGTAGCCGTCCAAAAAACGGCAGTGGTGTCTTTCTGAATCGGGTTTCCATCGCTACCGAGGTATCCGTCGGGCTTCGCGTTGAAACCGATTCTGTCCGTTCCGTTTCCGGCGCCAACCCATCCTTCTTTGCTTTTCAGCCACCAGCCCTGCACCGTTCCCCGCCATCCGATGGCATCGGCATCGCTCTGCAACATGTGCAGTTCCATCTCCAGGGCTTTCCATTCCTCGTCGGTGGGCAGGTGCCAGCCGGCGGGACAGGCCGAAAGCGCCGACTGCCAGGTGTAATAGCTCCCGGAAACATTGCCGTTTTCGCTTTGCACCCGCACCGAACCGGCGGTGTCAAAACTGAGGTTTTCGGAAAACCAGCTCTGCTCGCCGTTGGTTATTGTGCCGTAAGTTTTGCCGTCGCGGGGGTCGGAAAAAGTGCCGGTTGTCCAACTGCCGCTTTCAATCAGCTCCACGGAAATTTCATCGGAAGCGCTGCCCCCGGAGTTGTCGAAACTCATGGCTTTGAGGGTGTGGCTGCCGGCCGGCTCGTCGGCGGTATTCCAGATGAAACTGAAGGGCGGACTTGTGGCGGAACCCCTGTTTTGGTTGTCAATGAAAAATTTCACCTCAGCAATGCTGCCGTCGCTGTCCGTGGCATTGACTTCAATTGTAATCGTTTCACCTATTGGTATTTCCTGCCCGTCAGCCGGAGAGGTAATCCTGACGACCGGGGATTGGTTGACCGTTTCGATTTTCTGGCAGGACGGCATCACCGGGATGGCTGCAACTGACAAGCCGAACAATATTTTCACTGCAATTTTTGCTTTCATGGGTTTGCGTTTTTCCTGTTTAATTTAAAATTATCCGCTCCCTTGTTTTGAGGGGTGTACAGGGCGTCAGTCCCTGTCGAGGGAATAGGTCGTACCGAAATAGAAATCGCCTTCGATTCCCCAGTTCTTTTCTTCCCTGAGGAAAGTCTTTTTGCTGTTCAGGTAATAGGTTGTTATGCCATTCAATGCCATTCCCACGCTAAGGTCAACAATCATATCAAGATGCAGGCCGCCTTCAAATTTGTGCTGCGGGAAGAAGTTCCATTCTCCGCCCTGTGTGGCAAAAATGACGGGGGCATAAGTCAGTCTTAACCCGAGTGTGCCGTAAATGCCCCCGGGACTTGTATTTGCCGAATATACGTAGGACGGAATCCCGGTAAGTGCGAGACTGAGCTTTTGAACCCGTTGCCCGCCCCGGCTGTCGCTGTCCCATCTGAAATGACCGCCGACACCCGCAAATGCACGGCTGTAGGTAAGCGGTTTATACACACCGGCAATTACTTCGTATTTTTCAAACCGGAACACGGACTTTAACGGGAACCTCGCCTCGATTTGCAGGTCGGTGGCGGTATTCCCGCCATAAATACGGGCGATATATCCAAAACCGATTTTGGGCTCCCCCTGCCAGATAAGGGAAAACAGAAAGGTGTTTTTATTGATGGACTGGTAACCGTAAAAGCTTTGGGCCTTTGACTCCGGAACGGCGAACATGCCTGCCGTAAACACCAGGGCAATAATTATCGTCTTTATTCTTTTCAGTAAATTCATTTTCATGGGTTTTGGAAGTTCTTAATGCTGTGGTTTTATCGACATGCCTGACAAAGTCCAGGCCACCCTCAGGGTGAATGTGCGCATATTTGGTATCCTTCTCGTACCTGCTTTTAAGCTGCTGAGGTCGGAGGTGCTGGGTGGTTTCAGACTGACATAATCCAAATGGATGGACAGGGGAACCTTATCGTTGGTCAGTTTGTTTAACGGAACAATGGCGCCAAAACCGTAGGTGAAGTCCCTGATCCTGCTAAAGTTGACTTCCTGCCCCAAATCGTCAATGGATTGCGTGAAGTAACCCAACCGGAATGCCAGCACTTCCCAAAGCACCGATTCAAGCCCCACATGAAAAGAGTTGTAAAAATCCGAATTGAAAGTGTTTTGGTATTCAAGCGTAAAGGTAAAGTCCAGCGGGCCTTTCCCGGCAACCGGCAGATTGATGTCTGTCCCAAACATATAAGCGGCGGCAAACCGGCCAATTATAGGAAGCTCATTGGTTGACTGGTTCCCGTCAGGTGCTACCCCGGTTATTTTACTGCCCGTGAAATTGTTTATGCTTATCCCGAATTGTGCGTGATGCCTTAATTTTTCAAGGTCGGGTATGGCGAGCTTGTAGAGCAATCCCCCGTCAATATGAAAGGTTGTGGCCGCGCTGACATCGGTAAACAGTTTCCAGCGAAATAAATTAAAGTTAAATCCGATGTAAAGTCCTTTTAACGGGGTTCCGGCCACAGATAAAGCATAATTGGAAGTAAGGCCTTTTGTAACAGGATACTTTTGACCTCCGATATTTACCTTGAAAGTTGTTTCGCCTGTGGCAAAATTATTTACACTGAAAGCGGCAACAATCCGCGGGATGATCCTTCGCGCATACCCGGCATACCAATAGCTGCTGTTTTTTAAAATATAAAACGGTGCCGATGTTGAAAAATAGGCCTCCTGCTTTTCAATGCTCCCTAATCCCGCCGAATTAAAAAACGATGAGGCAACGGTGCCGCCCACGGCCGCATCGGCCATACCCATGGCTTCAACTTTAGCAGCTGGCAGGTTGCCAAAAAAATATTCCTGTTGAAACCCGCTAATGTATTGAGCCGATAAGCTTCCAAACATAAATAATAAAGAAAAAATAAGTAATGTTCTCATATTGATCTGGTATTGATGGTTAAACAATTAATGAATTGAAGTTGCCAAAAATCCGGCCTCAATTTCATGCATTCCGTTTAACATCGTGTGAGGTATTAAAATGTGAGCATGAGATAAGAATAACAAACTACTTTAGGCAACTTTTCCCAAATACCTGACCGGTAAGCAACAAGTGAACGACGATCTTGCTTTCCCTGGCGAGCTGTTTAAAAAACCGGAAGCCAACATCATCAAACTGCCAAATATCAGCGCGTCCATCTCTCAGCTGAAGGACGCTTTATTGTTCCGGGATCATCACATCCTGGCCAGCCCCATGAAAACGGCATGGAGGGTAACCGTGATGATCAGCCACAGGTTGCGCGACTTTTCAGGAGAGAGTTTAAAAAACTTGTATTCGATATGGTTTCCCTGACAGGAATCGAGGCAATCGCCGCAATAGGTACAGGTATGCCCGGGTTTCCGGTTCAGAATATCTTCCCTGTTCAGTGCGTCATAGGGGCATTTTGTGGTGCACAGCATACATTCTGTACAAGCCTGGTTGATTGTCATCCTGAACGGGTTCACAAATTTCAAAAACTGGATCATCGTTCCTATCGGGCACCAGGAGACACAATGTACCATTTTTCCGTTTCGTGGTGAAATAAAAATAATGATCAGGACGCCGATAACGCCAATGATGCTTGCGCCCACAATGGCATAAATCAACGGGGTATTGAATATTCGTAACAAAATCGTTCCGGACAAAAACAAAACGAAAAAACTGTTTTTCACCACATTGCGGTTAATGAGACGTTTGTTCGAGATTTTGCGGGAGTATGCCGCCAGGTTATCAAAAGCGCCAAAATAACACAACTGGCTGCACCATGCCGGGCCGGATAAAATGACGGTGGATAAAAACAGTATGGGCATGAACCCGATATGCAACCGGTAAACAGCCCCTCCAAGAATCAGCGCAGGGATAGGGAAATGCAGTTTGCCGGTCATCAGGCACTCGTCACATCCCAGTAATCCTGCAGCCAATTGTGCGAAAAAGAACACGGCAAATATTGTCCAGCTTCTCCGCCGCCAAAGGGCGGAGGTTTTAGCGTCGTGAAGCCTGGTAAAAAGGAAGGCCGCATAGCCGGCCAGCACAAGTATTTCTATCCAGCCCCATCTGGGGAAAAAACGTTCAACCAGCAGCATGGGTATCTTAACTTTCCACTCCACGATTACCAACAGGGCAACTGTTAATAATGCAGTAATCAATGCCAATGGATTAAATATTGTTTTTTTCAATTGTTTCTGAATTGAACGGGCAAAAATAAAAAGGCTGCCGAATTGGAAATAGAATTCGGCAGCCTTTTTTCAAAATCATTTTTCTGTTATGCTTCAGAATTTGAATAATCGAGCGATGCCTGTCGCCTGTAAAACTCATAACGCCATTTTGCATTTTTCAGGGCGATCTCACTTAGCTCACGGGCTCTTTTCGGAAAAGTCTTCTTGAGTGAGAGGAAACGTACCTCGTTATTATGGAATTGATCAAGTTTTTCCCAGTCAGGTTCTTTTGAATCCAGTTGGAGCGGATTTTTTCCTTCCAGTTCAAGTAAAGGATTATACCGGTATATGATCCAGAAACCGCTTTCTACAGCCAGTTTTTCTTCTGCCTGTGATTTGGCCATGGTCAATCGCAGGCCGTGATTGATACACGGCGAATAAGCAATGATCAGAGAAGGACCTGGAAATGCCTCGGCTTCTTTGATCGCCTTGAAATATTGCGACTGGCTGGCACCCATGGCCACCTGTGCAACATAAATATAGCCATAAGTCATGTAAATGGCTCCCAGGTCTTTTTTCCGGATTTCCTTACCGGCAGCAGCAAATTTTGCTACCGCAGCCGTCGGACTGGCTTTTGACATCTGGCCGCCTGTGTTGGAATACACTTCCGTATCCATCACCAGAAGGTTTATGTCTTCACCCGAAGCCAGTACATGGTCAAGGCCGCCAAAACCGATATCATAAGCCCAGCCATCACCGCCAAAGGCCCAGACAGACCTTTTGACGAAATAGTGCTCAAGGTCAAGCAGCTTTTTGGACAGGTCGTCATCTTTTCCTTTCAACACTTCTGATAATTTTGCTGATGCTTCTTTTGATGCTTCTCCGTCTTCCTTGGTTTCAAGCCATGTTTCGAATACTTCTTTCCGTTCGTCGTCTAAACCGTTCTCAATGGCTTCCTTCATATATCGTTCAATACGTTCCCTCATGTTACGAACGCCCATGGCCATTCCCAGAGAATATTCCGCATTGTCTTCAAACAAAGAGTTGGCCCAGGCAGGTCCATAACCTTCCGCATTCACCGTATAAGGCGTTGAAGGTGCGGAACCGCCATAAATGGATGAACATCCGGTTGCATTGGCAATCATCATCCGGTCACCGAAAAGCTGGGTCAGCACATTGATGTAGGGTGTCTCGCCACAACCGGCACAGGCGCCGGAGAACTCGAACAAAGGTTTGGCAAACTGGCTGTTCTTAACGGAAGAGAACTTGTTAACCGCTTTATCTTTAACTGTGACCGTATTCTCAAACCATTCCCAGTTTGGCACCTCGTGCATCTGGCTGTCAAGCGGCTTCATAATGAGTGACTTTTCCGGGGAAGGACAAACATCGGCACAACTGCCACAGCCGGTACAGTCTAACACACTAACCTGTATCCGGTATTTGTAAGCTGAAAGTTTACCTTTTACATCAAGTAATGTAGCTCCTTCGGGTGCATCTGCCACTTCTTTTTCGTCCAGCAGGAAAGGCCGGATGGCAGCATGGGGGCAAACATAAGCACACTGGTTACACTGAATACATTTTTCGGGTTGCCATTCCGGCACATCCACTGCGATTCCGCGTTTTTCGTAAGCAGCAGTTCCCGCAGGAAATGTGCCGTCCTCGCGTCCCAGGAATGCACTTACGGGCAGCTCATCACCTTTAAGATGATCAATAGGCTTAACCACATTACGGATAAATTCGGGCATATCAGCATACTTATCTTCCTCTTTTTCTTTAATATCCGCCCACTCTTTCGGCACTTTCACTTCAACAACTTCGGAACCTTTGTCCACGGCGGCATAATTCATCTGCACAATTTCTTCCCCTTTCTTGCCGTATGTTTTCCTGATAAAAGTTTTCATCAGCTCTTCGGCCTGCTCATAAGGAATAACGCCTGAAACCTTAAAGAATGCAGCCTGCATAATGGTATTGGTCCTGCTTCCAAGACCTATTTCGGAAGCGATCCTGGTCGCATTGATCATGTAAAACTTAATGTTGTTTTCGGCCAGTTGTTTTTTCATCTGATCAGGCAGGCGGCGTTTTGTTTCTCCTTCATCCCAGATGCTGTTTAGCAGGAATGTTCCGCCTTTTTTTATGCCTTTCAGCATATCATATTTTCCAAGGTATGACGGAACATGGCAGGCCACAAAATCGGGTGTGCCCACAAGGTAAGTCGAATGAATGGGGTGATCGCCAAAACGAAGGTGTGAAATGGTGATTCCCCCTGACTTTTTGGAATCATAGGCAAAGTACGCCTGGGCAAATTTGTCAGTAGCTTCGCCAATGATCTTGATTGAATTTTTATTGGCTCCTACCGTTCCGTCAGCACCCAAACCGTAAAACTTGGCTTCGTAAGTCCCTTTGGGGGTAATGCTGATCTCAGGCAGCAAAGGCAATGACTTAAAAGTTACGTCATCAATAATGCCCACCGTAAAATCATCCTTCGGTTCTTTTTGTTTCAGATTGTTATAAACCGATACGATCATCGCCGGGGTGGTGTCCTTTGAACTCAAACCGTAACGACCTCCAACAACAAGAGGAGCATTCTCCTTACCGTAATAAATATCCTTTATATCAAGGTACAACGGTTCGCCATTGGCACCAGGTTCTTTGGTACGGTCCAGCGCGGCAATCCGTTTTACGGTTTCAGGCATTGCTTTCAGAAAATATTTTTCGGAAAAAGGACGATAAAGGTGGACAACGACCAATCCGACTTTTTCTCCCTGGCTAACCAGATAATCAATGGTTTCGCGAATAGTTTCTGTAACCGAACCCATGGCCACAATAACATGCTCGGCATCTTTTGCTCCATAATAAACAAAGGGATGATATTCACGTCCGGTAAGTTTTGTTATCTCCTGCATGTATTCTTCCACAAGGTCAGGAACAGGGTCGTAAAAACGGTTGGCTGCTTCCCTTGCCTGGAAATAGATGTCAGGGTTCTGGGCAGTTCCCCTGGTAACAGGTTTATCGGGACGGAGGGCATTTTCCCTGAATTTTTGAAGGTCTTCCCACGGAAAAAGATGTTCCAGGTCTTCGTTCTCAAAATATTCCACTTTCTGGATTTCGTGAGAAGTGCGGAAACCGTCAAAAAAGTGAAGGAAAGGAATGCGGGATCGCAAAGCCACAAAATGGGCGACGGCAGCGATATCCATGATTTCCTGAACACTGCCCGTTGCTAACATGGCAAAGCCTGTTTGACGCGTACTCATCACATCGCTGTGATCGCCAAAAATAGAGAGCGCCTGTGCAGCAAGGCTACGGGCGCTGACATGGAAAACTGCCGGTAATAATTCACCGGAGATCTTATACATATTGGGGATCATAAGCAGCAATCCCTGTGAAGCTGTATAGGTAGTTGTCAACGCTCCGGATTGTAACGATCCGTGAACGGCACCGGCGGCTCCGGCTTCCGATTGCATTTCAACCAGTTTGACGGGGTCGCCAAATATATTTTTTTTGCCGAAAGCAGCCCATTCATCAACATATTCAGCCATTGTGGAAGAAGGGGTAATGGGATAAATGGCAGCCACTTCGCTGAACATATAAGCCACATGTGCAGCGGCAAAATTACCGTCGCATGTAGTGAATTTCTTTGTTCGTTCCATTCTTTTTTATATTTAACAGATTATTAATTCTTTAAAAATAAAACCGCCTTTTTCAAGGGAATTTTCCTGTCTGGACGCCGGAAAAATAACCGTCGGAAAAAAGCACGGCAAAAGTACTGAATAAAATATTGATATTTTGACCGGATAGTAACAGATAAGCAATTTAAAATGAATTTAGATTATTAGCCCTTTATAATCAATCTGAAATAATCGTAATTTTACCCCCCGCAAATAAACTTGTACAAAACGATTAAATAAACATATTATGGACCTTTCAACCACATATCTCGGGTTAAAACTGAAAAACCCCATTATCATTGGTGCCAGCAACCTAGTTACTGATATCAACATGTTGAAAAAACTTGAAGAGGCCGGTGCTTCCGCCGTCGTTTACAAATCATTGTTTGAAGAGCAGATACACCTTGAAAACCTTCAACTGGAACAGGAAATGAGGGATTATGATAACCGCAATGCCGAAATGACATCTCTTTTCCCTTCGGATATTTATGAAGCAGGCCCGGAAGAATTTCTAATGAATTTTGAAGATGCCAAAGCGGCACTGAACATTCCATTAATCGCCAGCCTCAATGCCGTTTATGACGATACCTGGTACGAATATGCCAAAAAGCTGGAAGCTGCCGGTGCCGATGCCCTGGAACTTAATTTTTACAACAGTCCCAGAGACTTTGAAATGGACGGACGTTCCATCCTCAACGAAGAACTTGACGTGATCGAAGGGGTGAAAAAAGCGGTGAAAATTCCTGTAAGTGTAAAATTAAGCCCTTTCTATACCAATCCGTTGTATGTATTCAAAGAAATGGACAGGAAGGGTGTTGACGGATTTGTCCTGTTCAACCGCCTGTTCCAGCCGGATATTAACATCGAGCTGGAAAAAATGCACTTTCCCTATAATTTGAGCTCAGAATACGACAGCCGTCTTCCGTTACGCTATGTGGGTCTGCTGTATGATAATATCAATGCTGATATTTGTGCCAACAGGGGCATATTCACCGGAGGGGATGTGATCAAAATGATCCTGGCAGGCGCCGGAGCCGTTCAGGTTGTCAGTGCCATTTACAAACACGGTCCGCACCAGATCGCCAAAATGCTGGAAGATATGGAAATCTGGATGGCCAACAAAATGTATGAAAAGCTGGATGATTTCCGTGGAAACCTTTCGAAGAAAAATATCAAAGACCCGTTTGCATACCGCAGGGCACAATATGTGGATATTTTGATGAAATCGGGTGAGATATTCAAAAAATATCCGATGCATTAAATCGCTGCGCAACTTTTTTCAAAAAAAGCTGTTTTGACCTGAAACAGTTTTTTTGTTTTATTTTTAAACATTAATTAACCAATAACTCATTCAAACAATTAAAAATGAAAGATGAAATTACATACTCGGTAAGCCCGCTGGGAGAAAATTTCCCTATTCCAAAACCTGAAGACTTCCAGACCGAATACAAAAAAATAGAGAAACTGGCCAACCAGGCCAAAGCCGAAGATAAAGAGGTTGTTGTGGTCATGGGCGTCGGTTTCGTTGGCGCCGTGATGGCGGCCATCGTTGCCGACACGGAAGACGAAAACGGAAATCCCACCAAATTCGTGATCGGTTCGCAACGACCCAGTGTGCGGAGTTACTGGAAAATACCGGTTCTCAACCGGGGCGTTTCTCCAGTGAAAGCCGAAGACCCGGAGGTGAACGTGCTGATTGACCGTTGTGTCAAAGAAAAGAAAACCCTCGTAGCTACTTTCAACAGCGACTGCATCAAACTGGCCGACGTGGTTGTTGTTGATGTTCAGTGCGATTACAAGAAAAAAGAGCTGGGTAACATGCGGACGGGTGAAGCCGATATGGCTGCCCTGGAAGCCACCATGAAAACCATCGGAGAAAAAATGCAGCCCCACTGCCTGATACTTATCGAAACAACAGTTGCACCGGGTACTACCGAGTTTGTGGCCTGGCCCATACTGAAAAAAGAATTTGCCAAAAGAAGGATTGATTCGGTACCCTTGCTGGCACATAGTTTCGAAAGGGTTATGCCAGGCAAGGAATACGTTTCGAGTATCCGTGATTTCTGGAGGGTATGCAGCGGCTGCAACACGGAAGCCCGCCAAAGGGTTGAGAAATTCCTTCATGAAGTGCTAAACACCAAAGATTATCCGCTCACGGTGATGGACAGGCCCATTGAATCGGAAACGACGAAAATTGTTGAAAATTCCTATCGTGCCACCATTCTGGCTTATCTCCACGAATGGAGCCTTTTTGCCGAACGCAACGGCGTTGACCTGATCAAGGTGATCAAAGCCATCAAAATGAGGCCCACACACAGCAACATCATTTTTCCGGGGCCGGGAATCGGTGGATACTGCCTGCCCAAAGACGGAGGGCTGGGCTATTGGGCCTACAAGCATATCCTCGGCTTTGAAGACGGGGACAGCCTGTTTAAGATCACGCCCACTGCCATTGACATTAACGACACCCGCGGATTACATGTGGCGCAACTTACCCGCGATGCTTTGCGGAATATGGACCGTTACATTGCCGGCGCCGATGTGCTGATATGTGGTGCCAGCTACCGGCAGGATGTGGGCGATACACGTTACAGCGGCAGCGAACTCGTTGTCAGGAAACTTACTGAAATGGGAGCGGAAATGCGCGTTCACGATCCTTATGTTGACCACTGGTATGAGTTGGAAATACAGGAAACCTTTCCTTCACCGGGGACATCATGGTCGAGGTTTTTCCGGAACCAGGAGCACCTGACTGAAACAAGGGTCAGCAAAGATTTAAAAAGTTCATTGCAAGGCGTGGAGGCTGTTATTTTTGCCGTTCCCCATGAGGAGTATAAAGAACTTTCTCCTGATGATATTGTGAAATGGGCAGGCGGTGGACCCATTGCCGTTATTGATGCCTTTGGCATGCTGCCCGACGAAAAGATCAAGAGGTATTTTGAACTGGGTTGCGAAGTAAAAGCGCTGGGACGCGGCCATATTCAGCGGATCAAAAAGGAAGTGATAAAAGAGAAGAAATAAAACCTGTTTATTTCCGGATAAACTTTTTGGCTACAGATACTCCGTTCCCGTCGGTCAGGACAAAAAGATAAATTCCTGCGGGAAGATAGGATACATCATAGTCTGGCCGGGGCAGGCCTTCAAAAACCTTTTGGCCGTAAATGTCAATGATCAGGGCCTGTTTGAACCGTTGTCCGGGTGCAAGATCCACGTGAAGTACATCGCTCACAGGATTGGGATAAATGCTGAAACTCCGGTTATCATTCATAGTGACTGAGCCTATCATATCAACACATCCCTCGAGAATGGTTAGGGTATCTGTTCCAAACAGGAGCTCCGTTGGCCGTAAAGTCAGATCAAGGTTTTCCATTTGATAAACCAGCGTATCCCGGGAAACAGTCGTATTGTTAAACCCGACCATTTGGTTTCTAACGCATTCCGAACCGGATTCTCCGAGCGAATCGGTTTTAATGATCCCGATCTGTGGTTCCCATACACGGAATAATTTGGGTAGGATTATCGGGCCGTTTCCGACAATCAGAAAACCCTTGTCATCCAGTTCCGCCACATTCGTTAAATATAGCTGCACGGCTTTAGACCACAGTACATTCCCTGTAACATCAATTTTCATGAAAGTGTCGAAAAAACTATACATGTCGGTTACTCCCACAATGTATTTTCCGTCAATCGTTTTTTTCAATCTTAAAAACGGCGGATTACCCATATAATCATGAACACGGATATTGTATTGTCTGGCCCACAACAAATTGCCGTAAAGATCGGTATTCATAATAACAAGACTGTCGTATATCAGGCCCAGGGCAACAATATAGCCGTTTTCAACGGTCAGAACATCAGCGGCCATACTGTAAGAATCAGGAAAACCATACTGAACTGACCATTCCACATTTCCTTCACCGGACAGTTTCATAAGAATAGTGCTGTAGGAAGAATTATTGTAATCATGGAAGGCGCCTGTCAGGATAAACCCCGAATCGGTTGTTTGTTTTGCCGCATAACCATAAGTGGAAATATTATCGTCGGTCATTACTTTAGACCATTGGAGATTCCCCTGCCCATCGGTTTTCAATACAAACAATTCGGTTCGATATGGATAAGAAGTATAACCAATTTTACCTGTAATAATAAAACCGCTGTCAAATGTCGGGATAACCGACCAGGGTTCTATGTCGCCGTCAGCCGAAAAAGACCAGCTTTTTATCAGGTTACCCTGATCATCCATATTCACACATAACAAATCCGAACTGCTTCTGTTTGGATTTCGATAAGAACCGGTAAAGAATAAAGTACTGTCTTTCAATGTGAGTATATTCTGATTAAAGTTACCCGAGTACCCTCCGGCAGATATTGTTCTGTTCCAGAGCGTATCGCCTGCTTCATTTATTTTAAAAATAATATTATTATTGTTATAATCCCGGGAGCCGGCAATAACATAAGACCTGTCATACAT
>CAZMOS010000009.1:0-47371 GCA_964567945.1 uncultured Lentimicrobiaceae bacterium
AGGAATGGACCGGTGCTGATATTTCAATCACGAACCTGATGGGACAAGTGGTTTATCACAGTACTTTCAACGGAAACCATACCATCAACCTGAATGATAATATAAATCAGGGGGTATATGTGGTAAAGCTGGAATCCAAAGACAAAATGGTTGTCAAAAAGATAATGATCAGATAATTTTATTCCCGGGATGGTGCAGATTAACGCACAAGCATTTGAACTGTGCTGCGGCTGCGTTGTTCCAGAAAGATTTTTTTACCGGCGGTGAGTTCGTTTACGAGCTCACCGTTGTAGTATCTGATGGTTATCAATTGCAGCCCCGAGTTGTATTTCAGGATAAATTCTTTTTTCAGGTCATTGATCAGCGTATCCAGTTTGTCGGGTTCATCATTGAAACAAACCGAAAAACTGACTGCCGAATTTTGCATCATGTTGATGTGAATTTTGTGTTGGCTAAAGGCCTCAAAAATACGGGTCAGGTTTTCTTCGGCGATAAACGCCAGTTGGCGTGAGCTGATGCTTAGCAGCGCCTGGTTGTCTTTTAAAATAATTTTGGGCAGCTTATCATCGCCTGATGTATCCTCCGAGATAAGGGTAAAACTGTCAGGATCATAAAATGAACGAACATACAGCGGGATGTTTTTATGTTGTGCAGGCTGGATTGTTCGCGGGTGTATAACAGAGGCTCCGTAAAATGCCAGTTCAATGGCCTCATGATAAGATATCCTGTCCAGTTTCCGGCAATCTTTAAAACGTGCCGGGTCGGTATTCATAATTCCCGGAACATCCTTCCAGATGGTAATTTCACCTGCATCAAGGATGTTGGCGATCAGCGCTGCCGTAAAGTCGGAACCTTCACGTCCCAGGGTTGTGGTATTCCCGTCCGTATCTGCTCCTATAAATCCCTGTGTCAGGACAACTTCTCCTTTTTCAAGCAATGGGATCAGACGATCGGAAACGGTCTGACGGGTGAATTTCCAGTCAATGGAAGCAGAAGTATAATTGCTGTCGGTAACGATGATGGATTCTGCATCAACAAAACGTGTGGGGATATTGTTTTCTTTGAAAAAAGCATTGACAATGATGGTGCTGAACATTTCTCCGAAACTGACGATCTGATCGTAGGCTTCATACCGGTCACGGTAAGTTTTACCCATTACATTGTTTAGTTCTTCAAAGGCATTGTTCAGCTCGTCGAAAACCCGATGCCGTGCATTGCCGAACAAGGATTCGGCAATCCCGAAGTGAAACCTCCTGATCTCAATAAATGTCGGTTCAGCTTTGTGGTCGTCTTTTGCAATTGATGATTTTAACAACCTTTCCAATGCATTGGTTGTTTTTCCCAGGGCTGAAATCACGACTACGAGACGATCATCCCGGAAACCTGACACCAAAGAGGCCACCCGCCTGATCCCGTTGGCATCTTTCATTAATGCACCGCCGAATTTTAAAACTTTAACCATTTTTTAATTTGACTCAAGTTAAAAACTTTCTTTGATCAGTCCTTTCCTGAATGATGCCAGAAGCACAGTCAGATCATCAATCTGCAATTGTATTTCTTTGCCCACATCGGTATCTTTTACCCTTTTGCGGGTGGCATCTTTTTCAATGATCATCCGTTTAGAGATGATGTCTTTTTCTTCTTCAATGGCTTTTTGTGCCGATTCAAACTGCTGATGTTCCACAAGAACAAGCCCGTAAGAGTTGTATATCAAGGTATAACCCGCTACTCCGGTCACCTTCTGGTAAGGTTTTGACATACCACCGTCAATAACGAACAGCTTCCCGTTGGCTTTCACCGGGCTTTCACCTTTTTTAACCTTTACGGGAACATGACCGTTGACAATATGCGAAACACCGGGGTCGAGGCCAAACTCTTCCAGGATCATGTCGCAAAACTTTTCACTGTTGTATGCCAGTTTGTAATAAGCGTTCGATTCCTCTTTGTGGGGTTCTTTGTCGGCAATGAACTGCCTTTCAAAAGTGGCCATTCTCTTTTTTCCGAACAGGGGAGAAACCGGTCCGCACCACAGGTACCATGTATAATCCAGGCTGGAATCGTCGCTTTTGTGATTGTACCGGTTATAATATCCTTTGCGTGCCACCCTTTCCAGGTTGTCAAATAATTCTTTGCCCGAATATTCCTTACCCTCCACATCCAGCGATTGAAAACTGCCATCATCATTCATCGGAATGCATCCGTGGTAAAGGAGGTTAGAATTATAGGTAAGGTACATGCTGCCGTTTGAATACAGGAAATCAATATGTTGTTGCAACCGCTGGCTGTTAATAAAGTTTCGTTTCAGTTTGTTCATCACTTCCTGTTCTTCATCCGACAGGGCAAATGGTTTGGCAGGATCAACGGTGGGGAAGTTTTTATCAAGCAATTCATATTCTTTTTCCCTTACCTTAACCGTTCCTTTTTTAAAATCTATTTTGTCAAGCAACAGCCGGTCATCCATTTTAAATTGCGGGTTGCGATCAATGATTTGCGATTCAAGTTTAAACTGGATGATCGTAATGGCTTTATGCATTTTCTTAACAAGCTCGTAACCTGAGCCTTCTGCTTTGGCTTTGGTTTCGAAATGGTCACACGGGTCATCGGCATATTGTTTCATGGCAAATGTAGCCAGTGGCAAAAGAGTAATGCCGTAACCGTTTTCCAGTGTTTCGAGGTTTGCATAACGCAGCGATATCCTGATCACGTTGGCAATCAGAGCCAGACTACCGGAGGCAGCGCCCATCCACACAATATCATGATTTCCCCATTGGATGTCAACTGAATGATAATTGATGATCCGGTCCATCACCTTTTCAGCATACGTCCCCCGGTCAAAAATGTCACCGATGATGTGGAGGCGGTCAATGAGCAGACGCTGTATAAATTTACAAAGCGCAATGACAAATGCCTGGCCACGGTTGATCTGTATAATGGTGTTGATGATGCTGTCGTAATATTCTTCTTTGTTTTCGCCCGTCTCGTTCAGCAGCTCGTCAATGATGTAGGTAAAATTTTTCGGCATGGCCTTTCTGACCTTGGAACGTGTGTATTTGGAGGCTGCTGCTCTGGCCACCATACTCAGCCTTTGCAGGGTTATGGCATACCACTCTTTGGGATCATTCTCGTCACGCAGGATCATCTCCAGTTTTTCTTTGGGGTAATAAATCAGCGTGGCCAGCATTTCTTTTTCTTTCTTTCTTAAAGATTTTCCGAAAACCTCGTCAATCTTTCGTTTAACCACACCTGATGCATTGGCAAGCACATGGCTGAAAGTCTCCACTTCACCGTGGATATCCGAAAGGAAATGTTCGGTTCCTTTGGGCAGGTTCAATATGGCAGAAAGGTTGATTATTTCAGTACTCGCACTCTGGACATTCGGGAACTTTTCAGATAGTAGCTGGAGGTATTTGAGTTGCTCTTTCAAAGCTGCTGATGAGTATTCTTTTTGAAGTTTGTCGTTCATGAAATGAAAATTTGCGCAAAGGTACAAATATGAGTTGTTCAGGCTGATTATTTTTTGTGCTTTCCAAATGTTTAGGATATAAACGGCAAGAATAAGGCCGTTAAAAAACTTTTAGCCGGGGCATACACAATTCAACCGATTTGTTTTTCCTTTGCATAAATTTTGTAAAACAATTTGAGGTAAAATAGTTTACAAATCATTTAAAGTTGGGACCGGAAAAACTGATATTATATTTTAAACAACGCTCACAGGTGTCGCTGTTGCAGGAAATGATGGAGATGGATATCCGTCATTTTCACTTGAAAGGGGTAGTGGGAAGCGGTACTATGCTTGCCGTAGCCGGTCTTTTCGACCGTCCCGGAAAACAACAGCACCTGATCGTGCTTGGCGGCAAAGAACAGGCCGCTTTTTTCTATAATGACCTGGAAAATCTTTTTGATGAAGCTGAAACGGATTACAACAAAAAGAAAATCCTGTTTTACCCCACTTCCTATAAACGGCCTTATGAACCAGAAAGTGCCGACCGTGCTTACCAACTTTCACGTACAGAAGTGCTGAAACGTTTCATGTCAGGGGACCGCAAAACGGTAGTGGTGACCTACCCCGAAGCATTAGCCGAAAAAGTAGTGGACAAGCAATATGTCACTCGCAATACCATGAAATTAAAGGTGGGGGAAGAGGTCTCTCCGGATTTTGTAAGCGACTTGCTGGCAGAATTTGATTTTGAAAGCGTTAATTTTGTGGCCGAACCGGGACAGTTTGCCATTCGCGGGGGTATTGTTGATGTATTCTCTTTCTCAAACGACCATCCGTTCAGAATCGAGTTTTTAGGTGACAATGTGGAGTCCATTCGCACATTTGACCCTTCCACCCAATTGTCATTGCAGAATATGAACCAGATCACTTTACTGCCTAATGTTCAGGACAGGCATATCAGGGAAAAAAGGGTGGGATTTTTGGATTATCTGCCCGGAAATACTGTAATCTGGATTCAGGATATAAACTTTACCATCGATCAGGTAAACAGGGAATTTGAAAAAGCAATTACTGCTTTTGAAAAAACAAATAAAGATGAAAGCAACATGCAACCTGAAATTCTTTTCCAAAAAGGGGATGAACTGTTGAGAAAGCTTCCTGGTTTCAGAATCGTTGAATTCGGGCACACACTTTATTTTAAAGATGCCAGGCAAATTGTGTTCAATCAGAAACCGCAACCGGCATTCAACAAGAATTTCGAACTGCTGATCAATGACCTGCTTCAACATTCCAAACAGGGATACACTAATTTCATCTTTTCAGACAACCCGAAACAGGTCGAGCGGCTGCATTCCATCTTTGAAAGTATCCAGTTTGAGCAGCCCAAGACGGGCCGTGCTCATTTTGAACCCGTAATGAAAAGCATCAGCGCCGGCTTTATTGACAATGACCTGAAAATCGTCTGCTATACCGATCATCAGATATTTGACCGTTACCATAAATTCCGTTTGCGTGAAGGTTTCGGGAGAAAGGAAGCGTTGTCCCTTCAGGAGTTATACGACCTGAAACCGGGGGATTATGTCACACATATAGATCATGGGGTAGGCAGGTTCGACGGGTTGCAGATCATTGACAACAACGGCAGGAAACAGGAAGCTATCCGGTTGACTTATAAGAATAACGACATTCTGTATGTGAGTATTCATTCGCTGCATCGCATCTCGAAATATGTAGGCAAAGAAGGGACGGTTCCGAGACTTGACAAACTGGGTTCCAATGCATGGAAAAACCTGAAAAATAAAACCAAAAAGAGGGTTAAAGACATTGCCCGCGATCTCATTCGCCTGTATGCCAAACGCATCGCTTCCGAAGGCTTTCAGTTCATACCCGATACTTACCTGCAGAATGAACTGGAAGCCTCTTTCATTTATGAGGACACGCCCGACCAGTTGAAAGCCACTCAGGACGTGAAAAAAGATATGGAAGCCCCTTATCCCATGGACCGGCTAGTATGCGGTGACGTAGGTTTTGGCAAAACGGAGGTAGCCATCAGGGCAGCTTTCAAATGTGTGAACGACAGCAAGCAGGTTGCCGTTTTGGTTCCCACAACCATCCTGGCATTGCAGCACTTCAAAACATTTTCCGACCGGTTGAAGGATTTCCCTGTAACGGTGGACTACATCAACCGTTTTAAAAGTACGGCAAAACAAAAAGAAACATTACACCGGCTGAAAGAAGGCACGCTGGATATCATTATCGGAACGCATCGTATACTTAGCAGGGACATTGAATTTAAAGACCTGGGGCTGTTTGTTGTGGACGAAGAGCAAAAATTCGGGGTGGCTGCAAAAGAAAAGCTGCGGCAGTTGCGTACAAACGTAGATACCTTGACCCTGACGGCCACACCCATTCCGCGGACCCTGCAGTTCTCGCTGATGGGTGCCCGTGACCTTTCCATTATCAACACTCCGCCGCCAAACCGTTATCCCGTTCAGACCGAAGTCAGGCCCTTTAAAGAAGAAATTATCAGGGAAGCCATCAACTATGAGGTGTCACGTGGCGGCCAGGTGTTTTTTGTCCACAACCGGGTGCAGAATATCACGGAAATGTATGACATGCTCACCCGCTTTGTGCCGGGTGTCCGCATTATTGTTGCCCACGGGCAGATGGAAGGCGCCAAACTGGAAAAAGCCATGATGGATTTTATCGAAGGAGAATACGATGTGCTCCTCTCAACGACCATCATTGAGTCGGGATTGGATATTCCCAATGCCAACACTATCATCATCAACAATGCCCAGCATTACGGTTTGAGCGATTTGCATCAACTGCGCGGCAGGGTAGGACGGTCGAATAAAAAGGCGTTTTGTTATCTGCTGGCTCCGCCGCTTTCTGCTTTAACGGATGAAGCCCGTAAACGGCTGAAATCAATTACTGAATTTGCCGAACTGGGTAGCGGATTCAATATTGCCATGCGCGACCTGGACATCCGTGGTGCCGGAAATATCCTCGGCGCCGAACAAAGCGGTTTCATCTCGGAGATCGGTTATGAAATGTACCAGAAAATACTGAATGAAGCAATCCGGGAATTAAAGGAAGACGAATTCAAGGAAATGTTTGCCGGAGAACAAAAAGTGACGGATTTTGTCCCTGATTGCCAGTTGGAAACCGACCTGGAATTGCTAATTCCAGATCATTACGTAGCAGGTATCAACGAACGGTTGAATTTGTATAAAGAACTGGATAACATTGGAGAAGAAGAAGGGCTGGTTGAATTTGCCCGCATGCTGAAAGACCGTTTCGGACCATTACCGGAAGAAACGAAAAACCTGATACAGTCAGTCAGGCTGCGCCGTCTTGCACAAAGAGCGGGTTTTGAAAAACTTTCATTGAAATTCGGAAGAATGACGGGGACTTTTACCGGAAAACAGGATTCGCTTTATTTCCAGTCGGAAGCCTTCGGGAAGGTGTTACAGTTTGTTCAGCAGCATCCGGCGGTGTGTGAGATGAAGGAAAAAAATGATAAGCTCACACTTCGTTTTGAAAAAGTGCGAACGGTTAGAAAAGCCATTTCATTACTTGAAAAATTGGTGTGAACCTGCACACAAAGCTCTGTAATTCATTGATAGAATTCTCTGTGTATCTCCTTTGCGAAAGTAACGTTTCGTCAAAAAGGCTCCATGTGTCGCGCCATGCCGTACTGCCGATATCTTTTTAATTTATTACTAACAATTTTCGATGGTTTTTCAACATAAGTTGCAGGATCATTTGAATTATTTACATTTGTTTGCTTGTTTTAAATTCAGTTAAGGAAATAAGTAATGTGATCGTTAATTTCTAAAATAAATAAAGAATAGAAATAATGTCCTGTTTGTTGAAATATTCTATTTATCATTAATTTTGTCATAATTATAAAACCATTATTAATTAAAAATTTTACTCATGAAGAAATCATTACTTTTTATTTTCGCAATACTCTTTACCGCATCAATGTTTGGGCAGGAATGTTCCGATCTGTTTATCTCAGAATATGTGGAAGGTTCGGGGAACAATAAAGCCCTTGAAATTTATAACCCAACCAATGAACCGATAGATTTGGCGAATTACAAACTGGTACGATACAGCAACGGTGGTACCGTACCTTATGCCGTTGGTCTTGCCGGCATGATTCAATCCAAAACCACTTATGTTGTTGTGCTTGATAAAAGAGATCCCAACGGTATTGGTTTTGAACAACCGGTGGATTCGGCACTGCAAATTAAAGCCGACACTTTCCTCTGTCCGGTTTACGAGGTAAACAGGATGATGTATTTTAACGGGAACGATGCCGTTACACTTGAAAAAATAGATGGTACCATTGTGGACATTTTTGGCCGCGTCGGCCCACCAATGACAAAAGAAGATAATGGTTGGGGGAACCTGAATGATACAACCATTACTTACAACAGTGGTGGCGTTCCCACAGAATATACCATTCATGATTATATCGTGGGTCCGCTTTTTTGGTTGTCCTGGACTAAGGATAACACATTGATCCGGAAAGCAAATGTCAGCCAGGGTGTAAAAGCAAACCCGGACCCGTATTTTATTGTGGATGTACAATGGGATTCCCTTCCTAAAAATACATTTGATTCGTTGGGCTTCCATAATTGCGACTGTACAACCTTTGGCATTAATGAAAACAATGCGGCTTTAAATATCCATGTTTATCCAAATCCGGTGATAAACGGCGAATTTTCTGTTGAAGCGCAAGAAGCCATTGAAAGCGTCGAAATTTATGATATCACAGGTAGATTGGTTGAGGTTAAAGAAATGGCCGGACGGCTCGAAAACATTAAACTTAAAACCAATAATAATTTGTCAGGCTTATACCTGGTCAAAATTCAATTGACTTCAGGGAAAGTGGGTACAAAGAAATTGCTCTTTAAGTAGTTATCAGCGGGCATAGCATAGTTTGCTCCATCCACGCTTCCCATTAAAAATTAAATAAATTGAAACGGGAAATGTATTTCGCATATTTTTCATTCCATCAATAAAATAGCAGAATGAGCCATAGAATAGTATTCTTGCTGGCGCTAATTGTTCTGGCAACCAGTTTGTTTGCCCAGGAAAGGACAGTTAGCGGCGTGGTTTCAGATGAAACCGGCACTCCTCTCCCCGGTGTAAATATCGTGTACGGGGCAGGCCTTGGTGCTGTTACCGACACCAGGGGACAGTACATTTTAAAGCTTGCTCCCGGCGAATACGACCTGAAAGTTTCTTATGTTGGATTTGAACCCCAAACCAGGCATATTGTCGTTGCAGATAAAGACCTGTTTTTCAATTTTTCACTCAAAACCATCACCCTGAGTGAAGTTGAAGTTGTGGGTGATGTAGCCAAAACAAGGGTAACACCCATTGCCTTTTCAAATATTACACCGCAGGAAATTGATGAGCAACTGGCCTCACAGGATATTCCGCTTATCCTCAATGCCACTCCGGGGGTTTATGCCACTGCTGCCGGTGGCGGAGACGGTGATGCCCGGATTAACATCCGTGGATTTAACCAGCGCAACGTAGCTGTCATGCTGGATGGTATTCCCGTAAACGATATGGAAAATGGCTGGGTTTACTGGTCAAACTGGTTTGGGCTGGATGTCGTTATGCGGTTTACCCAGGTGCAACGTGGCCTGGGTGCTTCAAAACTTGCCATTCCATCGGTAGGCGGTACGATTAATATTGCCACCAAAGGAATTGAGAATAAAAGAAAGATCAGCATTAAACAGGAAGTGGGCAACGATGGTTTTCTCCGCACTTCACTGGGACTGACCACCGGACGTATGCCAAAAGGATGGGGAGTTACTTTTGCCGGATCTTATAAACAGGGCGACGGATGGGTTGACCAGACCTGGACAAAAGGCTGGTTTTATTTTCTGAGAGTTGATAAGCAGTTTAAAAAGCATACCCTCAGTTTTAGTGCCATGGGTGCCCCGCAAAAACACGGACAGCGCAGTTATAAAAAGTTTATTGCCACTTACGATACTAAATATGCACTGCGTTCGGGCATGACCCAGGATTTTATTGATAAAATGATCGCACTCGGACAACCGGTTGGCCGGGGACTCAGATATAACCCAAACTGGGGGTATCTGAGCAGGGCATACATTACCGAAACCGATACTGTCTTCCCGGAAGCCAAACCGACCAGCACAGCCAATAATTTTTACCATAAACCTTTAATCAGCCTCCGTGACTTCCTGACAGTGAACGACCGTTTGTATATTTCAAATATCCTTTATCTGTCAATCGGCAGGGGGGGCGGTCAGTCATTTTCAACTTCACTGGAAGACGACACAATTACATGGCAACAAAATCTGCAAAAGGAATACAATGCCAACCTGAATATAATTCCGCCCTACTTCAACTCCACCCATCGTTCCACCAACATTATGCGCAATGCCATGAACAACCATTTCTGGCTTGGCCTGTTGTCCACTTTCGATTTTACGGTAAGTAAAGCGGTGACAGTATCGGGGGGGCTGGATTTGAGGACTTACAAAGGGGAACACTACCGCGAAGTTGACGATCTCTTTGGTGGTGAGTATTACCTTGATAACGGAAATCAAAATGAAAACAACGATACAACGAAAAAGTATGTTGGCGATATTATTGGTTATCACAACGATGCATTGATCAGATGGGGTGGAATATTTGCACAGGTAACATACGCTAGGGGCAACCTGAGTATATTTGGTAATTTATCTGCGGCTCTTTCGGGCTACAAGCGGGTTGATTATTTTCTGCCCCATGCCCCGGAGGAGACTGCCAACGAAACACCATGGAAATACCTGCCCGGTTTTACGGTCAAGGCAGGCGCCAATTATAATATCAGTGAAACCATGAATGTGTTCATGAATATGGGTTTTATTTCAAAAGCACAACGGTTTAACAATGTTTACGATAGAAGCAATACCTTGTTTCGCGATATAAAAAATGAACAGGTAAGGGCGGTTGAACTGGGCTATAGTTATGTTTTGCCCAGGGTCACCTTAAATGTAAACACCTATTATACATCCTGGCTTAATAAACCTTCCGACAGGGCGATGCGTATTGATATAGATGGTGAATTTTATAGTATCAATATCAACGATATGAATGCCAGGCACATGGGTATCGAATTTGAGTTTGCCTGGAGAATAACTGATAATCTGACCCTTGAAAGCCTGTTTTCGCTTGGTGATTGGAAATGGACATCGGCAGATACAGCCCGTATTTACGATGACAACGGGCAACAAATCGGAACACGGCCCTTCGATGCCAGGGGCTTGTATGTTGGAGATGCTGCACAGTATCAGAACAGGGAAAGCCTGCGTTGGGAAATTATTAAAAGATTGTATGTCTCGGGGTCATTTACCTGGTTTGGCAAAAATTATTCCGAGTTTAACCCCCTGGACTATGATCCTGAAAACAACCCCGGATCGTTTGATAAAAACGGAAAACCCATACAATCCTGGAGAATTCCCAATTATTATGTTATAGAATTTAATGCAGGATATGCATGGTGGATAAAAAAAGTGAGGTTTCAGGTACGTGGAAGCCTGCTCAATGCGTTGAATAGTGTATTTGTCACAGATGCACAGAATAATGATCCTTTTCTGACACATTCAAGTAGCTTTGACGCCAATTCGGCAGGTGTTTTTATGGGTATGGGCCGAAGGTTTAACCTGTCATTAAGTGTTAGTTATTAGCATAATGATCAGATTTTGAAATAAAATAAAATTATCAGTTACACCTCCCCGCTGCTGTCGCGATCAGCCCGGGATTAATTAAAAAACAAAAAATGAAAAAATTATCACTACTTATTTTTGCCATCCTGGCGTCAGCAATGCTCTTTAGCCAGCCAACCGGTTATTACAACGGTACCGAGGGGAAAAGCGGGGAAGAGTTGAAAGCCGCATTGAACGATATCATCAGTGGCCATACTGTTTATTCCTATTTTTTTTCCAAAGAAATATTCAAACTTTCAGATGCCGATCCCGATAATCCCGATAATGTTATCCAGATTTACACGGGATTTTCGCACGACAACAGCGATTATGGCAGCAGTGGCCTGCAACTCAACCGCGAGCATGTGTGGTCAAAGTCACACGGCGATTTTAAAGATGTGTTACCTATGTACAGCGATGTGCACAATTTGAAACCATCGGCTGCAGTTGTCAACCAGGATAAAGGTAATCTGGATTTTGACAACGGAGGTGTTCCGAATGACGTGGCCACGGAATGTTACTATACCGATTCCACCTGGGAAGCACGCGATGCGGTAAAAGGTGATGTTGCCCGTATGATTTTTTATATGTCAACGAGGTATGAAGGGGAAAATGGAGAACTGGACCTTGAAGTCGTTGACCACAACAACACTTATCCGCTTCCTGAATATGGTAAATTATCAACCCTTCTCCAGTGGAACCTGCAGGACCCGCCTGATGAGTTTGAAAGGCACCGGAATGATGTGATCTATTCGTTTCAGAAAAACAGGAACCCCTTTATTGACAACCCTGAATATGCAGAAATGATTTGGGGTGGGATGCCGGCAAGTGTTATTTTAATAGGCGATGTTCAAATGGCACCCGAAATAGCTGTTGCAGAAGAACCTGTTGATGTGAGCGCTACCATTACCAGTAAAACCGGATCCATTTCTTCAGCCAGTTTGTTTTGGGGGTTGAATTACGAATCGTTGACCAATGAGGTGATTATGACCGCTGACGGCAATACATATTCGGCACAGGTTCCCGGTCAGGCCGAAGGGGTTACCGTTTTTTACAAGATTTTTGCAACAAATAACGAAACCGCAGACTCGTCGGTAGTTTATAACTATTACGTCCCGAAAATTTTTAACGGGACCATCACAATAATTTACGATATCCAGGGGCAACAGCCGGATTCGCCTTATGAAGGACAGGTAGTAAGCACAACGGGTGTGGTTACAGCAAATTTTGGCTCTAATTATTTTATTCAGGATGGTTATGGCGAATGGAACGGCTTGTTTATTTATGAATCCGGGAGGAACCCTTCCATTGGCGACAGCATCGTGCTCACCGGAAAGATAACCGAATATTATGGTAAAACGGAGATGTCAAACATTACCGATTACTACTTTATTTCCTCTAATAATGCACTTCCCGAACCGTTGCCGGTAAAAACCGGAAATGTGGATGAAGCCGATGAAAGCGTACTCGTAAAAGTAACTAACGCACTTTGCACGGATGATAATTATCCGGCCAATTATTTTATGTGGACGGTTGACGATGGTACCGGAGAACTTAGGATACACAATACGGCTGTTTTTGAATATAAACCGGTTGAAGGTTCCTACTATAACATTACAGGCCCTATGAATTACGACTTTGATGAATGGAAAATCGAGTTGAGGTTTGAAAGTGATGTTTCCAGCGGAGGCGACACGGAAGGCCCTGAAGTAGTTGAGGTCACACCGGTTATCGCTACCAATATAAAAGTTTTGTTCAACGAGAATGTTGACGCCATAACGGCTGAAGATACCGGCAACTATAGCTTAAACAACGGCGCAGTCGTTGAATCTGCCAAGCAACATGCATTCAACAAGGCACAGGTTAACCTGACGGTAACCGAACTTTCCGGAGATTATGTGCTTACGGTGCAGAATGTTAAGGATGAAAGCGGCAACGTGATGGAAATGCAGACTATTCCGTTTTCGTATGTTGGCATTGAAGAACAATTGCTAAATGGCAGGGTAACCGTTTATCCAAATCCGGCTTCGGATAAGTTGAACGTTGCGGTTACCGCGAAAAAGGATATTGACCTTACGCTTACACTTTCTGATGTGAGCGGAAGAGTGGTTAAAAATTTATATTTTCCGGCAAGACAGGGTCAAAATATTTTTACTATTGATTTGAGCAACACACCAAAAAACATTTATATACTCAGTATCCGGGGCGACAACAGTAGCCTGAAGTACAAAGTCGTGGTAAAGTAAACTGCTGCCGGTATTAAACCTGAATCAGAAATTATTTTACTCCTCATTTTTAAATGTAAAGGGTTATTTCGTTTTTATCCCTGAAAATCGGTTCATTATTTATAAATTTGCCGCCAAAACAGAATCAAGTGAGCGATACCCTTGTCATCATACCAACCTATAACGAAAAGGAAAACATCGAAAAGATCCTGCGCGTTGTTTTAGATCTTGAAAAAGAATTTGATGTCCTGATTGTGGAGGACAACAGCCCCGATGGTACAGCAGATATCGTCCGTAAGCTGATGAAAGAGTTCAAGGGACGCCTGTTCATACTGGAACGGGAAGGAAAACAGGGGCTGGGTACCGCTTATATTGCCGGTTTCAGATGGGCACTGGAAAAGGAATATGAATATATATGCGAGATGGATGCCGACTTTTCGCACAATCCGAAAGACCTGGTCAGGTTGTATAATGCCTGCGCCGGTCAGGGTGCAGATGCAGCGGTGGGCTCACGGTACATAACCGGTGTGAATGTGGTCAACTGGCCCATGGGCAGAGTGCTGATGTCCTATTACGCTTCAAAATATGTGAGAGTGGTCACAGGGATGAAAATCATGGACACCACCGCCGGGTTTGTCTGCTGGACAAGAAAAGTACTTGAAACCATTGATCTTGACCGCATCAAATTCGTTGGTTATGCTTTCCAGATCGAAATGAAATATACAGCGGTGAAGCTGGGCTTTAAAGTTTTGGAAATACCCATCATTTTTACCGACCGTACGGAAGGAACTTCAAAAATGAACAAAGGAATATTTACCGAAGCAATCTTTGGTGTGATGCAACTCAGGCTCCGTTCCATGTTCGGAAAGATCAAACCCGTAAAATCTATCTGATACCTCATCTTGCTATGAATAAAAAACTGATCAAAGGAGCATTTATCGTCAATGAAGGAGAAACTTTGAAAGGTGATGTCTATATTGAAGATCAACACATCAAAGCGGTTGTCCGTGAAGGCGGGAGCATTTCTTTTGATCATAATGATTATGAAATCATTCGTGCAGAAGGATTGTATCTTTTGCCGGGTGTTATTGATGACCAGGTGCATTTTCGTGACCCGGGCCTCACATACAAAGCGGATATTTACACCGAAACACGGGCTGCCGCAGCAGGTGGTGTTACCAGTTTTATGGATATGCCCAATACCATTCCCAATGTACTGACACAAGATTTGTTGGAAGAAAAATATAAACTGGCATCCGGGAAATCGCTGATTAACTATTCGTTCTACATGGGTGCATCCAATGATAATCTGGAGGAAATACTGAAAACAGACCCTGAAACGGTTTGCGGGATCAAGGTCTTTATGGGTTCGTCAACAGGCAATATGCTGGTGGATGACGACAAAACGCTGGAGGGGATATTTGCCGGGGCTCCCACTCTGGTTGCGGTACATTGCGAAGATGAAAAAACGGTCAAAATCAACGCGGAACGGATATTGGACAACTTCGGCGAAAATGCACCCACCCGTGTGCATCCCATGATTCGTACGGCGGAGTCGTGCTATCTGTCCTCTTCCAGGGCCGTTAAACTTGCCAGAAAACATAAGACACGATTGCATGTATTACATCTTTCCACGGCACGTGAGATGGAACTGTTTGACAATACCCTTCCGCCGGAACAGAAAAAGATCACTGCCGAAGTGTGTGTCCATTACCTTTGGTTTTCCGATGAAGATTACCAAGAAAAAGGAAACCTCATCAAATGGAACCCGGCGATAAAAACGGAAGATGACAGGGAAGGACTTTTCGAAGCGCTGAAAGACGGCCGGATAGATGTGGTGGCTACCGATCATGCCCCGCATACACTGGAAGAGAAGAAAAGACCTTATTTTAAAGCGCCGTCGGGTGGCCCGATTGTGCAGCATTCTCTGGTAGTTATGCTGGAGTTTTATCATCAGGAGCGGTTAGGACTGGAAGAGATCGTTACTAAAATGTGTCACAATCCGGCTTTGGTGTTTGGCATCTGGAACAGAGGTTTCATCCGCGAAGGATATTTTGCCGACCTGGTGTTGGTTGACCTTGATTCGCCTTGGACAGTGGAAAAAAGCAATATCCTGTATAAATGCAAGTGGTCACCGCTGGAAGGCGAAAGCTTCGCATCGAGAGTCAGGAAAACATTTGTGAACGGCCATCTTGTGTATGATGAAGGCCGTTTTGATGAAAGTAAAAAAGGGGAAAGATTACTATTTAACAGAAATTAAAAAAACAGAACAATGAATATGATGAGAAAAGTTTTGGTGTTGCTGATACTGCCTGCTGTAATTTTTACAGCCTGTAACAGCAATAACGATAACGGACAGAAAAAACCAAAAAAGGTAAAGCTGAAAAGCAACGAAATGGTTATCAATTCTTATGTAAACGGCACACCCCATGTTGTCCGTAAAATGGAAGAAAAAGACGGACAAAAAGTACCTGTTTATGAAAAGGAATATTATGAAGACGGGAACATATTGAAAGAAGGCCCTTTGACGAATAATCAGCGCAGCGGTAAGTGGAAAATTTACTACCGCAGCGGGCAAATCCGGAACCTTGTAAATTATGACAACGGTGTTTTAAACGACACAATCATCGGGTACAATGAAAATGGCACTTTGAAATTTCGGGGTATATTTAAAAGCGGTGAAAAGACAGGTACCTGGCTGATCTACGATGATAACGGAAAGTTCCTCGAAAACAGGGTGTATATGAAACCCGGTGAAAAACGGATGGACACGCTGTATATGCCGGAGTAAGACTGTATAAAAACCTTTTATATCAGAAATCCATCGTACCGGCGATTTTAGTCGCCGAAAAGTGAAATTTTATTCCCATAAAATAATCCCGGAATACAGGTTTTGTATTTTCCGATGATTAGTATAGAAATCCGAAAAGCCAGAGCGGTATTTTGTTTTTATGCCCGTATTCCGTGTCATCAACAGTAAAAATTGCAGGTTACAACCTGCAATAAAAGACAAAGATTGCATGTTATAACCTACAAAAAAGTGAATAAATTGCGGATTTCAACCTGCAAAATGCATCATGGTTACCAAAAAATATCGTTTGCATTTCCGGATTCGCCGATATTAGTGGCCACCCACTATTTAAATACTGTCATCCCGATGTAAACCGGCAAATGATCGCTGTAGCCTCCGTAATAATATTTCGCAGCGGTGCGGTTGGGTCGTGCCGGGCCGTTTTTGGGTTTGTAAAGCATCCAATTGTGTTTAATGACAGTTTGTTTGGGTGAATTCACTTTTATCTTGTTTTTCCCGTTGAGCAGGGAAGTAGAAACAATGATCTGGTCGAACATATCCCATCCCCTGTAATACAATGATCCTTCGCCTGCCTTGTACTCATTATATCCCAGGTTGTATAAAGTCTTTTTTTCCAGGGGCATTTTAACCGGTTTTGCGTCCAGGTTCCGGCTGACACTCACATCATCGGGGTTGTCATTCAGGTCGCCGGCAATGAGGATGTTGGCTTTGGGCCTGACAGCCAGAATGGAGTCGGTGATCTTTTTCAGCAAGTCTCCGGTGAATTTCCGGAACGGTTCGGTTTTTTCCTGACCTCCCCAGCGTGAAACCCAGTGATTGATAAACAAATAAAGGGTGTCTTTTCCGGCGACCACACCTTTGGAGTAAAGAATATCCCTTGTGCCGTTGTTGGGGTCGGAAGGGAAAGTCAAACGAATGAAACGGGTTTCGACTGGTTTGTAAACCTCTTTTTGATAAAGCAACGCCACGTCAATTCCCCGTTCGTCAGGACTGTCCTTGTGGATGATGCTGTAACCGGCTTTTTTCAGTTCCTTATGGTTTACCAGGTCACGAAGTACATTGATGTTTTCCACCTCGCAAACTCCGAACAGGGCCGGGAAACCGCTGGTGTCAATGGATGACATCACTTTGGCCAGGTTATCCAGCTTGTGTTCGTATTTTTTCGTGTCCCACCCCAGTTTGCTGTCCGGTAAAAATTCATTGTCCCTCACATGCGGATCATCAATGGTGTCGAACAGGTTTTCCACATTGTAAAACGCAAAGCCAAAGGTCTGAACCGGCTTTTGTTTGCAGGAATTGACGGATATTGCTAGTATGATTACTGACAGAGAAAGGATTATAATGCCTGAAATTTTTTTCATGATCTTGTTTTTTAAACCCCAGCCCTAAAGGGCAGGGTAATTGATTTGTGTTATTAGCTTGATTTCTCGTTCAGTTTCCCCGTCCTTCAGGGCGGGGTTTCCTTCTGATATCTTTTTCCAATCTTTAGGGTTATATCTTTGTCATTCGTTTTCGTCATTCTAAACCTGACAGGTTGCTCTCGCTTCGTTGCCTGTTGAAACCTGTCAGGTTCCCTTCCGAATCCTCCGCACCCCCGGCCCCTAAAAGGGCGATCCAGCACTTATCTCCATTATTCCATTATCTGCCGATGGCATACCTCCAATCTTCCACATCCAATTGACACCCATTGCACTCATTGCCCCACTGCACCAATTGCGCCAATTGCACCTTTCCCACACCCTCTCCTCTCAATCCTCTCCTTTCAACCGTTCAATCTCCCTTCGTTCCTTTTTTGTCGGGCGGCCTGCACCCCTGTTACGTTTCTCATAGTTTAACTGCCGGAGCAATTCCATTTTCTCATATTCTTCTGCCGGTGTCAGGTCTTCTGCCAGGTCCGGAACAAGTTTTGCCGAAACCCGGTTTTTTGCCGCTTTCAGTATTTTCAGTTTCTTTTTGAATATGCCCTGCTGGATCTCGACAACATCTCCTTCTTTGACTTCTTTTGAAGGTTTCACCTTTTGTCCGTCCACTTTCACTTTGCCTCCGCGGCAGGCATCTGCTGACTGGTTGCGCGTTTTAAAAACCCTGACGGCCCATAGCCATTTATCAATTCTGATTGTTCCCACGGTTTATTTTTTTCGGAAATACAACTGAATGGGTACTCCGGTAAAATCAAACTTTTCCCTGATCTTGTTTTCCAGAAAGCGTTTATAGTTGTCTTTCACGTCGTCAGGCAGGTTACAGAAAAACACAAACTGCGGAGTAGAAGTTTTCAGTTGCATGATGTATTTTATCTTGATATACCTGCCCCGCGAAGCCATAGATGGCGGATTTTTCTCAATGATGGGCAGCAGATAATCATTCAGTTTTGAAGTGGGTATCTGTTTTGTTCTTTTTTCATAAACCTCCGCTGCCAGCTCCAGGGCTTTGAAAATACGTTGTTTGTCTTTTACGGAAGTGAAAACAATGGGTACGTCAGTAAAGGGTGCGATCTTCTCGTGGATCTGTTTTTTGAATTGCAGGTGCGTATTGGTTTCCTTTTCAATCAGGTCCCATTTATTTACCACGATCACAATCCCTTTTTTGTTTTTTTCCGCCAGATGAAAAATGTTGATATCCTGTCTTTCCAGTCCGCTTTGCGCATCAATCATCAAC
Source organism: uncultured Lentimicrobiaceae bacterium (assembly GCA_964567945.1). Classification (GTDB taxonomy): domain Bacteria; phylum Bacteroidota; class Bacteroidia; order Bacteroidales; family F082; genus JAADID01. The sequence continues at coordinate 18,877 of CAZMOS010000009.1, forward strand.
AGGCAGACATCCGATTTCTCAATGGTTCTTACGGTGCGTAATGTGGAATAAAATTCAATGTTTTCATACACTTTACCTTTCTTGCGCAGTCCGGCGGTATCCACAAGGATAAAATCGTGCCCGAATGAGCGGTATCGTGTGTTGATCGAATCGCGGGTAGTGCCGGGAACGGGTGTGACAATGTTGCGTTCATCACCCAGCAAAGTGTTGATCAGTGAAGATTTGCCTACATTCGGGCGGCCAACGACAGCAATCCTTGGAATACCTGCTTCTTCCTCTTCGGAAACCGGCTTGAAGATTTTGACCACGTCATCGAGCAACTCTCCCGTTCCGCTCCCGTTGACTGACGAAACAGGATAGACTTCTTTGAATCCCAGCGCATACAGCTCACCGATATATTCTGTTTGCCGGGGTGTATCCACTTTGTTTGCCACCAGGAAAACGTTCTTTTTCGATTTCCGGAGCAGGTCGGCAACATCCTCATCCAGCGGGGTAACTCCCTCGCGGGCATCCACCATAAAAATGATGGCATCGGCCTCGTCAATGGCATACATCACCTGCTTGCTGATCTCCTCTTCAAAGACATCCTCCGATCCATGTACATACCCTCCGGTATCAATAACTGAGAAGTCAATGCCGTTCCAGTCGCTCTTGCCGTAAATTCGGTCGCGGGTCACGCCACTGACAGATTCCACGATCGCTTCTTTGGTCTTTGTCAACCGGTTGAATAAGGTGGATTTCCCCACATTCGGTCTGCCTACTATTGCCAGGGTGTTCATACGAGTATTGGGTTTAGCCCCCTCTTAATCTCCCCCGACCTGTCCGCCGCTTCGCTTTGGCAGGCGGAGGGGGGAGAAAATCGTTGTTTCATTTATTAATTTCTTTGTCTTATGTCTTATGTCTTATGTCTTGTGTCTTGTGTCTTATGTCTTGTGTCTTGTGTCTTGGTTCTTGGTTCTTGGTTCTTGGTTCTTGGTCCTGATCTGAAAATCACTATTCATAAATCTGCAAATTTAATGATCGTATCCGAACCTTTTTAAAATAATCTCATTATCCCGCCAGTCTTTGTTTACTTTTACGTGGAGTTCAAGGAAAACCTTTTTTCCGACGAATTCCTCAATATCTTTTCTGGCTTCAGTTCCCACTCTTTTGATGGCTTTTCCCTGGTGCCCGAGAATAATGGCTTTTTGCGATTCACGGCTGACAAAAATGATCGCCCGGATGCGGTCAATGTTTGGCTCTTCAAGATATGACTCCACTGCCACATCCACCGAATAGGGAATTTCTTTTTTGTAATACAAAAATATTTTCTCGCGTATGATCTCGGAAACAAAAAACCGCAATGAACGGTCGGTCAGCTCATCTTTCGGGAAATAAGGAGGGCTTTCCGGCAGGTTTTCCAGAATCATGTCAAACACCTTGGAAACGTTAAAACCGTTGAGCGCCGAAATGGGTATGACCATTGCCCCCGGCATCTTTTCTTCCCACTGTTTAATCTCCCGCACAATGGTTTGCTGGTCCGACAGATCTATTTTATTGATGAGAACGAGTGTTTTGGCTCCTGATTCAGTGATCTTTTCCAGCACCTGTTCTTCTTTGAAATTTAATCCGGGTTCGGTCATCAAAAGTACAATATCGGCATCCAGCAAGGCCGTTTCCACGTATTTGTTCATAAATTCGTGCATCTTGTAGGAAGGATTCCTGACGATCCCCGGCGTATCGGAATAGACGATCTGAAAATCCTCACCATTCACGATTCCCATGATCCTGTGCCGGGTGGTCTGTGCTTTGGATGTGATGATGGACAATTTTTCACCCACAAGGGTATTCATCAATGTTGATTTCCCAACATTAGGATACCCGATAATATTAACGAAGCCGGCTTTGTGACGCATAAAAAAGTTTAACTTTTTGTTTTGCAAAGAAACAAATTTTATATCTTTGCAGTCCCAAAATATTACGGTGGGGAGTCCCGCGCGTGCGGGAGTAGCCCGGCGGGCTCATAACCCGTTGCTGGTTAACAAAAGAAAAGTTCTTAAAAATATATTGCGGGGTGGAGCAGTGGTAGCTCGGCGGGCTCATAACCCGTAGGTCGTCAGTTCGAATCTGGCCCCCGCTACAAATCAAAAGCCCGGTACTATGTACCGGGCTTTTTTCATTAGTTTTGTAAAAAACAAAAACAAATGGAAATCTTTTCAGAATACAAACAAACGACAGATTCCTTATCCCGCAGGGCAGAACAAATCATTCAGCAGGAAAAACCGGGCATTGACCGGATTTCCGTTTTGAAACAGATACTTGGAATGATTGACCTGACCACGCTGAATGGCGACGATACCAATGAAAAGGTTGAAGCCCTTTGCCGGCAGGGATTGTCATACTTCCAGGGTGATGATGGTATCCCCAATGTGGCGGCCATCTGTGTTTATCCGGTTTTCGCTTCCACTGTTCACCATGCACTGAAAGGCAGCGATGTAAAGACCGCTTGTGTGGCCGGTGCCTTTCCCAGCGGCCAGTCTCCGCTGAACATCCGGATCGAAGAAGTGAAATATGTTGTGGATCACGGAGCTGATGAAGTGGATATGGTCATTTCCAGAGGGCGGCTGATCGAGGGTGATGAGGAGTTTATCTCGGACGAGGTGCGGCTGATCAAAGAGGCATGTGGCGGGAAACATTTAAAAGTAATCCTGGAAACCGGGGAACTGAAAACAGTGGAGTTGATCAGAAAAGCTGCCGGGTTGTCCATATTGGGGGGGGCTGATTTTATTAAGACCTCAACGGGGAAAGTTAGTCCCGCAGCAACTCATGAAGCCTTTGTGATCATGCTGGATACCGTGAAGGAATATTTTGAGAAAACAGGAAAAATGACCGGCCTGAAACCCGCCGGAGGCATTTCCGAACCCGATGAAGCGATTAATTATTATTTGCTTGTTAAAAACATCCTGGGTGAAGCCTGGCTGACGCCGAAATTATTCAGGATAGGAGCCAGCCGCCTTGCTGGGAAAATTTATAAAGAAATACTTGAAAACAGAGAATAAATGGCAAAATGGAAATATTTCTAATTTTGCGAAGATGAAGAAGTTTTTATTTCTTTTTGTTACCATTGTTATTTCTGTGCCGGGAATAACCCAAACCCCGTTGACGGAAGCAGTGAACTTTCATGTAAAGACCATTGAGGGTGAAACCATCTGGCTGTTTCCGTTGCTGGATGACGAAAACAAAATTGTGGTCATTGATTTCTTTTCCACGACATGCAGTTCTTGTCAGGAATATGCTCCCGATTTTCAGGCCACCTATGAAGCATTCGGCGAAAACCAGGGCAATGTCTATTTTCTGGGGATCAACTGGGGGAATGACAACCAGGGAGTCCGGGAATTCGATTCCATTTACGGACTTACTTTTCCCACCGTAAGCGGAACGCAGGGCGGAGGCAACATCGCCAACAACGATTATCAGATCGCATCTTATCCGACGGTGATCCTGATCACTCCCGACCATCAGATCATGGAACAATACATCTGGCCGCCATCTCAGGAAAATATCACCGATGCCATCATTGCTGCCGGAGGCGAATATGTAGGAATAGAACAACACGGGATGGTTGCCGGTGAAGTTGAAATTTTTCCCAACCCTGTATCTGATCATGCTTTTCTCTCAATTTTGCTTGAGCAATCTTTGTCAGCGCGATATGAGATCATTGATAATTCCGGTTGTGTAGTTTTGCATTCGGAGAACAGGTTTTATGATGCTGGAAAAAATAAAATTGAGATTTCCGTTTCAGGTTTAAAAAATGGCCTGTATTTTGTAAGGTTAATTGCAAATGAACAACCAATTCTGACAACCCGTTTTGTCGTTACCAGATAAGTAAAAACAAGTGTTGAAAATTCAGTTTGGTTTTAAATGATAAAAAGGATGAGAACAAAAGTTTGGTTATTTCTGACATTAATACTTTCCACAATAGTGATCCTAACGGATTCGTGTACCAAATTTGATACTGTTGACCCTGGTGATGGAAACACGGTAGATCGAAGGGAAAAATTTGTGGGGACATGGAATGTGAGTGACCAGCCGGCGCGCCTGAATTATGTCGTGAAAATTGAAAAACACGCACTTTATGAGGATAAAGTAAAACTTAACAATTTCGCTGATCTTGGCGGTTTTGCAGTCGGTATTGTAGTTGGTAACACCATTGTGATCGAAAAACAGGAACTGAGCAACAGTTTTAAAGTTGAAGGAACCGGCTCTTACATCAGCTCCTCCAAAATGGAATTCAACTTTCTGCTTGATGACGGCATTGACCTGGAAAACAGGAAAGCCGTGTTTACCAGATAAGCTTTTTAAAAAAATAACTACTCTGTCCCGGATGAAAATATTTTCATGCCGGAATTTTTTCATGCTGAAATTTACAGATATTTTCCAGGCTTCAAGCGAGGACGCTTGAAACAGGGGGATAAACTTCAAGCGAGGACGCTTGAAACAAGGGGGATAAACTTCAAGCGAGGACGCTTGAGGCAGAAAAACCCTAAAACCTGTAAGCTGCCTTTTTCAATTCCTTTACACTGGTGACCGGATGCGGAGGATTGAGATACCGGCTTAAAAATTTGTATATTTTCACCCTGATCTTTTGCGCCGTTTGTGTGTCAATCCGGTCGAAAGAATGGCCGCCTTCCACATTCTGATAGATTTGATATTCAAATTTTTTGTTTTCCGCTTTCAGGGCCTGGATCAGGTGTTCCACTTCCAGCACATTCACATCGTCGTCGTTGGTATTGGTGTGGATGAGCAAAGGAGTATTTTGAAATTTATCTGTATTCCAGGCGGGTGACCTTCTTTTGTATTCTTCCACATCCTCGTTGGCTGTTTTGCCGATGTGGTAATCTGCCGAATAAAGGTCACGGTAATCCTGTGTTTGGTAGCCCATCCTGGCGATGAGGTCGCTCACAGGCACACCGGCAAAGGCTACCTGGTATGCTTTTGGATGGTTAAAAATGTTCATCAGGGCGATCATGCCGCCATGGCTCCAGCCAATGATACCCACACGGTTTTTGTCCACAAAGCTATAATTGTCAATCATCCAGTTACGGGCAGCGAACACATCCTCATTTTCCAGCCCGCCGTAATCAATTCGTTCGTAATATGTTTTTCCGTAACCTGTGCTTCCCCGGTATTCGGGAGCAATAACGACGTATCCCTGTGACATCATCTCACGAATGATATGCTGGTAATAGGTTGTAAAATCAGCATGCACACCGCCATGGGGAAAGACCAGCAGGGGATATTTTTTTGAGGGGTCAAGGTTTTTCGGGATGAAAACGTAACACCAGAATTTTATCGGGTTGTTGACACCCATTGCTGTCGGATTTTTAAAATGCGGGTTCGGAGGACCCGTAATATAAACCTTGTCAATCACAGCGACATCGCCCACTTTTTGGTACCACAACAGGTCTTCAAGTTGTTTTTCGATCCGGTTGAAACGGTGACCCATATTGTTTACCTTTTCGGAAAGTTTTTCATAATCAGATTTTTGCTCATCCGTACCCTGTGAAAAGATACGTGGTGAAAAAAACAGGGAGAGGATCGTGAACAGTAAAAATATTTTCAGCGTTTTCATGATAAAATTCATTTATATTTCAAAATATTTAAAAGCAAATTTAAGCATATCAGCGACATGGAGATAATGGTTTGATAATAAATACCGGGAAAATGGAGAAAAAAATATTTTTTTGGATTTTCCTGTGTTGAAAAATGATACATTTGCCGACTGTTGACACAAAACCAACCCGAGATTGCAGGATGTACATTAAAGAAAGCGTTGCAGAAGAAGAACTGGTCAACCGTTGTTTGTTACACGATAAAAAGGCGCAGAGCGATCTTTATCAAACTTATTCATCGCGCCTTTTCGGCACCTGTTTAAAATATGCTAAAAACGCCACAGATGCGGAAGATATTCTTCAGGAAGGTTTTATAAAGATTTTCAGATACCTGAGTTATTACCGCGGCGAAGGTTCGCTGGAAGGCTGGATGCGCCGGATCATGATCAATACTTCGCTGAATTTTTACAAACGCAAGAACCTTTTCGACAAGATCATTGATTTTGACGATGTTCATGCCGTTTATCCTATCGAACATGAGATAATCGGGAAAATTTCGCATAAAGAATTGCTTACCCTTGTTGAAGAACTTCCCGACGGTTACCGGACGGTTTTTTCACTCAACATTATGAGTGGTTATTCCCACAAGGAAATCGGTAAAATAATGAACATTTCGGTCAGCACTTCCAAATCGCAGCTTTCACGGGCAAAATCATTTTTACGGGAAAAGATCAGCAGCCTGCTGGACATTGAGCAACACCGCATCAGGATGGTGGCTGTGATGAATTAGCCTAAACCTTTTTAATGATTCTTCTCGTAGATCTCTTCAATCTGTGTTTTATATTTTTTCATAAGGACTTTCCTTTTTAATTTCTGGGTCGGGGAAAGTTCGCCGCTTTCAGGTGTCCACTCATCGGGAACCAGGCGAAAGACCTTAACCTGTGCTACCTTGTCAAGATCTTTGTTGTATTTGTCAATTTCTACCTGGTAGCGGTCCACAACCCTTTGTGTTTTTATCATATCTTCTTTGTCATGAAAACTGACCTTATGAATATGACACCAGTTTTGAAGAAATTCAAAGTCAGGCTTGATCAGGGCAGCAGTGAATTTTTCATTTTCGCCGATCACCATGATCTGTTCGATAAATATGGATTCTTTGAACTTATTTTCCACCACCTGGGGTGCTACGTATTTTCCACCCGACAGTTTAAAGATTTCTTTTTTTCTGTCAGTAATTGTCAGCATCTTTTTTTCGTCAAGCGTGCCGATGTCACCGGTATGAAACCAGCCGTCTTTATCAATAGCCTCGGCCGTCTTTGCCGGGTCTTTATAATAGCCTTTCATCAGGTTGGGCCCCCTGACCAGTATTTCGCCGTCTTTGGCAATTTTCACTTCTACTTCGTCCGGCACAACACCCACACTGCCAAATCTCAAATAAGGCAAATGGGGCATGTTGGCAGAAACGATGGGTGATGTTTCGGTTAGCCCGTAACCTTCCTGTACGATGATTTTAGCGGCAAAAAAGACCCGTGCCAACCGTGGTTGCAATGCGGCACCGCCGGCGATAACTCCCTTTAATTCACCGCCGAGGGCTTCACGCCACTTGCTGAAAATCAATTTGTTGGCCAGGGCAAGTTGTGCATCGTACAACATGCTTCTATTTTTTGGGTCGGGGTCATACCGGTTTCCCAGTTTTACAGCCCAGAAAAATATCGCTTTTTTAATGCCTTTTAACTCCCTGCCTTTGTTGATGATCTTGTCATAAACTTTTTCGAAAACACGCGGTACCGTAATGAATGTATTCACTTTGATCTCGCGCATATCATCCCCGATAGTGTCAATGCTTTCGGCATAGTAAATGGTCAGTCCTTTCGATTGCTGCACATAATTCCCCGTCCGCTCAAGTATATGTGATAAAGGCAAAAAACTGAGTGCACGGTCACCGGGTTTAAGATAGGGTACAAATTGATGTGCCATGAGAGAATTGCTTACGATGTTGTGGTGCGTGAGCATAACCCCTTTGGAAAGGCCGGTGGTTCCCGAGGTATAAATGAGTGTCAGTAAATCGTCGGGGGATACTTCATTTCTCCGTTTTTCCAGCAAGAGCAGGAACTCTTTTTCTTTAGATGCCCCTCGGTCTGTGATCTCACGCCAGTTTTTTGCTCCTTCTACTGCATCGATAGTATAAACGGCTTCTATGTTTTTAATTTTTTCAGCAATGGGCTTTAGTCGTAAATACAACTCTTTACTGGAAACGATGAGCATTCGTGAATCGGAATGTGAAAGGATATGTCTGTATTCGGTATCACTGATCGTCGGATAAATTCCCACATGCACGCAGCCGATCTGCGACATGCCGAAATCAATGAAATTCCATTCGGGACGGTTGTTGGTTATGGTTGCTATTTTGTCCCCTTTTTTGAATCCCATCGCCAGCAGGCCCATACTGAATTCATCCACATTTTTACGGTACTCTGCCGTGCTGAAGTTTTCCCATTTCCCGTTCCGTTTTACCGAAAGGGCAACATCATAGTTGAAATTTTCCTCTGCATGGGTCAGTATATCAAAGGTGCGTGTAATTTTTGTCATGGTTTTTTTAATTCGGGATGTTTAAAATTGTTCAAAGATAATGATTTACAAAAATCCCCTTTTTATTACTTATATTCATATTGTCAATCGGAAAATAGCGTTGTATAATACGCGCCTGGGATTTTTGTTTAAATACCTACAAAATGTTTGAATTGCCCGGATGATAATAAGAAGATGTCCGGTTAGTTGAATGAAAAAAATGTTGCAGCCAATATGAAATTGTCAGTTATTGATCATTTGTCAGACGTGCGTTGTTTCAGCGTAAATAAACCGTTTGATCTTTTTGGTAGCTGTTTTGACAAATTCCTCTTTGTGAACCATAACGTCCTGAATTTTTGAGAATTTATTCACCCGTGCATTGACGTATTCCCGTAATTCTTTACTTAACTCATCATATTTCTTTTCTATGAATTCCGAAAGTTCAACTTTCATGTGCTGGTATTTTTCTTCAATCTCTTCGCGGTTAAAGTGAACCATCGCCACAAGTTTTCCCTTTTGCTGTATCACCAACGATTCGGCAACGTGTTTGAAATTGTTAATGACCGATTCGATGTCTTCCGGAAAAATATTCTCGCCACCGGGGCCGATGATCACATTTTTACTGCGGCCACGTATGTATAAATAATTGGTATCGTCCAGTATTCCCAGGTCCCCGGTCTTAAACCAACCGTCTTCAGTCATCACTTCCGAAGTCAGTTTTGGTTCTTTGTAGTATCCTTTCATAACATTCGGGCCTTTGACCCATATTTCACCTTCACCGGTCAGTTTTCCCGGATTATGGATTTTTAATGTGACGCCCTTGAGCGGTGGCCCGGTTGATTGCAGCTTTGTGTTTAGCGGATTAACACCGGCAAGTAAAGGTGATGTTTCCGTTAGACCGTATCCGATGGCATAGGGAAATTTGGCTTCCCGCAGAAATTTCTCTACGGTTTTGTCGAGTTTGGCGCCACCTATACCAAAGAATTTTAACTCTCCCCCAAATGTGCGCATGAGTTTTTTCCCTGCCAGCCGGTTAAACTTCTTGCGTAATGGCGGAATGGCGTACAATGTTCGGGTCAGTTTATTTTTGTTGAATTCCGGCAATACTTTGCTCCGGTAAATTTTTTCAATGATCAATGGTACGGTCAGCATCAGATTGGGACGTACACTTTTCAGGGCGGGGAGCAAAACGGAAGGTGTGGGAGGTTTTTTAATGTAAAAAATGCTTGCGCCACTGATCAACGGCAAAACAAACCCGATCGTGTTTTCGTACGTGTGCGACAGGGGAAGTACCGACAGGAAACGGTCTCCCGGATTGATTTCCTGAATACCACCGCTGGCAATGGCATTGGAACTGATGTTTTTATGCGTAAGCATGACCCCTTTTGATTTTCCGGTCGTTCCCGAAGTGTAAATAATGGCTGCAAGGTCGTCCCCGGCAACCTTATTTTTTTTGACCGGTTTTGATCTTTCGTCAAAACGAATGCCTTTAAGATTTGTTTCTATCAACGAAAAATCATCAATAAGTATCCGGTGAAGCAGGGTTTCAGGTTTCAGATCCCGGATTTTCGGTTCCAGGCCCTTTGATACAAAAATGGTTTTTGCTTCGGAATGGATCAACACATTTTCAATTTCAGTCACACTGAAATCGGGCAGAATGGGAACGACAATGGCACCCATTGAAGTGATGGCAAAATAGGTAATTCCCCAATTGGGCATGTTTGCGCTCAACAGTGCCACCCTGTCGCCCGGTTTTATTTGCAATTTCTCAAGTAATGAAATTACGGATAGCCGTCGCTTGTCAAATTCTCCGTATGTTAGAGGAGTTTCGTCAACAAAGGATACGGCGGGTAGCTCACCATATTTTTCAACCGACCGTTTTAGTAAGGCGGGCAAAGTTAAAACTGAAAAGTCTTGCATTTTATTCTTGATTAATTGTCAAAGGTACAACAGTTCATTGTAAAATATGTAATGATGTTTAACAATGTTGCTATTAAGAGCTCTTTTTCCAAATGCTTTTGTATTGATAGCCCATTTGTAAAACCGCTGTTCAATCATATTTGGTTTTAAATAATTTACTTGACTTTCTTCATATATGTTGTACATTTATATACCCAATTACAATCATAAAATGACCAAAACAGAATTAAGATAAGCACATAGTAAAAAAACGAAAGGAGCTGTTATGAAACGTTCAGTCTTTATATTCATGGCAATTGTAGCTGCCATAATTTTTATGGGTTACAAAAATGATGAAGACGTTACATCTCATGATAATAATAATACAAATGTACAACATCTTCAAAAAGGAACTTTTGACTTTGGAGGAAACCCCAGGGATTATATGGTGTTCTTGCCGAAAAATTATACCGGTACTCAAAGTTTCCCGCTGGTGATCTATCTGCACAGCTATGGATGGACTGCCCAACAGGGGATGAGTTACACAAAACTGAATCTGGTAGCTGACACTGCCGGTTTTATTGTTGCGTATCCGAGTGGCAACCCGAACTGGAACAGTGGTATTGCTGACAATCCCGAGTGGCCGATTCCTGATGACGATGACGTCGGATTTATCAATGCCCTGATTGACACACTGGGTAACCATTACAGCATTGATACGAAAAGGGTTTATGCCTGTGGTTATTCCAACGGCGGTTTTATGGCTTACAAGCTGGCCTGTGAGTTAAGTAACCGTATTGCAGCCATTGCTTCAGTTGGTGGTGTTATGACAGAGAGTACTACCGCCGGTTGTAACCCGGTACACACTATGCCTGTCCTTGATATCCATGGTACGGAGGACTGGTGGGTGCCCTTTGATGGTACCGGAGAATGGAAGTCAGTAAATATAACCTTAAATTACTGGACCGGTTATAATAATTGCCTTGAGGTTGACACAGTCTCTTTGCCGGATGTATATGAAGCAGATGAATGTACGGTTGTTAAGATCAGTTATACAAACTGTACCAACAACAGTCGTGTGATCTTATATAAAGTAATTAATGGAGGACATACGTGGCCGGGTGCCGGGCTTCCGGGTTTTTCACATCAGGGGAATGTTGATAATGATTTTAAAGCCAGCGCTGAAATCTGGAGATTTTTCAAAAACTATAAGCTTGAAAAATAGATGTTATCTTTTGCGGATTAACCAGATTAAATGTATTTCTAAATTAGAATGGGTCATATTTCCAGATTATGATTTTTCGTAATATTGGCCTTTTTAATTTAAAAGACCAATGCAAAATTCCCGGACTTTAGATCAGGCTCCGCAACAAAAGAAAAATTATGTGCTCTCCATAACTATCATCGGCATCCTGTTTTTCATTTTCGGTTTTGTCACCTGGCTGAACGGGATATTGATCCCCTACCTGAAAATTGCCTGCGAGCTGACCAACTTCGAGGCGCTGTTTGTGGCATTTGCTTTTTACATCTCTTACACGGTGATGGCACTGCCTTCGTCGTGGATACTGAAAAAAATAGGATTCAAGAACGGGATGATGGTCGGGTTGCTGGTGATGGCTGCCGGAACACTGATCTTCGTCCCTGCTGCCGAAACCCGGATATACGGGATATTCCTGCTGGGATTGTTTGTTATGGGAACCGGTTTGGCCATTTTGCAAACGGCTTCAAATCCTTACATCACCATTATCGGACCACGTGAGTCGGCAGCAAAACGGATCAGCATCATGGGCATTGCCAACAAACTGGCCGGAGCCATTGCCCCGCTCATCCTGGCCTATTTCATTTTAAGTGACGGCGATGCGTTTGTGGAAAACCTGAAAACGCTGGAAGAGCAGGCAAAGATCGTGGCGCTGGACGGACTTGCCTCCAGGGTGATCATGCCTTATGCGGTAATGACGGTAGTGCTTGTATTGCTGGGTCTGATGATCCGTTTTTCCCCTCTGCCCGAGATCGAGGAAGAGCAGGATGATACTGTTGATGAAACAGTAACCCATAAGACAAACATTTTCCAGTTCCCCAATCTGGTTCTGGGTGTTCTTGCTTTGTTTTTGTATGTTGGCGCTGAAGTGGTTGCCGGAGACACCATCATCCGTTACGGCATTTCCCTGGGGATTCCCATCAGTACTTCCAAGGTCTTTACTTCGCTGACGCTGGGGTCAATGATCGTCGGATATATTATTGGAATTATTTTTATTCCCCGCTACATCAGCCAGCAAAAGGCTTTAAAAATATCGGCCGTACTCGGAATGATATTTACTGTTTTGGTGCTCATTACCCCGCCGGTGGCATCGGTAACGTTTGTGGCATTACTCGGGCTTTCCAATGCGCTGGTATGGCCTGCCATCTGGCCGCTGGCTATTCACGGGCTGGGTAAATTCCTTAAAACAGGTTCCGCCATGCTCATCATGGCCATTGCCGGCGGTGCCATTATACCGCTGATCTGGGGAAAATTTTCAGATGTTTATAATTCACAAATTGCTTATTGGATACTGCTTCCCTGTTACCTGTTTATTTTCTGGTATGCATACAGGGGATATAAGATCATGTCGTGGAAAAAGGAGTCATCATTGTGAATTTCTCCTATTGATATTCCTTTAAAAGGCATTAGTTTTTAGCTTCAGGTACAAAGAGCCCGGAACCAAGATACGTGACCTAAAACGGCGAAGTGAAAACCGTACACTAAGGCCTGTCGATATAAATTGACGCAGATTTTTTATGTTGTCTCGATACTCACTTCGTTAGATCGGGATGCTTCGCTGCGCTTCTCAACTGCCGACTGACGATTGCCGACTGGAGACTCACTCATCACTCGCCATTCATCATTAATAATAGGCCACCCCCGCATAACCTACCCAGTGATGCATATTGGCAGGGGCTGTTACACCCATATTCAAATCTTTCACAGGCACATGCGGATGGTCAATGCTGTTGGCATATCCGATAAAATGTCCTGTCAGCGGAGGATTGTTCTGTAACCGGTTCAGGTAATAAGAGGTGAGCAATCCGAAAGGAACGGAGTACCTGCCGCACCAGGTCCATTTGTAGGTTTTGTAATCATTTTCTTCAACTGTATATTCCGTAAAGGTTTTGACCTTTTCAGGTGTGAGTTCACCGGTCAGGGTGCGGATTATCTCGTGTTCGTGTGCAACGGCTTGTTTGTAGCCCGATGAGTCTGTTCCGTAATAAGCAAAGTTCTTTCCGCCCCAATCCTCATCCCCGTAATGAACGGCATCGGTCGAGATGGCAATGGCATAATCCTTTCCCCACTTCCGGTTTCGTGCTTTGGTAACCTTATTAATGGCTTTTGCAAGCGGCTCTGCAATTTTTTTCATCCTGTCATAGGACATGTATGGAACAAGGATGGAAACGATCTCAATATCATGATCGTAATATTGCAGGAAAGGCAATAAAGCTTCCACTGAGTGCTCTATCCTTTGCATGGAATCATTCACCTGGAAGATTCCCTCCGGAAGGTTATTAATGATCTCTTCCCGGATAGGCGAGGGCTTTATCTTTCCGTAAGGCCCTTTCCAGTAATCATAGGAATCAAAGATGATCTGATTTTCAAGGTTGAGCAACCGGGCTTTGTGCGCCACTCCGATCAGGATGACCGTTCTGGCCTTGATATTACGCAATACCGCCGGGTACAACCATCCCACATACGTGTAATCATCGTGGGGGGAGATCACTGTTTTAGCAGCAGTTTGTTGTTTGGGTAACGAATTCAACTGATCTTTGAATAGACGGTTTATCCGTTGCATAATACTGTCTGTTTGCCAGTCGTATTGTGCAAATCCTATTGTGTCGGCCAGCGGCCTGATCCGGTTATTTTTGGTTTCCGGATTGTGATTACATGATAAAAGCAGTATTGTACCTGCCATCAGCCAGAATCCTGTCAATAATCTTTTTTTCATTGTTCTTGTTTTATGGATAACAAATTTATGTAATTTTTATCCGCTAATAAAAAAGAAAATCCAAAGAAAAACGGGGATGGGATTGGGCCATATTTTGCACATAAATATTCAGACGCCAATCGGTGTGATGCAGGCCTGTGCCACAGATGACGGTGTTTGCCTGTTGGAATTTGAAGAAAGGAAGGATATTGGCAGGCAATTAAGAAGTTTACAAGAACATTTGGGTCAGAAGATCATTCCCGGACAGAATGTCCATCTGTTGAATTTGAAATTGCAACTCGATGAATATTTTAATAAAAAAAGGGAAATTTTTGAACTACCGATCATCATGGCCGGAACGGAATTCCAGAAGAGGGTGTGGAATTCCCTGCTGAACATCCCGTATGGACAAACCATAACTTATAAAGCGCTGACAGATAAGCTGGGTTATCCTTTGGCCATCCGCGCTGTTGCAGGTGCCAATGCTGCCAACAAAATGGCCATCCTTATCCCCTGCCACCGGGTAATAGGTTCCGATGGAAAATTAGTTGGTTATGCAGGTGGATTGTGGCGTAAAAAATATCTTCTTGACCTGGAAAAGATGGACAAAGAGGAACAGATGAGAATAATATTTTGAATGAATTTGCCCTGTTTGATCGTTATGGATTTAGATAGTCAAAATGATAAAGAATTCAAACTTTTTCAACCTTCTGAAAGTTAAAGCCCCATCTAATCACTTTCCGGTATTGTTTATTCGCCTTTTCGGTTCTCTTTTGCATGTGTTTGTTTCGTCCTGAAAGATTTGGGCTCGGAAACACAGTTATTTTTATATCTTGGCACCCTGAAAATGACAAATTCAATCAGAAGAATGAAACCCACCCTATTAATTCTTGCCGCAGGTATCGGTAGCCGCTATGGCGGTGTGAAACAAATGGACAAAGTCGGGCCTTCGGGCGAAAGCATTATTGATTATTCGATCTTTGATGCCATCCGCGCCGGATTCGGGAAAGTAGTCATTGTACTGAACCCGATGATCATTGACGACTTCAAAGACATTTATGAATTGCGGTTGAAAGGAAAGATCGAAACGGAATACATCCTGCAGGAACTGGACAACATCCCGGAAGGCATTGAGTTCAACCCCGAACGCATCAAGCCCTGGGGTACGGCACATGCCGTGCTCGTGGCCAAAGATCACATTAACGAACCATTCGCCGTGATCAATGCGGATGACTTTTACGGAAGGCATGCTTATCAACTGGTAGCTGAATTTCTGAATGAACGTTACAACAACGACCCGGAATATGCCATGGTGGGTTACAAACTGAAGAACACGCTATCGGAACATGGGTCGGTTTCAAGGGGGATTTGCCGGGTTGAGAACGGTTACCTGACCGGTGTTACGGAGCGCACAAACATACGGAGAAAAGGCGATGTTGTTGTGTTCGAGGAGGAAGGAGCGGAGCATATCATTGATGAAGAAGCGGTTGTGTCAATGAATTTCTGGGGATTTACGCCAAGATATTTTGAACAATCGGAGCGTGATTTCAAAAAGTTTATTGCTGAAAACGCCGACCAGCTCAAGGCTGAATTTTACATCCCCTCCATGGTAAACAAACTGATAAAATCCGGTGAAGCAACCTGCCGGATGCTCACCAGTAACGACCGGTGGTTCGGGGTGACTTACCGGGAAGATAAACCGGTAACCATGGCAAAAGTCAGGCAACTGGTGGAGGAGGGGGTGTATCCCGTGAACCTTTGGAGATCATAGGTCAAGTATCTTCAAAAAATGGGTTTAAAAAGTGATTTCCTCATATTTGCTTGCTTAATATTATACTTACTTTTGAGGAAAATACAATATAGTTGAAAACAGGTATTCTTTTCATTTATTTCATCAGCATAGCTTTAACTGTTACGGGGCAGATACTGGAGGTAATACCTTCACAACCTGTTACAACAAGCGATGTCACCATCGTTTTTGATGCAACAAAAGGCAATGGGGTGCTGGCTGGTTACAACGGTGATGTGTATGCACACACCGGGTTGATAACTTCGGAAAGCCAGAATGGAAACGACTGGAAACATGTTATAGGTGATTGGGGTACCGCCGATGAGAGAGTGCTGATGACCAGGATTGGTACGGATTTATATCAGATCAATTATAACATCAGGGATTTTTATGATGTTGACCCGGAACAGGAGCAGGTATTGGAACTTGCATTTGTATTTCGAAATGAGAACGGCTCGCTGGTTGGCCGCAGAAAAGATGGCAATGATATTTTTTACCCGATTAATATTTTCGGTGCCGGTGATTATCTTTCTCATCATCTTTCTGACGATAGCCTGATCATACTGACTACCAAGGGTGAATTGGATATTATTCCTTTTACTTCTTCAATTATCCGTCTGTCTTTTCTTTATCAGAATAATATACCTTCCGATACCTCATATACGGTTATTCTTCAACCCCAACACCCGGATTTCACCGTTGAAGATCACCCGGGCTTTCTTCAACTTGGAACAGATTCTCTGAAACTGGTGATCGGCAAATTTCCGGTAAGTACTGACTTTTACAAGCTGGAGCAACTGATTACCTCTGAAGAAACCGGGTTTTATGACCAGGAAGGCAGAAAGGGCATCAGGATGCAGATCGTTGAGGGCGAGCAACTGGGAGGTACAGGATCGAGGGCTGTTCCGGTTAACCGGAACGGCTACCGTTTCCTAAATTACGGACAGGCCCATTACGGATACGGATATGGGGAACAAAACCTGAACATCTCCATTCCACTGGTTACTTCCTCAAAAGGGTACGCTTTATTTTTTGATAATCCTGCTTCCGGTACTTTTGATCTGGGAAATACCAGCCCCGGTGTCCTTGATTTTTCGAGTGAGTCGGGTCAAATGATCTACTTTTTTATCCGGGGTGACAGTTATGATGACCAACTGAAAAACTATACCCGGCTCACCGGACGCCATCCGCTGCCTCCGCTATGGAGCCTTGGATATTTCCAGTCACGATTTGGATATGAAAATGAAAACCATGCACGGACCATGGTGAATGACATGCAGGCGGGCGGATTTCCACTGGATGTCATTGTGCTCGACCTGTATTGGTTTGGCGACCCTTCAACAATGGGGAACCTGGAATGGGATTACGGCAGATGGCCCAACCCGGAAGGCATGATCAGTGATTTTAAAGAGGTTGGTGTTAAAACCATTTTGATCACCGAGCCTTATTTTACCCTCAACTCAACACATTATAACTTTATCAGTCAAAACCATTGGTTTGGGAATACACCGTCCGGAGAAACTTACGTGCTGGATAATTTCTGGGCAGGGACTGCCTCATTGATGGATTTTACCAAACCGGAAACGCTCGATTGGATGTGGAATTACTACAAAGCCAGGAAAGAAGAAGGTGTTGCCGGCTGGTGGAGCGACCTGGGTGAACCCGAATTGCATCCTGATGACATGGTGCACAAGGGCGGGACTGCAAGGCAGGTACATAACCTTTTGTCTTTGTTGTGGGCACAATCGTTGTATAAACACTATCAGACAGATTATCCCGGCGAACGTGTTTTCAACCTGATCCGGTCGGGTTATGCAGGCATGCAGCGTTATGCTACCTTTCCCTGGTCGGGTGATGTGCAGAAAACCTGGGAAGGATTTCAGGCACAGGTTCCCATTATGCTGGGTATGGGAATGAGCGGTGTAGGATATATGGGCTCCGACATCGGCGGTTTTGTTGGCGATCTCAATGAAGAACTCTATACCCGATGGATGCAATTCGGTGTTTTTTCACCGGTAATGCGGGCTCACGGGGTAAATGTGATCACCGAACCGGTTTATCTGCCCGAACCCTACCAAAGCATTGTAAAAAAATATATTCTCCTGCGCTATCAGATGCTTCCCTACAACTATTCGCTGGCATGGCAGAATACAACAACCGGAAGGCCACTTGCTCTGCCTATGGATTATTTTGAACCGGAGAATACTTTTTTGAATAACATTAACGACCAGTATTTCTGGGGAGAAAACCTTCTTGTGGCCCCTGTTTTGGAGGAAGGCCAAACCAATCGTTCCGTGATTCTTCCATCAGGAAAATGGATAGACTTTACAACCAATAAAACCTTTTCAGGTGAACGGATCGCCAACGTAAGTGCTGTGCTTGACCAGATACCGGTTTTTGCAAAAGCAGGTAGTTTCATTCCGCTCGCCATACCAAAAACTTCAACCGGTTACTTTACTTCCGATACCCTGTTGGTTTGGTATTACCCTGATAAATCTGATCCCAACACCTCATTTACTGTCTATTTGGATGACGGGCATTCGGCTGGTGCATTGCAACAGGGTGAATATGCGCTGATTCATCTTTCGGGCCAGGTTGGTACCGATCAGATGCTTGTGGATATCGAGTCAGAAGGCAACGGATTTTCGGGGGAGCCCTATAGCCGGCAACTGTTGTTTGAAATAAAACGCGTGAACAATACGCCTGATGCGGTATTACTGGATAATAAAGAACTGTCCCTTGTTGACAACGTATTTGATTATTATAATACCGAAAAGGCGGCTTATTTTGACCAGGAAAAGCATATACTGATGGTTCATTTCATCTGGACGGAGGAGCCTGTTCAACTTGAGATTACAGGTACAGGAGTGGGAGTGGATGAAACAGTCGCACAACCGCAGCATTCCTTCGTGTTGCATGCACCCTATCCCAATCCGTTTTCAACCGAATTGCACGTGCAAGTGGATGTCGGACAGCCCGGAAACTATTCCTTTGCAGTATATGATGTTTATGGCAAACTGATCCGTCAGCAAAATCTGTTTATCGCAGATAAAGGCAGGTCATGGCTTCACTGGAACGGCCGGAATGTTTCGGGAGTACCGCTACCCTCGGGAACATACATAGTTTCACTTCAAAGAGAAAAAGGGAAAATAACCTTTCGGAAAGTGGTGTTGTTGAGAAAATAAACCGGAATATCTTTTGCCGGTTGCCTCAACCTGGCTTTATATCCTCTGGTATTTATATGGATGAAAGGTAAAAGCCCCGAGTTTTATACGTTGATAGCCAATAAGCAGGAATTTATTTGAAAAGTTGTATTTTTGAAATATGAATATGAAAGAGAAGGTATTATTCTAACATGGCAGGTACAAAAGAGGGTTCTGTTTTAATCTCACCGAATAAAATTCTTGGGTATTTTTTGCCCGGAACCGGGCTCCTCAGATTTAAACCTTATGGCAACGGGCATATCAACGATACTTATCTGGTGGAAACGAACAAAGGGAATTTTATCCTGCAAAGGATAAATAAAAATGTCTTCCGTATTGACGAACTGGTCTCCAACTATGAAGTGCTGTTCAATGCCCTTGATGACTACCGGAAAAATTACGGTTATAAACTGACACCGGCACTGTACCGGACTACCTCCGGTAAATTTCATTTCGTTGATGAGGAAGGCTATGCCTGGCGGCTGGCCGAACTGCTGCCCGATGCCGTTTCTTATGAGATTGGTGAAAACACGGAAGTTTCTTATCATGCCGCCAAAGCTATGGGAAGGTTTCAGTTGTTCCTGAACACCTTTTCCCAAAACGATTTCGGTGAGACAATTATCAATTTCCATGACCTGCCCAGACGGCACGGGGATTTTCAAAGATCACTGACCAATGCTGCCGGCGACCGGTTGAAAAATGCGAAGGCCGAAATTGACCAATCTGAAGAATATGGCTTTATCGTCAGGGAATATGAATCGGTTGCAGCAAAACTCCCCAAAAGGGTAACCCACAACGACACCAAGATCAACAACATACTTTTTGCAGATGACGTAATCCTTGTTATTGATCTCGACACGGTGATGCCCGGGGCCATTATGTACGATTACGGCGATATGGTGCGTACTTTCACCTCTCCTGCGGAAGAGGACGAACAAGACCTTGAGAAGGTGATCTTCAGGACAGAACATTTTGAGGCGTTGACAAAAGGATACCTTGAACCGCTGAAAGATAATCTGACTGCCGGAGAGAAAAAAAGCCTCCTGACAGGAGCAAAGAGTATCATCTATGAACAGGCCCTGCGGTTCCTGACTGATTATCTGAACGGAGATATTTACTATAAAACGGCATACCCCGAACACAATCTGGTGAGGGCACGAACCCAGTTCAAACTGCTGGAAGGTATAATGGAAAATGAAAAGAAGCTGATTGAGATCATTGGAAATTCTGAGAAAATTAAATAGGGTTACACGGTGCAGGGTACAGGTTGCGGTTGAGGTAAACACCTTCCGGAGTCCGCCTCTGGCGCACCTGGAAGAGTATTGTGGGTAGCAGGTTACGATTTACAGGGTCAGGGTGCGGGGTGAGGGTGAACACCTTCCAGAGTCCGCCTCTGGCGCACCTGGAAGAGTGTTGTGGGGTGCAAGGTGAAGGAGAACTGAAAGTTGGTGATGAGAGAAAATGAGGAATATGGAATAAGAAATCTCGAATAAGAAATAATGAACATCAAACATAAACCATGAAAACATTTACTTTATTCATTATCATTTTTACCCTGGCCGCCGGCATTTTGCAGGCACAGGTAAGTTTTACCACTTTTGAAAAAGACGGCGCTACCGTTTTTGTCTTACAAAACCAGATGGTCAGGCAAAGTGTTGTCATCAAAGAAGGCCAACTTTCTTCCGACACGCTGCAAAGTCTTGCCCGGTGGACAGCAAGATACGACAGGTCGGCAAATTTCCTGGTCACCGACGGGAATTTTGAGTTGGAGGTTATGTGGAACCGCTGGTACGACCGCACGCCGGGCACCCGCAACAATGCAGACAACCCTGCTTACCTGACCAAAAAAGATTTTGTTTTCGATCATCACACCCTGGCCGAAAGTAAAAACGGAGAAAAAATTCTGAATTTGTTTTTTAAACAAATCGGTCATTCCATCCAGTTGAAATTGAGCTACAAACTGGTGCCCGGAGAATTTTATTCACGAAGAAAGATCGTACTAAAAGATCTCAAATTATATGGTCACTACCTTGAAAAGGTCAACACAAGAAAGGGGTGGATGGTATTTGAGGTGAAGGGAGCAAGAAAGGATAATACCATATCTGTCAGTATGGAAGGACTTGATTATTCCGATTCGTTTGTTGTGGAAACCGGGGAAGTTTCCAACGAAACAGAAGTTATTAAAACAGGGGAATTCGGACAGCCTTTTGCCCTGAAAAATATCCGGGGCGGTGCTTTCGGAGGAATTGAGTACCCGACTGGCGTAAACCATGTCAGCGCAACTTCTTCGGGAAGGATAAAAGTTGATTGTTACCAGTACATAGGGGAGAAACTCGGCGAGGTACCTGTTGAAAGCAACTGGATGGTCACAGGAATCACACCGGAGCCTTATGTAAAAAAATGGTTCTTTAAATATGTAAAAGATATCCGGGTGGCCCCGGCAAATCCCTATACATTATACAATAGCTGGTATGACCTGCGTTCGGCGGATTATCCCAAAGTGCCAAAAGATGCCGTAATGAACGAAAAGAATGTGTTGCGTATCTGGGATGAGATCAGGTCAAACATGATCGAGAAACACGGAATTCATCTGGATGCCTTTGTGCTGGATGACGGTTGGGATGTATATGAAAGTGACTGGCAACTGCGTAAAAAACAGTTTCCAAACGGCCTGAAACCTATCTCCGACACGCTGGCCAGATCGGGAACAGCGCTGGGCATCTGGTTCGGACCGACAGGCGGATACTCATTTCATAAAGAGCGCGTGCAGTGGATGTATGATCATGGCTATGAAGTGACGGGAAATGTAAAAGACCCGGCTTCAGGTATGCTTTGCCTTGCCGGAAAAAAATACAGCAAACTTTTCCTGAAAAGGGTAACCGATTTTGTGAAAAACGACAACGTCGGCTATTTCAAATGGGACGGAATCCAGTTTGCCTGCTCCGAACCCGGTCACGGACACCCCGTGGGCATCCATTCCCGCCGGGCAGTGATGGAGTCGCTAATTGACAAATGCAAAGCAGTAAGAGGCATTAACCCTGATGTTTATATCAATGTGACTTCCGGGACATGGTTAAGCCCGTGGTGGGTGCAGTATGCCAACCAGATTTGGATGGATGCTGCCGATTATGCTTTTGCCGATGTGCCCTCCATCAGTCGCCGCGACAACGCAATGACCTACCGCGATTTTGCTTTGTTTGACGACTTCCACATCCGTAATTTCTGGTTTCCCGTTTCCAACCTCATGACTCATGGCATCATCAAAGGACGGCTGGAACACATTTCAAAAGAAGAGCCCATTGATAAGTTTACCAACAACACGGTACTTTATTTTGCCCGCGGTGTATCCATGTGGGAACTTTACATTTCGCCGGATGAATTGACCGCACCGGAATGGAACGCGCTGTCACAATCATTGAAATGGGCAAAAGACAGATTTGACATTCTTTCGACTACTTTCATGATCGGAAAAAATCCCGCGCTGGGAAATACGTATGGCTATGTTCATTTCAAAGGTAACAAAGGGATCATTGCCGTGAGGAACCCGAAAATTGAGAATGACCGTCTTGTTGTTAAACTCGGCCCGGAATACGGGCTGGATGAAAAGGCAACCAACCTTGTTGTCGAACAGGTTTATCCGAAAAGGTACATCTATCCGCAGCTTTATTCAGCCGGTGGAAAAATTACATTTGAGCTCGGAGGTTTCGAAACGGCTGTATATGATATTTATCCGCTGGACGAAACCGTACCGCCCTTGCTTGCCGGGGCAGTATTTGATCTGAGAACCGAAGGAAATGCAATGACATACACTGTAATCAAGGGTGAGAACGGCATAAGATTTTTGAATCCTGAAAAAATTGAAACCCTTGAACAGGAAGGAAGAAAAATCGGGATCAGTGATTTGCATCCCGATTATCAACTGGATGTGATGGAACCGGGATACAGTACACAGTTTTCTTCCACGGAGGGGAAATTTACATTCACCATTGACCCGTCCCGGACTTTATCGAAAAGGATGGAAATGGTGGCCTTGTTGCTGAAACCGGATACTACAGGTGGAGATTTTCCGGAAATAACCATCCGGCAGGGAAATAAAGAATTGAAAACAGAAAAACAAACAGGCAAAGGCGCCTGGCAGTGGGTGTCTGCCATCCCGGAAGGCAGTTCAAAAGATCTGATCACAGTTGAGATCGGCAACACAGGATGGAAAGGACAAGTGCAGCTATGGCTGAATACGGGTAAAAAGAAACACGGTTATGTGTTGAAAGTGATAACCGGCGAAAAACTAAAAGAAAAAGTGATGCCTCCGTTGCCTTTTCCGCCAAACGAATTCAGATATTATCAAATGCTGGACGAAAAACGGCTGGAGTAATAATGTCTAAAAACAAATATGGTTTTTTGATTTAACGATATTTTGAGTTATGTAATAAATCAGTTTCATTTTACTTTTTACAATGATTAGTTACTGAAATCGTTCTGAATAAACTTTTTTCATCTTCCTGCGATCGTTGCCCCAAGAGTTGTCGGAGTTTAGTCAGGCACAGTTTTATTTTACAGAGAATTAAGTTTTAACTAATTTCGCATTCAAACAAGTCAAAAAACATCTATGACGAATAAGTTTGACACACAAATGTATGATTAAAACCCCGTAGGGGTGGTATGTTATAGCCCCGTATGGAGCGAAGCGGAATGCGGGGTAAAAAAAATAACAGCAGGTTTTGTCACGATTTTTGCCCGAAGGAAGCAAAAATCGTGACAAAACCATTGAGAAAAAAATTAGTAAATCAAAAAAATTACAAAAGATGAAAGCACACTGGATTAATTTTATACTTGTGATCTTTCTTTTATCGGGATTGCAGGGGATGGCACAGATCACGGCAAAAGGCAGTCAGCAATCCAAAAAGAAAACGGGTGGAACGACAGGCACGCTCCCCGCGGACCAGACGGTATTTCAGACAACACGCGCCGAAGACCTGGAAAAATTTGACCGTCTTCAGAAAATGTTTCAGGAAGCCATAAAAGGAGGCGTCACGGAAGAAGTGGAGATGTTGCGTAATGAGCTGGTTACCATTGAACGGCGTGAGGTTGCCCGCAGCAAAAAAAACCTTGAGGACCTGAAAGCCGGTTACACTAAAGACCTGGAAACCTGGCTTAAAGAACACACACCGGATAAGCCGATGAATATAGAAATCGAAAAACAAAACCTGAATAACAGGATCAATTACGAACAGGCGGTTTTTGACAGATTATTAGCCGCAGACCTCAACAATCTGTCGAATCAGCGTGATAAAACTTCGGTTACAGGATACCTTGAAAGTTTTAAAAGGCAAATGGAAATAAATCAGAGATATGGCGATGGAATTGAAAAAAGTCCGACACCCCCGCCTTCTCCGCCAAAGGGTGGCGGCGAGCCTGTCACAGGGCCGGGCTACACGACTAAAAAAGGAACCCAGGAAAAAATAGAAACCGGCGACCTGAGGTTGCAAAGATGGAAAGATTCACAGGCTTCCCTCGCCAATGATTTTATCAAAGGACAATCTGATTTTCAAAAGTACATTGATACGGACAACAGCAAAATGGCTAAAACAACGTACCGTTCCCTGATCCAGATGATGATGAATGCCATCAATTCAAACAACTGGCTGCTGGGGCAGATGAATGCGGGAAACATCAGCAAGTCGGGTTTTGATGTATCGGCCTTGCAGAATAAAGTCAACAAGCAACAAAGTATTCTTGAAGAAGTACAAAAAATAAAAGTGTCAACACCGGAAGACCTGAAAGTCAACGCATCCAAAGCTGTAACGGTTATTCAAAAGTTTGCCGGGACTTTGAAATAAAAAAGATCAAATGAAAAACCACATCCCTTTGTTTATTATTGTTCTCCTGTCCTTTCATTTACAGGCACAGGAAACATCAACGCCCGACTGGGAAAATCCCGATGTCATCGGCATCCACAAACTGCCTCCGCATGTTACGATGATGCCTTATCCGGATCTGAAAAAAGCGCTGGCGGGCAAACCGGAAAGTTCACCGTGGTATAAGTCGCTGGACGGAAAGTGGAAATTCCACTGGGCAAAAAAACCTTCCGCCCGTCCGGTGGATTTTTACAAACCGGATTTTGATGTCTCCTCCTGGGACGATATTCCCGTCCCGGCAAACTGGGAACTTCAGGGGTATGGCGTGCCGATATACGTTAATCAGCCGTATGAGTGGACCAAAAATCCCAACCCGCCGCACATCCCGCACGATTACAATCCCGTTGGTTCTTACCGCACTTCATTCATCATGCCTTCGGACTGGAACGGGAAAGAGGTTATCCTTCATTTCGGAGCCGTGAAATCGGCCATGTATGTCTGGGTTAACGGTAAAAAAGCGGGTTATAGCCAGGGCAGCAAACTACCGGCGGAATTTAACATCACCCCTTATCTGCAAAAAGGGGAAAACATACTGGCCGTCGAGGTTTACCGCTGGTCCGACGGCAGCTATCTGGAGTGCCAGGATTTCTGGCGCATCAGCGGCATCGAACGGAGTGTTTACCTCTTTGCCGTCCCCGGGGTGAACATTTACGACTTCTTTGCCCATGCCGGGTTGGAGAACGATTATCGCGATGGCACCCTGAAGGTGGAAACCCGGATCAAAGATTTTTCAGGACAGGAAAAAGGGAAAAAATTCAAACTCACCGTCTCACTGTATGATCAGCAAGGAAATGAGGTTGTTTCAAAAAAACGTTCTTTCACACTTGAAAATCCTGATTCAACATCGGTTGTGGAAGAAATGCAGATCAAGGATGTGAAAAAATGGTCGGCGGAAACGCCTAATCTTTATACACTGGTTCTTCATCTTCAGGGTGATAAAGGGAGGTCTTCGGAATATGTCAGCAACAGGATAGGTTTCAGGACATCGGAGATCAAAAACGGGCAGTTGCTGGTAAACGGCGTTCCTATCCTCATCAAAGGGGTCAACCGCCATGAACACGATGAGTACAAAGGGCACGTGGTATCGAAAGCGCTGATGGAGAAAGACATCGCCCTGATGAAACAGAACAACATCAATGCGGTACGCACAAGCCATTATCCCGATGACCCATACTGGTATGAACTGTGCGACAAATACGGTATTTATCTCGTGGACGAAGCCAACATCGAATCTCACGGTATGGGTTACCGTCCCGACCGTACACTGGGCAATAATCCCGAATGGAAAAAAGCCCATCTGGAACGCATCCGGCGTATGGTGGAACGTGACAAGAACCATCCTTCGGTCATCATCTGGTCAATGGGCAATGAAGCCGGCGACGGCGTGAATTTTATTGCCGCATCAAAATGGATCCATCACAGAGACCCGTCACGCCCTGTACAATATGAGCGGGCTTTGAAAAGAAATCATGTGGATATTTACACACCCATGTATCCTTCCATTGAATACATCGAGTCGTACGCCAAAGAAAAACAAATGCGTCCGCTCATTATGTGCGAGTATGCCCATTCCATGGGAAACAGCACAGGCAACCTGCAGGATTACTGGGATGTGATCGAAAAATACGACCGGCTTCAGGGCGGCTTCATCTGGGACTGGGTGGACCAGGGACTGGTGCAGTTTGACGACAAAGGAAAAAAATTCTGGGTTTACGGTGGCTATTTCGGCCCCACAGGCACGCCCAGCGACGGCAATTTCTGTATCAACGGCATCGTGAATCCTGACCGTTCCCCTCATCCGGCCATGGTGGAAGTAAAGAAAGTTTATCAGTACATCAGGATAAAACCTTTCAACCAGACCAAAGGTTTATTCATCCTGACCAACATGCATGATTTTACGGATATGGATGAATTTGACCTGAAATGGGCTTTACGTGCCAACGGCAAGGATGTATTAAGCGGAAAGATCGAAGGACTGGAATTGGCTCCGCATCATTCCGACACCATTTATGTGCCGCTGGATATGTATGAATTCAAAAGGGGTTATGATTACAGGCTGAATTTTACGCTGGTTCCCAAACAAGACAAACCGTTTGTAAAAGCAGGCACACCAATGGCGGGCGAACAGTTTTTTGTGTATTACCGCAGGCCGGCCGGAAGGATCAACATCAACAAATTACCCGGGCTTGCCGTGGACGACCAGGATAATGAACTGGTTATTGTGGGTCAGGGTTTTGAAGTTGGTTTTGATAAAGCAACCGGTTTGTTAAACCTGTATAAAATTGATGAGAAGAAACTCATTGACAAACCCCTGCAGCCCAATTTTTGGCGGGCGCCCACCGACAACGATTTCGGGAACCGGATGGATCAGCGGCAAGCCATCTGGCGGACGGCAGGAAAACATCTGGAGCTGAAAAAGTTTGATGTCCAGCATTCCAACAACGCGGTGGTGCGGGTCTTTGCAAAATATAATATGCCGGATGCACGCTCGGAGCTGAATATCAATTATGAGATTTTCGGTAACGGCGAGGTGAGTGTCGAAATGCAGCTTGATCCCGGGATTGAGGGTTTGCCGAACCTGCCCCGTTTCGGGATGCAGGTTACCCTGGTCAAAGGGTACGAACAGATGCAGTATTATGGACGCGGACCGGAGGAAAACTATTCCGACCGCCATACGGGGTCTTTTGTGGATCATTATCACAGTACGGTGTCAAGGCAGTATTTCGCTTACATCCGCCCGCAGGAGAATGGGTACAAGACCGGTGCACGGTGGATGGCAGTAATCAACAACCAGGGTGAGGGGATGTTGTTTAAAGCCGTTAACTATTTCAGCTTTTCCGCACTGCATTTTACAACGGATGACCTGGACCAGTTGACAAAGAAAAATTACAGGTACACCAAAGACATGCATCCGCGGAAAGAAACCCTTGTGAATATTGACTTCAAACAAATGGGCGTTGGCGGCGACAATTCCTGGGGCGCCCGTCCGCATAAGCAATACACCCTGCCCAGTGCAAGTTACCGTTTTACATTCCGGTTTAAGCCGGTTCAGAAAGATGACGACTATTTTGACGTGTGGCAGGAGCGGTTTTGAGGAATTGACTGAAACGGAGGAAATGAGCATGCAATCAGGAATAAAAATTTTCTCATGATATTCTTGAAGTTGTAAAATATTGAATATGATTCGTAAAAAAGGTTCATAAAAAACCAGGTAGTGGATATTTCTTTAATCCGCTGCCTGGTTTTTTGGGCTCAACCGGGCCTTAAATTCTATTATGTTCTGCGTTCGTTATTTGTATTTCTTTATAAATTTTTCGGCTTTCTTTTTCGTTGAAATTCTGTTACTGTTAAGACTTCCATTTACAAATTCTTTGATTTTTTTGTTTTGCGGCAATTTATCAAATAGCTTGTAAAACAAATCTATCGCTTGTCCTTTTAATATTTCTTTGCATTCCCTTGTTTCATATTTGTTGTCCTTAATTTTCAAAAGTTTGCTTATGATTTTATCTGCTAATTCGGGTTTTGATTTAAGAATTATAGCGCTTCCCTTAATGATATTCGCTGCCGGGGTTAGTTC
>CAZMOS010000010.1:0-46021 GCA_964567945.1 uncultured Lentimicrobiaceae bacterium
ACACGTGTTTGTCGTCGGCATGGATGTCGAGATGAACACTTTTGTACTGAAACAAACCGGAAACAACATTTATCAGATAAGATACGGGGCCGCCTTTTCCTTTTTGTTTCATGACGTTGGCTTTTTCAGTAACCAGTGCATCGTAGCCCATACCCGCAATATTCATAAAATAGCGGTGTTGCCTGTCTTCCGAGAACCGGTAGGAAGCTTTTCCCACATCCTGCAAAAAGGAATATCCGCTGGTCAGCAATTTCACCTGTTCCCGGTATGAATCCGGCATATCATACATGCGGCCCCAGTCGTTTCCCGTGCCGACCGATATCATACCCACAGTCACATCCTGTGTTTTTAAGCGTTTTTGCAAAAATATGCCGTTGACCACTTCGTTCAGTGTGCCGTCGCCGCCGACAACAATAATTTTGTCAAACCCTTTTTCTTCAATCTGATCACGGGCGATTTCCATCGCGTGATACGGACGCTCAGTGAAAATTGAATGAGTCTTCAACCCGGCGTCCTTAAGGTATTTACGTATCTCCGGCCAGTCCCGTTCACACCTTTTGCTCCCTGCATGCGGGTTGACAATTACCAGCCATTTATTTTGCTTTTTATCCAAAGTTTTGTTTGATGAGGTTGATGTGTCCGGATAATCGGCTCCGGGCCAGCGCAAGATACATTTTTTCTGCGAAAATTTAAACACACAAGCGATTTCCCGAATTTTGGGTTAACTTTGGTTTTCATCTTCATTCTGAAGCGATATGTTAAGTGAAAAAATAATTTACAATAAACGTGTACACAAAGCGATCACGAAGTTTTCAATCCTGATCCCTACATGGAACAACCTGGCCATGCTGAAGATTTGCATAAACAGTATTCAGAAAAACAGCCATTTTTATCACCAGATCATTATCCATGTCAACGAGGGAAATGACGGTACGCTGGACTGGGTAAAGGAAAAGAAGCTCGATTACAGTTATTCAAAACAAAATGTCGGAGTATGCTATGCTTTCAATGCAACTGCTTCACTGTCCGACAGCGATTATCTTTTGCTTATTGACGATGACAACTATGTGCTTCCCGACTGGGATTTATACCTGTGGAGAGAAATCGAAAAAGTCGGGCATGAATATTTTTCCATATCAGCAACGAAAATAGAACCCCGGAAAACATTCAATCCGTGTGTGATCGCACCCCATTCGTTTGGCACAACGGCGGATGATTTTAATGAAAAAGCCTTACTTGAAAACTATGCCGGAATGGAATGGCACGACTGGAACGGGAGCAACTGGTATCCGCTGGTTGTTCACCGGAAAATATGGGACCTGGTTGGCGGAATGAGTATCGAGTTCACACCCGGCATGTATTCTGATCCTGATTTTATGATGAAATTGTGGCAGGCAGGTGTCCGGTATTTTAAAGGTGTTTCAAAAAGCCGCTCTTATCACTTTATTTCGGCCAGCGTCAGACGTGTCAAAAAGAACAACGGGCGCAAACAATTCCTGAAAAAATGGGGGATGAGCAATTCGGTTTTCCGAAAACACTATCTGCGGATGGGCACTCCTTTTACCGGCCCGTTACCGGAACCCGAAGAGACTTTCAAGCTGAAACTCCTGCGGTTGCGCGACAGGATAAAATTGCTTTTTTAAGGAATTTGCTTTGCGGTTCTCTGCGCTCCTTTGCGTAACTCTGCGTAATAGCGATGGCTTGTAACGCAAAGGTTCGTCAGGGATTCGCCAGGGTTCGCAAAGAACTTCCTCTGCGTTTCTCCGTGGTTCTTTGAGCTTACAATAAAAGAGTTGTGACACAGAGTGGCACGGAGGAAACACAGAGTGACACGGAGATGATTACTATTACCTGATCGGATTTAAACTTTATTCATTTCTTGTCTTGTCAGTCGCCATGCTTTGGCATATTTCTGAAAAGTTTCGTGGGCTGTGATTGTGCAAATGATAAAGCCGTAATATCCGTCAAGGAAACCGGCTTTCAGAAAATAATTGCGTAGAAATTTAAAAAAGGGGTTGACCAGCACTTTGATGAACGGAACTCTTTTTTTCCTTTTAGCCAGTTGTTCCGCAGCAATGGTGCTGAACTTGTTTGCCTGTAAAATATGTTCTTCAATGGTATAATATGAATAATGAAGCAGGTCGCCTTTGAGATGTTTTATTTTGGCTCCCGGCTCAAGCACACATTTATCGTGCGGGTTTATTCCCTGCCATTTTCCTTTGCGCCTGTCCCACATCCGGAGTTTCACATCCGGGTACCATCCGCTGTACCTTACCCACTTGCCGCAATAGTTTGTAAAGCGATTGAAAGTGTATCCGTCATGTGTCCAGTTTTGTTTTACCTGTAAAAGTGAAGTTTTAAGTTCATCCGATAATGCCTCATCCGCATCGAGTGACAGGATATAATCGTTGGATGCTTGTTCCATCGCAAAGTTTTTCTGCTCAATATGCCCCTGGAATGCATGTTCAATGAACCTGACATTCCCGCTTTCACATATTTCTTTTGTTTTATCAGTTGAAAAAGAATCCACAACAATGATCTCGTCGGCAACATCTTTTACGGAACTCAGGCAGCGCGCTATATTTCTTTCTTCGTTGAAAGTGATGATGACGACCGAGAGCTTGATCATACCCGATTAATTTCAGTCAAAATTAAGAAAAGTTTCCGGTGGTTGGTTTCTTTTCAAAATCAATGTATGCAGATCAAGTGGTAATCTGAGCTGAAAATTCTTCAGGGATGTAAGAATAGTCTTATGTTATTATGCTTATTGCAGCAACGTCATTTTCCGGATACTCATTGAATTTCCTGCCTGCATACGATACAGGTAAATCCCGTTTGCAACGTTACCGCCTGTTTCGTCAGAGCCGTTCCAGATGACGGTATGGAGGCCTGCGGATTGCACCTCGTCCAGGAGTGTGATAATTCTTTTTCCGCTCAAATCGAAAATTTCCAATTTAACATGCGAATTTTGTTGCATGACAAAACGGATTTGGGTATCTGTATTAAACGGGTTCGGGGTGTTTTGTAACAACTCAAAGGTTTTCCCGACTGGCGAAAAGGCAGATCCTACCGACGATACAACAGTACCCGTAGCCAGGCCAATCTGACCGTCATACCAGTTGGTGTTTCCCGTATAATACAGGAAATATGTGCCATCGATCTTGATGACGGATGGGGCAACTATATCCATCGTTGCCCAGGGCTGCGTGTGATCCAGAAAAGGATTGTTCGGGTCTTTGACCCAGTGAATGCCATCTGTGCTGGTGGCATAACAAATTTGCTCGCCCATAGTCCAGGTGTCGTCATCGCCGGTGTAAAACATTTCAAAGCCATTTTGGGTGGGCAGAACGTCGCACTCCCAGGCCAGACCGGAATCATAGCTGCCGGGGGAACCGAGGGGCAACACCGGGTCGCTTTCGGCAAAAGGAGCGGCAGTCGTCGTCGGGTCGTCATATTTGGTCCAGGTGATGCCGTCCGGTGAGGTGGCCATACCGACCATAGCGTGATCGGACGGAGGCGGAGGATATTTTGTGCCGCCGGAATAGTACATAACATAACCCGAGTCAGTTGTAATAATGCAGTTTGGTGTTACAAAGGCCTGATCCCACTCGCCCGCGCTGCCGGCTTGTAATACAGGATTATCCGATGTTGTCCAGGGGCCGTCAGGAGTAGATGCAGTCGCCCTGCCGATCGCCGGTCCGGGTCCGGGGCCTGGAGCGGAACGGGCATTGTAGTACATAACCCATAGGGCGTCTTGCACCAGTATTCTGGGCTCTGCAACCATCCAGGCGTCGAAGCCACTGCCATCCGACTGAAAGACAGGATTGCCACTGAATTTGGCCCAGGTGTAACCATCGCTGGAAGTGGCATAACCGATGGCAAACGGAGTGGTCGTGATATCTGGGCTGGCCTGATAAAACATATAATACAGGCTGTCGTTAAAAACTACCTCCGGCAGAAAAATAGCACCTGCATCCCACGAACCTTCAGGGCCGTAGGCAATAACCGGATTGTTTTCATACGGGGTGAACTGAGGTTGGGGAAAGGCCGGGGTTACAAACAAAATTCCGAGGCCGAATCCGATGCAAAGAAATTTGTAAAAAGTTTTCATAATGAATCCCTCCTTTAGTTTTAATGGTTAAATAATAGTTTATTAGTACGATTTGCAAGAATATCAATCTTGATTATGATATTCTTTATAACTTTATGAAATATTTTTGAAATATTTTTGAAGCCCCTGTTTAATGGATCAGGAAAACAATAGGTGTTATATTTTCTCCGATTTCTCATTAGAAGTTCGTGAACACTGCCTGAAAAAAGGCGGGCAAGAGATATATCTTCGTCCCAAAGCTTTTGAAATTTTGCTGTTTATGGTTAAACGGGGCGGGCGGTTGGTTAAAAAAAGTGAATTGTTAGACGAAGTCTGGAAAGACACATTTGTAACAGAGAATGTTCTTAGCCAATGTATCAAAGAAATCCGCCACGCTCTGAAGGATGATAGCGCACAGCCCCGCTTCATAAAGACTATCCCCCGCATGGGATTCAAATTTATTGCCCCTGTAACTGAAACGGTTAAGGAAATAAGCGATCCTCATGCAATTGAACCGGACAGGATATTGGATGACCCCGGGATGTTATCATCAAAACAAGAACCATTTTCATTGCAGAGGGAAAAACGGCAATTTTTTCCAGCCCGGAAGACAACCGGAGTGCTCCTGATCGTTTTGGCACTCGTGTTTACAGCCGCCTATTTCATTCTTAAACCCAATTCCGCCGTTTCATTTGCAGCGCGTGACTGGGTGTTGGTCACCGATTTTGAAAATTATACCGGTGAAGACATATTTGCAACGGCATTACGAACAGCTTTGGAACATGAGTTAAGCCGGTCGGTTTACGTCAATGTGGTCCCCCCCTCCCGCGTACTCGACGCCCTGCAATTCATGCAACGGGATCCTGCGACAACAATTGATGAGCAGACAGGCCGTGAGATTTGTCTGCGGGATGGCGGTATCCGGGCGATGTTGAGCGGGAGCATAGAAGAAATGGGCGGACATTACGTCATCACAATGAAACTTATTAATCCTGTTAGTGACGTTACAATAACCAGTTTTTCCCGGGAAGCGAATAGCCGGGAAGAAGTTCTGCCCGCAGTCAGCCATCTTGCTGTAGAGTTGCGTAAAAAACTGGGGGAATCGCTTGATGCGATCTCAATGACTAATAGGGTGCTGGAGCATGCGACAACGCCATCTCTGGAAGCTTTACAAATTTATTCAAAAGGGGTTTATTATCTAAACCTGTTCGATTGGGAAAGAGCCCGCGTCTTTTTTGAACAAGCTATACAACATGACTCAACTTTCGCCATGAGTTATCTTTATCTTGGTTTTGCTTATTTGTGGACGGGGCAGTTACCGGAATCCCGTACTGCTTTTGCAAAGGCCGTGCAATTGTCTGAAAACGCAACCGATCGTGAAAAATATTTTATCCTTGGTTCCAATGCAGCTTTTAGTCTCGGTGATTTTCAGCAGGCAATCGCCAATTATGAGGTGCTTGTGGAATTGTATCCTGATGACTACTGGGGGCATGAAAATCTGAGTCAAATCTATCTGTGGGCCGGTGATTATCAACGCTGTGTTGAGCAAAAGCAAATCTGTGCCCGTATTCGTCCTTATTACGCAATAAACTATTCGGACCTCGGCGTTGATGCTTTGTTTCTGGAGCAAGACGTAACCAAAGCACATACTGAATTTTCTCACGCACTCCAACTAAATCCTGATATTCCCATGGAGCTGCCGTATTTATCAGCTGCTTTTCTGGATTGGATGAATGGCGATCTGGATTCAGCCCGGAGTAAGATGGAGGCATTTATTGCAAAACGACAGCATAAACTTTTACCCTATTTCCAGACAACAAGCCGTTGGTTTTTGGCGCGCTTTTTCCTGTTTAACGGACAACAAGATCGCGCTTTGCAACTGCTTCAGACCAGTGCAAAACAGGCGGTGCAACTCCCAAACAGCAATCTTACGACATGGAACCGGATCGAACTGGCACTGACCTTTTTGGAACTGGGTGATAGCACAAAGTTTGAGCGATTGCTCAGGACCGCTCCCAATGAAACCTTGGGTATTGCCCGTGTAAAAGCACTTGGTTGGCTGGCGATTTATTTTGCCAATTCCGGGGATACTGATCAGGCGAAACAATTTTTACAACAATTAATGGCAGAGGATCGCCAGATGCCTTACGGAATTATCCAGCCCCATCTTCCCATGGAGCTTGACCGTGCCAAAGAAGCTTTCAGCATTCTCATCCATGGCAAAATAGCTTTCATAAAAGGAAACACCGGTCAGGCCATCAAAGATTTCAGGCAGGTTATCGAACTGGTGCCCTCTGCGCAAAAGCCGGCAATGACGGCCTTGAGTCCGCGCATCCGTTTGGTTGCTTATCGGTCTTTAGCTCATGTATATGAGCAGCAGCAGAATTGGGATGCTGCTATTGCTGCCTATCAGGCCATCCTGGATGACAAAGCTTTGGTGATCACGGTGCCGGCGGCCTCTTCCATTTGGGTAAAAACACTTTACTCCATCAGTTATGTATTCGGGAAGAAAGGCGAAATTGAGAAAGCGAATTTTTACAAGAAGCAGTATGGCGGTTTATGGCCTGAGAAAAGTATTAACTAATTTACTGATAATATTTCCAGATTGCTACAAACGATATAACAACCACAAAATCAAATCAACGGCTAATATTTCGTACCTGGTATGAGGGTAATTGTGACAATCTGCTACCTGAATATATACGGTTTATTATCGCCAGTATTAATAAAAGTTTCCGGTGGTTGATTTCAATTATAAATATCAATATATTTGAATGCCTGATAATGTCAACAATTATAAAGCACTTTTTCATTTTTTTATTTGCGTTTTTCTTCATTGGCAGAATCTCTTTTGCCCAGCAAAAGTTTGGGGTCATGGATATCCCGGTGAGGATGACCCACACATTCGGATTGAGCGGTAACCTGTGCTGGAACAGCCTGACGGGTTTTGGTATTGCCATGCAGTACTATCTTGTTCCCAAAGTTGCGCTGGACGGAGGTGTGGGAATCTCTTCAACAGGTTATAAATTCGGAATAAGGGGACGTTACATTTTTCTTAAGAAGAATTTTTCACCTTTTGCCGGCAGTGGATTCATATACAGCACCGGGTCTTTTGACCAGATACTCACAATTGAAGACATTGGCACAGGGAATGATATCACATTTAAATTATTGCCATCCCGGTTCCTGCAATTTGTCGTGGGAGGTGACCTGGTGACCAATGGGGGATTTTTCCTGTTATTCGACCTGGGTTATGCTTATTTGCTCAATAACAACATAGATATTGTCACGGGTACCACCACCCAGGAAATGAAACGCCTGATGAGAATAGTGTACGGTTCGGGAATTGTTTTTGAAGTAAGCATCGGCTATGTTTTTAAGAACAAAGGGTTCAGAAGCAGATTTTAAAGGAAGGGTTAATTTCTCCAGAATGCCGGAGAGAAAATGATCAGGACGGTAAACAACTCAAGTCTTCCAAGCAACATCAGGAAAGATAAAAACCATTTGCCGAAATCCGGAAAAAATGAATAATTGTTCGTCGGCCCCACATGCCCGATTCCCGGACCGATATTTCCCAGTGTGGCAATCGTCGCACCAACGGATGTTTCAAAATCCATCCCCAGAGACGACAACACAACAGCTCCCATTCCAAAGACCAGGATATAGATCAGAAAAAAGGCCATTACATTGAAAATGATATCCTGGCTAACGGATTTCCCGTTAAATTTAACCGGAATGATGGCGCTGGGATGGATTGCCCTTTTCAGTTCAAGCCAAGAGTTTTTTAACAAAAGATAATGCCTGACCACTTTTACCCCGCCACCGGTAGAACCCGCGCTTCCGCCGACAAACATCAATGCAAAAATGAGCATCCACAAAAATGATGGCCATTTCAGGTAATCGGCTGTGGCAAACCCTGTAGTGGTAATGATGGAAACCACATTGAACAGTGCGTCCCTGAAAGCATCGTTGATCCCATAAGTGTGAAATATAACCAAACCGATACCAACCATCAGGGTTACTGTTATGATAATCCCGATGTAGGTCCTGAATTCCTGATTTTCGGTAACTTTTTTTATCCTCCCGTGCATCCCGAGATAATGAAGTGTGAAATTGCTGCCGGCAATAATCATGAATAAAACGATAACATATTGAGAATACGCACTGAATCCGGCGATACTGTCATTTTTTGTTGAAAACCCTCCTGTCGCCATGGTGGCAAAAGCGTGACAAACAGAATCAAACAAATTCATTTCACCTGCCCACAAAAGTAATGTCTCGATCAAAGTGAACATCACGTAGATACCCCATAATCTTTTGGCTGTTGCGGTAATCCGTGGATGCAGTTTATCGGGTGTAATACCGGGCATCTCGGCAACCAGCAGTTGCATGCCTCCGATTCCCAGAAAAGGGAGCACGGCTACTGTCAGTACAATGATCCCCATGCCACCTATCCAATGGGTCATGGCACGCCAGTAAAGGATGTTTTTAGGCAGTGATTCGACGTCATTCAGAATGGAAGCTCCGGTTGTGGTAAAGCCCGACATAGTTTCAAAAAAAGCGTCGGTAAATGAAGGGACCGCACCGCTAAAAAGAAAAGGTAATGTGCCGAAAACAGAAATAACGATCCAGCTTAAGGAAACAATAAGATACCCTTCGCGACGCCCGACACTTTTTATTCCTTTCCGGGGGTGAATGGCGAACCACAAAACCAGCCCGGTAGTCCCTGTTATGATTGCCGAAATGACCAGGGGTATAAACGTCTCATCATAATACCACGCAAATCCCAGGCCGGTAAGCATAAAAACCGATTCAATGATCAAAAGGAAACTCAGCACCTTGAGAATTACTTTAAAATTGATCAGTTGTTTTTTGGTTTTTCGGGACATAAAAAGCTATTAGATGCCAAAAACACTTTTTGTAAATAATTTCTCAAGCTTTGGCATTACTCCGGGCAAGGCAATCATTACCACCTTGTCATCTTCCTGAATCTGAAAATTACCTAAAGCAATGTGTGTTTCCTTACCTCTGACAATTCCACCAATAATTGCCCCTTCCGGAATATTCAGATCCTTGATGGGTTTTTTCACCGCAGCTGAACCTTTATTAGCAACCACTTCGGCAATCTCGGCATTGATACCGCTCATGTATTTGAAATAAGTAATATCGTCGCTCATGGAATACCGGATGATATGGCTGGCAGCGATCAGCTTTTTGTTGACGATGGCATCAATCCCCATGTTTTGCGATATCTCTATGTATTCAAGGTTTTCAACAAGGGCAATGGTTTTTTTCACGCCAAATTTCTTTGCATGAAGGCAAGTCAGGATATTGGTTTCGGAACTGTCCGTAACGGCAATAAAAGCATCCATGTTTTCAATGCCTTCTTCTTCAACCAGATTAATATCCCGTGTATCGCCGTTGATGATTAATGTATCATCCAAAAGATTTGTCAGCGCCAGACAGCGTTCCTTATCGCGTTCAATCAATTTAATGTTCATCTCCGACTCCATGCGTTTGGCAATCACACGGCCTACCCTTCCGCCACCTACGATCATGATGTTGTTGATTTCCAGTTTTTCTTTTCCCCCCATTCTCATCAGTTTCTCGGATGACTCGGGTTTGGTGATTACATAAACAAGATCACCGGGATTAACGATTGTTTGGCCGGTAGGCAAAAACGTATCGTCACCGCGATGGAAAGCTACGGCTCTGAAATCCAGCGGACCATAGAGTTTGGCTACCTCTTCCAGTGTTTTCCAGACAACAGGGGCATCTTTTTCAATTTTGATAAGAAAGATGGAAAACTTGCCTTCCGAGATTTCATATATCTCAATGGCAGCCGGCTGTTCCAGCAGGTCAATAACCTCATGCCCAGCAATGTCTTCCGGGGAAATCAACAGGTCAATGCCCAGCTCCTCATATATCTTTTGATTTTCTCCGCTGAGGTTTTCCAGTGTATTTACCCGGGCGATGGTTGTCTTTGCCCCCAGTTTTTTTCCAAGTATGGCTGTCAGGATATTTGTCTTTTCGTCATGTAAAACCGAAATGACCAGGTCCGCTTTTTCGACATGTGCCTGTTTGAGCACACCAACCGAGTTGGACTCACCGACCAGCGTCATCAGGTCGGTGTGCGATTCAACCATTTTCAATAATTCTTCGTGGGGGTCAACAATGGTTATGTCGTGGTTGGAGTCAACAAGCGCTTCTGCCAGGTGGAAGCCCACCTCCCCGTCACCAGCTATGATTATATTCATGATTTTGAATTAAGTCCGGCAAATTTATAACAATTGAGACTTTTCATCCCCATGGAAACCGTTTAAATTTGGCATGAGGCTTAATCACCTGTTTAAACATTAATTATTTAAACTTTTTAATCTATTCCCATCTCTTCAGAAATTCTTTCACGGCTTTCCAGTATTCTTCATTTCCCTGGTTCACTGCCCATAATGCTTTGGAACCATGATAACCTTTCACCTCCGGCAGAAACCAGTTTTTATCTGTTGATTTCAGGCTATCATAGATGGGTTGCCATGACTCCCTTTCCGACTTTGCAGAAGTGATGAATACCGGGCATGTGACTTCTTTTACATAATCCGCTATGGTCCTGCCTTCGAGTTTGAAATAATTTCCGGGAGAAAAAGAAAGAATACCGTCAATATCATGAGGATGTTTTGCCGCCAGCACAAACACCAGGGCCGATGAATAGGAACTTCCCCAAACGATGAGTTTGTCCGGGCTGTATTTGTCTTTCACGTATTCCAAAGCAGCTTCCATGTCGGGGTAAGCATCGGTGTATTTGGTTTTCATTCCGGCTTCTTCTGCCCTTTTGTGTGTCTCGTTCACAACACCGTTTACCTCACCTCCTGAACGTTGGTCCACCGCCATGCAGTTAAATCCCAGATCATTCAGTTTCGGGGCGATTTCCCTGTATTCACCGCGGCTGAACCTTGCCTGGTGAAATAGAATGATAAACGGTGTGTCTTTTGCAGCGGTCATGTATAAGTCAGCCGTAACTGTGAGGCCATCAGGTGATTTGAAAGAGATTGTTTTGGGAGAAGACTGCGCAAAAGAACCAAAAAGTAGTGTGAAAATCAGGTTAAGCAAGATAATAGTTCGTTTCATAATGAAGGGTTTTTGATGTTCGTTAATCTGACTCTTCCGGGTCCAAATTTGGACTCTGGAAGGTCATTGAATTACAAAATAAAAGATAAAAGATGAAAGACAAAAGATTAAAGATAGAGAAACTATAAATACAAATATATCAATAATTAACACAACGATTCCGCTCTTCCGGATTTGTAATCCGAAAGCAGGGTATCGTAACGGATTGAAAATCCAAATGCTTTTCATTTCTGACATTATACATTGGTTCGGAATTACAAATTCCGAACAGCCGTAAGGGTCAAACTCCAGACTCAAGACTCCAATCTTATCTCAAACTCATCCCAGTCCGGCCCTACATCAAACTTTTTCCTGAATTCATCCAGTTCAATGTAAGAAAGCGTTTCTGTTATGGCCCGTTCTTTTCCTTCTTCGGCTTCGGCAATAATTTTCCCTTTGGGGTCAATGATCATTGAATTGCCACTGTAATAATTGCCCGGCCCGTCATAGCCTATCCGGTTTAACCCGATAACATACGACAGGTTCTCAATGGCCCGGCTGATCAACAGTTGTTCCCAGGGATAGATCCTGACATCAGGCCAGTTGGACACAAACAACATAA
Organism: uncultured Lentimicrobiaceae bacterium; assembly: GCA_964567945.1. GTDB lineage: Bacteria > Bacteroidota > Bacteroidia > Bacteroidales > F082 > JAADID01. The sequence continues at coordinate 11,817 of CAZMOS010000010.1, forward strand.
GGTCATACACATAACGGCCATTTTCATCCAATGTGTTTTTGCACCATACCGGAAAACGCAGGTCGTAACAGATCATCGGCCGGATACGCCAGCCTTTAAGTTCAACGGTCAGTTGCTTTTTCCCGGGAGTAATCTTTTTGTGTTCTCCGCCCATTGAAAAAACATGACGTTTATCGTAGCGCTCATAAGTACCATCCGGCCTCATCCAGATCAGTGAATTTGTAAAATGGCCTTCATCCTCCAAAAGCATGCTGCCTGTCAACACTGACCCCGTTTCGCGGGCAATACCGGCCATCCATTGCATGGTTTCCCCGCCGGGGTTTTCAGCCAGGCCGGAAGGGTCAACGGGAAATCCGGTTGTAAAAGTCTCCGGAAGGATGATCAGGTCATGACCTTCAAAATGATTCAGTATCTTGATGCTGAAAAGTTCCCTGTTTTTTTCAGGGTCTTCCCAGGCAAGGTCCGACTGCAAACACAATAATTTTAAATCCTGCATAATATTTCAATGGCTTTTTCAAGTGTTGTATTTTCTTTGGCAAAACAAAAACGTATGGTCTTGTTATCCTTTGCATCATGATAAAATGAAGAAACTGGAACGCCGGCAATCCGGTATTCTTTGATCAGCCGGGTGGCAAACTCCACTTCCGGTTCATCGCTGATCCCGCTGTAATCCAGCAACTGGAAATAGGTTCCGTAAGACGGCAATATTTTAAACCGGGAATCTTTCAGTCCCGAAACGAAAAAATCACGTTTCTCCTGGAAGAAATTTCCGAGATTTTTATAATGGCCGCTGTCCTCCAGGTATTCGGCCATGGCATGCTGCATGGGCGTGTTGACCGCAAACACCATAAACTGATGTATTTTCCTGAATTCTTTCATCAGGTTTTCGGGTGCGAGCACAAAGCCCGTTTTCCAGCCCGTGGCATGAAACGTCTTTCCGAAAGAACCGACGAGCAGGCTGTGCGATGCCAGTTCCGGAAACCGGCAGACACTTTGATGCTGTTTGCCCTCGAAAATAATGTGTTCGTAAACTTCATCGCTCAAAACGATGATGTTTGTCCCGGTTGTCAGTTTTTCCAGTTGTTTCAGGTCTTCTTCATAAAGAATGCTTCCGGTGGGGTTGTGCGGTGAGTTGATGACAATCATGCGGGTTTTCGGACTCAGAGAAGCCTTCACTTTCTCCCAGTTGATGCGGAAATCGGGGAAATGCAGTTCTACGTATTTCACAATGCCTCCGGCGACTTCCACGGCCGGAGCGTAGCTGTCATAAGCCGGTCCGAAAACGATTACCTCATCACCCCTGTTTACAAAAGCGGTTATGGCGTTGAACAACCCCTGGGTGGCGCCGGCCACAATGTTTATTTCTTTTTCGGGGTCATAATGTGCTCCGTAGTTTTCGCGGAACATCCGGGAAATGGCCTGCCGCAATTCGGTAACGCCCGGCATTAGCGCATACTGGTTGTATCCGTTTTTCATGTATTTGTGAACCAGGCCGATGAGTTCGGCAGAAACCGGAAAGTCGGGGAAACCCTGTGAAAGATTCACAGCTTTGTATTCCCGCGCCAGTTGCGTCATCACGGCAAAAATGGAAGTTCCCGTATTGGGTAGTTTGGATTGTAATTTGCCCTGAAAAGCATCCATAAGCTCGTTGTTTTGGAGCTACAAATGTAAAGATTTATTTGCGGGTGAGGGAACAGTTTATGAGCCGTATTAGTTTATTTTCTAAATGTCTTACTTTGCGGTTCTCTGCGCTTTTTTGCGCAACTCAGCGTAATAGCTTAAAAACACAAGGTAAATTCTAAAAGCTATAACGCAAAGGACCGCAATGGTTTCGCAAAGGTTCGCAAGGGGATTTGCAATTACTTTTTATTTAAGTATTAGTTAACTAAGGTATTCACCGTTTCTTCCAGGCCGGATTTCCCGTTCTCCGATGGCGGAAACCTGTCTTCACTTTTCTTTTTCCGGGGATTGATCATCAGGCGCAGGGAATGATCGTAATTGAAATAGTTCCATGACCAGTCCAGCAGGATAAACAATTTGTTTTTAACACCCAGGATCATCAGCACATGGACCAGCGACCACAGCACCCAGGCAAAAAATCCCTGAAACCGGAAACCGGTAAGTTCGGCAACGGCCAGGTTTCTTCCGATGGTAGCCAGTGAACCTTTATTTTTATACACAAACGGGCGTAATTTTTTGCCGGTTTTCATCAGTTTAAAATTTGCACCCAGGTTGGCTGCCTGCTGTATAGCCACCTGCGCAACCTGCGGATGCCCGTTTTCATTCTCCTCTGTCTGTATGGCTGCAATATCACCTATGGCGAAAATATTATCATAACCCCTGATCCTGTTAAATTCGTCGGTAATTATCCTGTTCCTTTTATTAAATGTTTCCGCATCCAGTCCATTGATCAAAACAGGTTTCACGCCTGCCGCCCAGATGAGGTTAAAGGTACAGTGCTGCGAGCCGTCTGACAGCGTAACGTACATTGAATCATAATCTTTGACTATCGTGTCGGTTTTGACGACAACACCCAGTTTTTCAAGATATTCTGCAGCCTTTTGTGAAGATTTTTCCGACATCGCATTCAACAGTCTTGACGAGCCCTCAAAAAGATAGATGTTCATCAGGTTGAAATCCAGCTCGGGATAGTCTTTGGGCAAAATAAATTTTTTCATTTCAGCAATGGCACCGGCCAGTTCCACACCTGTGGGGCCACCGCCCACGATCACGATGTTGAGGTGCGCTTCGGTCCTGATGGGATCGGTCTGATCCAGCGCCGCTTCATAATTTTGCAAAATAGTGTTGCGGATCATAATGGAGTCGGAAACGCTTTTCATAGGCAAAGCATTCTTTTTAATCTTTTGGTTTCCGAAATAGTTGGTGGTCAGTCCTGCAGCGATGACCAGGTGATCGTAGCCCAGTTTCCCGATATTGGTTGTTATTTCATTGTTTTTATTGTCAATGTTCAAAAGTTCGGCAATGCGAAAATGCGCCCTTTTGTGGTTCTGAAAAATTTTCCTGAAAGGAAAAGCAATGGCGCTGGGTTCCAGGCCGGCAGTAGCCACCTGGTATAGCAACGGCTGAAACTGATGGTAGTTGTTTTTGTCAATTAAAATAATCTGATAACCTGTGTTTAAAAGTTTACGCGACAGCTTCAATCCGGCAAATCCGCCGCCGACAATGACAATGCGTTGGTAGTCGGGCTTGGGAATATTTTGGATATAATTCATAAATCTCCGTTTTATAAATGGTCGTAATTATCAGGTATCCCTTACTTTTTTAACAATAAACCAATAAGCATTGCTTCTCGGCGGTTTTCCGCGCAACTCTGCGTAATAACTTTACACCCGTGTAGTCTCATATTCTTTTTATAAATTTGTAGAATAAACCAATGCATTAATAACTAACACCTGAAGCCATGAACACCCTTGATAATTATGATTTTTCGGGCAAGAAAGTGATTGTCCGTGTTGATTTTAATGTTCCTTTAAATGATAAATACAAAATAACCGATGATACCCGTATCCGGGCGGCCATTCCCACCATTCAGAAAATTCGTGAAAAAGGTGGCGCCGTGATCCTGATGTCGCACCTGGGCAGGCCGAAAGAAGGTCCGGAAGAAAAATTCTCGCTGAAACACATTGTAAAAGACCTGTCGGAAAAACTCGGGGTGGATGTACAGTTTGCCGATGACTGCATCGGGGCACAGGCCCGCAACATGGCAGCCCGCCTGAAACCGGGTGAAGTGCTGTTACTTGAAAATCTTCGTTTTTACAAAGAAGAAACCAAAGGCGATGAGGGATTTGCCAAAAAGCTGGCCGCCCTCGCCGACGTATATGTGAATGACGCTTTCGGGACAGCACACCGCGCACATGCCTCCACGGCTGTCATTGCCAGGTTCTTCCCTAAAGACAAGATGTTTGGCTACGTGATGGAAAACGAGCTGAAGAGCATCAACAAAGTGCTAGTGGACAACGAAAAACCGTTCACAGCCGTACTGGGTGGAGCCAAGGTCTCGGGCAAGATAGAAATTATCAACAACCTGCTGGACAAGGTTGATAACCTGATCATCGGCGGGGGAATGATGTTCACCTTCATCAAAGCCATGGGCGGCGATGTGGGCAACTCACTTGTTGAAGAAGACCTGATCGAAACAGCCAAAGCAGCCATGAAAAAAGCCGGGGAACTGGATGTGAACCTCCATATCCCCTCCGATACAGTGGCTGCCGACAAGTTCGACAACGATGCCGGCACACTGGTCTGCAAGGCCGGCGAAATCCCCGAAGGCTGGATGGGACTGGACATCGGACCCGAATCCACCAAGACTTTCAGCGAGGTGATCAAAAACTCCGCTACCATCCTGTGGAACGGCCCCATGGGTGTTTTTGAAATGGACAACTTTGCCAGGGGCACCGTGGAGATCGCCAAAGCCATTGCGGACGCCACAGCCAAAGGCGCATTCTCACTGGTGGGCGGCGGCGACAGCGTGGCAGCCGTCAATAAATACAACTTGGCAAATAAAGTCAGCTATGTATCCACCGGCGGCGGCGCCATGCTCGAATACATCGAGGGCAAAACCCTGCCGGGCGTGGCCGCCATCATGGAGGGGGAATAAAATAGATACATTCATGGCCGGTATAAACAAAGGCAACAGTTACATATACACGGCCGTATTGAGGGACTAAATGTAACATCTGGATTTCACATAGAAAAAATAAATGTAATGTTGCATATAGACAGACGTTGTAATGCATTCCCCACATCAGAGGAACCGATTAATTCCTCAAGCAAACGTCAAAGTAGAGATAGAAAAAATTGGCAAAAAATGATAAATTTTAATAAAACATAAAGGACTGATAATCAACAATAAAAATTGACGTTAGTCAGAATTAAAAAAAGACAATGGAAGTTAAATTATTATGCCAACATTGCGGCAATCAAGGAATTCATTCAGTTATTGAAACTGTGACTGAAATTGAGACAATTGAACTTGAACCTGGAATTAGAAAAATAACGCATTACAAAAACAATCAGCGTTCTGATAGTACGTAGTGCCAAATCTGAACCTAGTGTTGACGCCTGCCCGGCATTTGACGGGAAACCGGACGCAAAAGTGAGTGATTATATCTATGGGAATTGTATGGAATTTTTTGAAGTTTTTTGCAGCATATTTCATTCCCGGAAGGGGGGGAAACTGGATTAAGGTTTATTGTTTCTTCCGTTTGACAGCTTCTTTTTTAGTTTTTTCCGTTGTTTTCTATCCTGTTTTTTTTCTCTTTTGGGCATAACACACCCCTACGACATTATGCCGTTAATTTTTTAGTTTGTATAATCTTCCGTACTAATACACCTCCTTCAAAATATCTTCTTTTGTCGGCAAATGAATATCCATGTTTTCCAGGTCAAGCCATGAATAAAGTAGGGGGGCAAGGGTAGCCACTGGTGTGTAAAGCAACGAACCCTTTTTGTATTCTTTTTTGAGCAGGTGTTCACCCGGGTCGAAATAGTTGATCAGGAAGATCAGGATACTTAAATACAGTGCACCTTTCAGCACACCGAAGACCAGGCCGGCCGCTTTGTTGAGAAAGCCCAGCATGAGCACATCAACGAATTTGTGAAGTATTTTCCCGACAAGCACCACTGCCACGACCACCACCACAAAGGTGACGATGAATGATATGATTGCCAGGTATTGGGGAGATATCTCAAAATGTTTGGTCAGTTGCCCGGCGGTAAAGTCTGAAAAGTAAAAAGCAAAGTAAAGTCCCAGCACCAGTGCCGCCAGCGAAGCCACGCTGATGATCAGGCCCTTTTTGTATCCCTGCCACGCCCACAGCAGCAACGGGATCAGGATGATAAGGTCTAATGTGTTGATGGTCATGGTTCGATTGTTCTATGGTTCGACTGCTCGATTGTTTATCCCGGCCTTAAACCCGATAGCTATCGGCAGGGTGACTGATTCGTTTCATTCCCAGCCCTAAAGGGCAGGGTAACTGATTCGTTTCATAATATTAATGTCTCTTTCAGTTTCCCCGCCATTTATGGCGGGGTCAACCCTATCACCTAACTCTTCGCACATAACCCTCACCTCTTCACCCTCCTCGTCAGCTCGGTGGCAAAAACAAATTCGTTCAATTCCTCGTTGTCAGTGTGTAAAATCTGATTTTTGTCTCCTTCCCACCACAATTGGCCCTGGTGGATAAAAGCTATCTTTTCGCCGATCTGTAAAACCGAATTCATATCATGGGTATTGATGACCGTGATCATTTGAAATTTTTCCGTCAGCTCCGAGATCAACTGGTCAATCCGCTCGGCTGTTTTGGGATCGAGTCCCGAGTTGGGTTCGTCGCAAAACAGATATTTCGGGTTCAGAGCAATGGCACGCGCAATAGCCACGCGTTTGATCATACCACCACTGATTTCCGAGGGGAACTTTTCGTTGGCATTAACGATATTTACATGTTTCAATACTTCATTCACCCGGTCATGTTTTTCCTCAAATGTCATACTGGTGAACATATTCAACGGGAACATCACGTTTTGTTCCACGGTCAGCGAATCGAACAATGCTCCACCCTGAAACAGCACCCCCATTTCTTTTCTTGTCTTTCTTTTCTCTTTCTCCTTCAGGGCCGAAAAAACCAGCCCGTCAAAAATGATCTCCCCTTCATCGGCATCTAAAAGCCCGATGCAGCATTTCATCAAAACCGTCTTACCCGACCCGCTCTGACCAATGATCAGGTTGGTCTTCCCCTTTTCAAAAGCGGTAGTGATGTCTTTCAGCACCTGCTGCCCGTCAAAGGACTTGGAAACATTTTTAACCTCGATCATGTCAGTAACATTTGTGTAAGTACAAGGTCGAAAAAGACGATCAGGATAGTACAGATCACCACGGCGTCAGTACTGGCTTTCCCTACTTCAATGGAACCGCCTTTCACGGTATATCCTTTGTAAGCCGAAACCGATGCAATGATAAACGCAAACACTTCGGTTTTTATCAAGGCATAGGATACCGTAAAGGGGTCATACCACGAACGCAAACCTTCAATATACTGATCCAGCGATACCAGGCCGGTCATCAGCATGGCAAACCAGCCGCCAATCAACCCGAGAAACATAGAAAAAATGATCAGCACCGGATTGTAAAGCATAGCTGCCGTTATCTTGGGAAGGATCAGGTAATTGGCCGGGTTGATCCCCATGACTTTCAACGCATCAATCTGTTCGGTTACGCGCATTGTACCTATTTCAGAAGCAATGTTCGAGCCTACTTTACCCACCAGGATCAGACTGATGATGGTGGGTGCAAATTCCAGGATGATCATCTGGCGGGTACCGAAACCAATGGTTGTTTTGGGTACCAACGGGTTGTCAATGTTGTAAGCCATCTGAATGGCGATGATAGTACCGAAAAATATGGAAATGATGAACACCACGCCGATGGAGCTGATCCCGAGTTGTTTCAGGTCAAAAAACAGTTGCTTCCGGAACACGGAACCCTTGTCAGGCTTTCTGAATGCCTGGGCTATGATCATCACATATTCGCCAATGTCGGCCAGAATCTTCATCGCGAGCTAATTTAGGCAAAAGAAAACTATTTAAGACAATAACCGTTTATCTTTGCAAATGCATTTTATTTGAAAACGTAAAATTAGCCATAAAATTGAAACGGATTTTAAAAACAAAGGTTTCCTTCATCGCCCTGCTCATTTTGGGCGCTTTACTTGCCGGTTCGTGTTCCCGCCACAATTACAATTCCACTTACAAAAGGAAGAAAAAAAGAAAGTGCGACTGCCCGAGATGGAGTTACAATCAAAACTTAAAAAACAATATCTATTTCCTTGCCAATGTTTAATTCAAACAATTTTTACTTTTGAAACCTGATGTCTGACAAAGAAATTTTAGCACAATACCTTCCCGTAAAGGCAGTTGACAGAGCGCTGAACCTGATCATCGAAAAAAAGGTGCATTTGAAGATTACCCGCGGACGCAAAACCAAGCTGGGCGATTACCGTCCGCCCGTCAGGCATTCCAACCATCGCATCAGCATCAACCACGACCTGAACCCTTACGCTTTTCTCATCACATTCATCCACGAACTGGCTCACCTGCTTGTGTTTGAACAATACGGAACCAGGGCACTGCCTCACGGCAAAGAATGGAAAGCCGAATACCGCAAACTGATGCTTGAATTTTTCAAACTCAATGTGTTTCCCCCTGAATTGCAAAAAATGCTGGAAGAATCCATCCTGAATGCAAAAGCTTCCACTTTTTCCGAACTTGCATTGAGCCGGTTATTGAAAACATACGACAAGCCGAACGGGGAAATTCACCTGGAAACCCTGCCGGAAAATACCGTATTCACCATTTACAACGGCAGGAAGTTTGTCAAAGGCGGGAAGCTGAGAAAACGTTACAAATGCAGGAGCCTGCAAAACAACCGTATGTATCTTTTCAATCCGTTGACTCCGGTGAAGGTTGAAGGAGGGATTTTAAAGACCTGAAAGGTTTAAATTTTAAATGATTTTAGACCTGACAGGTTTTGAAAACCTGTCAGGTCTAATTACCATTTAAATCAATCCGTTTACTATCTTTGCCGTCGCAATATCAAAGCTATGAAAATGGACATTTCCGATAACACTTTCTGCGTCATTATGGCCGGCGGCGCCGGAACCCGTTTCTGGCCCATGAGCCGTTCCACACGCCCCAAACAATTCATTGATATCCTGGGTACAGGCAAAACGCTTATACAGCTTACTTATGACAGATTCACCCGGGTTTGTCCCACCGAAAACATTCTGGTGGTAACCAACGAAATCTACAAAGACCAGGTGCTGGAGCAATTGCCCGAAATGGATGAAAGCCAGGTTCTGCTTGAACCGGCCAGGCGTAATACAGCACCCTGTATTGCGTATGCCAACCACAAAATAAAAACAAAAAATCCTGATGCTGTGGTCGTTGTTGCCCCTTCTGATCACATTATCCTGAAAGAAGATGAGTTTGTTCACGACCTGGGAGTTGCCATTAAAGCCACGGCAGAAAACGACTGGCTGCTGACCTTCGGCATCAAGCCCAGCCGGCCCGATACGGGATACGGTTACATCCAGTTTATTGACAAGCCGGTTTATCCCGGGGATGACCGTTTGTTCAAAGTGAAAACCTTTACGGAAAAACCCAATCTTGAAATTGCCAGATCTTTTCTTGAAAGCGGTGACTTTCTTTGGAACTCCGGTATTTTTATCTGGTCGCTTCAGAGCATTATGAAAGCTTTTAAATCACACCTTGATGACGTTGAAAGTCTTTTCCGAAAAGGAGAAAACCTGTACAATACACCTGAAGAAAAACGTTTCATTGAGCAGACTTATGCCGTCTGCCGCAATATCTCCATTGACTACGGTATTATGGAAAAAACCGATAATGTTTATACCCTGGCTGTGGATTTCGGCTGGAGCGACCTGGGCACGTGGGGCTCACTTTACACCATCCGCAACAAGGACGAGAAGCAAAATGCTATTGTGGGTGAAAATGTCATGCTCTACGATACGGTCAACAGCATAGTGAATGTACCTGATGATAAAGTGGTTGTACTGCAGGGACTTGACGGTTACATCGTGGTGGAGGAAAAAGATTCCCTTTTGATCTGCCGCAAAGAAGACGAACAAATGATCAGACAGTTCGTTAATGATGTAAAACTGGAAAAAGGAGAACAGTATATTTAGTATCTGTACATTTATGAAATTCAGAAAACTTTAAAACACATAAACCAATGAAAAAATTTGTCACCATTTTTTTGTCGCTTTTATTTGTTTTTACCTCAAAACTTAAAGCCGATGAGGGCATGTGGGTGCCCCTTTTGATCAACAAGAACATTGCGGAAATGCAAAAGATGGGGTTTCAGCTCACCGCAGAAGATATTTACAGCATTAACCATTCAAGCCTGAAAGATGCGATGGTCATCTTTGGCGGAGGATGTACGGGTGAAATCGTTTCACCTGAAGGGCTGCTGTTTACCAACCACCATTGCGGCTACAGCAGTATTCAAAAGGTCAGTACCCCGGAGGACAACTATCTTGAAAACGGATTTAAAGCCAGTACGCTTGACGAAGAAATTCCGATTGAAGGACTTACGGTCAAGTTCCTGATTTACATGCAAGATGTTACAAAAGAAACCCACAACGGAATAAGGGAGGGAATGAGTGACGCGGAAAAGGAGGAGTTGTTGAAGGATAATATCAAAGGCCTTGTCGAAAATGCAACCAAAAAGAACGGTTACAATGCCGTTGTAAAACCCCTTTTCGGAGGCAACAACTATTATTTATATGTTTACCAAACTTACAGGGACATCCGGCTTGTATTCACAGTACCACAGTCCATTGGAAAGTTCGGCGCCGACACCGACAACTGGATGTGGCCCCGTCATACCGGTGATTTTTCCGTCTTTAGGGTTTACACTGCACCTGATGGCTCCCCGGCAACCTATTCAAAAAAGAATGTCCCGCTGAAACCTAAAAAGTACCTTCCCATTTCCATTGCCGGCGTTGAGGAAGGTGATTTTGCCATGATCATGGGTAACCCTGGAAGAACACAACGCTATCTTTCTTCCTACGGTGCTGAACTGGCGCTGGATCAGACCAACATGACCATTGTGAATATCCGTGCCCCAAAGCTGAATATTATGGAAAAGGCCATGGACACCAACGAGGTGATCCGTTTGCAATATGCTTCTAAATACGCACGCATTTCCAATTACTGGAAATATTTTATCGGCCAAACAAAAGGCCTTAAAAAACTGCATGTGCTGGAAAAGAAACAGGCTGAAGAAGAAGCATTCAGACATTGGCTTGATAAAAACCCGGATGCCAAATTAAAATACGGAGATGCGCTGGACCTGTTAAAAAATGCCTATGATGTAATTGCTAAGTATAACCTGGCAAAAATATATTACAAGGAAGCCATTTCAAGAGGGCCTGAAATTCTCCGGTATGCTAACTCTTTCTACGCATTGAAAAAAATGCTGGCGGATAAAAACACTCCAGAAGGGTATATCAATAAAGAGGTTGAAAAGTTGAAGAAAAATATTCCTGCCCATTTTAAAGATTACAATACCATCATTGACAGGAAGATCTATGCGGCTATGATGAAAATGTATAATGAAAATGTTGCCGTTGACCAGCAACCCGTTTTATTACTCGAAAACAAGACAAAATTTAAAGGAAACTGGACGAAATACGCTGATTATGTTTTTGAAAAATCCATTTTTGATGACCCGGGGAAACTGAGGTCGTTTTTGGAAAAACCCAGGCTGAAAACCCTGGAAAAAGACCCTGCACTGCTTGCTGCACGTGCTTTTTATGATGAAAATCAAAAAATCAAAGACAAAACCAAAGAAGCGGAAAAAGAACTGAAAAAGGGTCACAAACTGTATATTGCCGGACTAATGGCGATGTATCCCGACAAGAATTTTTATCCTGATGCCAATTTCACCATGCGTGTAACCTACGGAACCGTTAAAGGGTACAGTCCTGCCGATGCGGTGTATTACAATTATTATACGACCCTGGCCGGGGTGATGCAAAAAGAAAACCCCAAAAGCTGGGAGTTTACCGTACCCGAAAAGCTGAAAGAGCTTTACGAGGCCAAAGATTACGGACGGTACGGTCAGGACGGTGAAATGCGGGTATGTTTCCTGACCAACAACGACATTACGGGTGGCAACTCGGGAAGCCCGGTAATGAATGCCAACGGCGAGCTGATCGGCCTGGCTTTCGACGGCAACTGGGAAGCCATGAGCGGCGACATTGCCTTTGAACCTGAATTGCAACGCACTATCAGCGTGGATATCCGTTACGTCCTTTTCCTGATTGACAAGTTCGGCGGAGCCAAAAACCTGATTGACGAACTGACCATTGTGGACAAAAAACCGGCCAAAGAACCTGCGCTGCAAAAGGAAATGTCAGCAGTAGAATAAATAAACAGTATTTTAATAACATAAATAGCCGGTGTTCTGTTCCGGCTGTTTTTGTAAAAACAAATATCAAATTACAGTCGTTACAGGATGACGAAAGAAAAACCCACCTCAAGAAACCGCACTGCCGACCTGCTCAAAGGGGTGGCGGTCATCCTGATGATTCAGGTGCATTTAACGGAACTTTTTGCACATCAGGATATATATGACAGCTTACTCGGGCGCATCTCACTGTTTTTGGGAGGTCCTCCGGCAGCCCCGGTATTCATGGCTGTGATGGGATATTATATTGCCGTTTCGCGCAGGTCAACCCGGCAGATGATCATCCGGGGAATAAAGCTGATCCTTCTCGGCCTGCTGCTGAACATCGGGCTGAACTTTCACCTGCTGGTCAAAATTTTTACCGGCGCCTTTCAAATTGATCCCCTGCCTTACATTTTCGGTGTGGACATCCTGTTTCTGGCAGGCCTCAGCATCATTTCGCTGGCCGTGATGAAAAAGTTTTTCAAGTTTAAACTCATTCCTTTCATCGTTTTTTTGATCATCGTTCTGGCCGTTCAATATCTGCTGCAAAATATCTTTCTTATAAGAACAGAAAATTATTTCATTGCCTTTTTTTACGGCGTGGGTTGCTGGTGGTCTTACTTTCCGCTGATTCCCTGGCTGGTTTATCCGGTGACGGGATACCTGTTTTTTATTTTGCGACAGCAACAATTTGAAAAGATCAGGCCTTACTACAATTACGTCGCGGCTTTTGCTGCAACAGTAACCTTTGTTTTTTTCAATTACGGTTTAAAGGTCTCGGCAGACCTGCCGGCTTACTATCACCATGGTTTTGTTTTTTATCTTTACACCCTTTCTTTCCTGATCTTTTGGCTTTTTATTATAAACACCATCGCGAGGCTTCCTGAAAACAGATTGTCAGGATTTCTGGAGTGGACAGGTATCAATGTTACCGCCGCTTATGTGATACAGTGGCTTATCATCGGAAATACAGCAACAGCCATATATAAAACCCAGGGGACAGTGGCTTTGGTTTTGTGGTTCTTCTTTATAGTGGCTTTAACGAGTGTCGGAGTTTTAGCCTGGAACCGGATTAAACCGGGAAAAAAGGGGAAATACTTCCTCAAAATATAACTTTTCCAAAACCTGGCAATTTGGAAAAGTTGATCAGGCCCGCTTTCTAAAATCAGTTACGGAAACTCCCGTAATATTTTTAAATTGTGTTGACAGGTACTGCACACTGCTGTATCCCATCATATAAGCAATTTCACTCAGGGTGAGCTGTCCTTCATGAATAAGTGATTTCACTTTTTCGATGCGTTGCTGGATAATGAATTTCTCAAGGGTCATTCCCTCGTTCTCTGAAAATACCGAAGACAAGTATTGATAGGTTTTGCCGAATTTCCCCACAAGATAATCCGAATTGCGGACCATGGCATTGTATGTTGTATTGTGCACAAGATCAATGACTGCCCTCTTTATATCTTCAACCAGTATTTTGTCCCTGTTAATGATCAGCGAAAAGCCGTTTTCTTTCAGAACATGATTTATCATTTCCGGGGTTAGTTTTTTCGGATCATACTCTACACGGGCCATTCCGTGAGTTATCTGTTTGACTTGACAACCCACTTTTTCCAACTCCTTTTTTACAATTCGGATACAACAGTCGCAAATCATATTGCCGATGGTTAACTTTTGCTCAATATGTTTTTTTCCCTGCTTCAATTATCCCATTTTTTTAATTCTAAAAAGATTATTGTTTTCATTTTCTTAATCTCCTTATCTTATCAGGGAAGAGAGTAAATGCTAACGCCAAAATCGTCAATAAAAATATTGCTTTTCCCATTGTTCCAAACATAAATTTTCAACAATCCGTTCCGCTGAGTGTTTTTCTTCAGTGTATTTTTCAGGACAGCATATTTCCATTCCTTTCGGTTGCTCTTGTTTTTCAATGGAAAAGACGACCAAAAATTTTTACCCGATTGGCCCAATGACATCACCAAAACGGTATTATCATTGCTATTTATAAAATACATCAGTTTGGTTTCAACCACAATCTTTTCCGCATTTGCCGGCCAAATAGTATCCAGTTTAATATTCAGTGCTGTGGAGAAACTATTTGACAATACCTTCTCCGAGTACATTCCTGAGAAGGATAGGGAAGAATCTAATTTCTTATGAAAAAAAGGTAAAATATTCGACTGGTTTTCGAAATCATTAAAAAATTGAAAAATAGCTTTTTTGTTTCCTGCATCACTATTAATAAACAAACTTTTAACCGGTTTGTTGTTTACTGGTAACAAATGTTGCCAGGTCAGTTCAATTTTTTCACTGACCATGCTGAGATTTGAACACCTGAAACGGATCCCAGTTACAACAGGCTGATTACTTCCATCGAAAGTATCCAAAAAGAACGGGTTGATCCATAGACCTTCGGAAGCATTGCATGCTAAAAAACGGTAAGAAAGTATTTTACTATCCGCCATCCTGTAATCAATGTAAAATGCATCTCCTTTGTAGAAATAAGATTTTAACCAGCCCAAAAATGTACTTTTATAATAAAACTTAACACGGGTAATGCCTTTATAATCAGGCACGTCAATCCACTTATCCCACTGGGTGTTCTGTTTTAAAACGGTTGTGTCTTCAATAATTCCGGAGCCTGTTTTCTTTTCAAACAACAAAAAAGAATTGTTTTTGATAATCGGTTCGTAATGGTTCAACAAACTGAAAATCACAGCGGGTTCATCATTTAAAATATAACGGCCGTCAATTGACCCGAACTTTCCGCCCCATTGATCGTCCGATAGATGGAATAAAACAAAATCAGGGGCATTTTTTCCCGAATAACTGATGGCGTTCTTACGTGACAGCCAAGGCGATGTTGCCGCTCCGATTTCCATTGTGGCCCTGGGCTTCCAGTTAAAATGGTTTGCAGGGAGGTAAGATAAATCCCAGGGATAAATATCAATGGTCCTCCCGTCAATTAAAGCGGCTGTTTTTTGATCAACAACATTTGGTTTTATGTTGGATTTGGATATCAAACTATATTTATTATTGAACGTTTTATAGTGGATGATCGTTTTAGTGAAATTGTTAATACCAACCACTTCAATCTTGTATCCTGAGAACAAGGGAATATTCTGCATGTTGGCATAAAGCAACATAACTGAAAGCGAGGGGAGTACTAAATAACTAATTTTTAAAGGTTTGGCGGCTGACAAAATGATTCCCCAAAAAACAAACAGGAAATCAATCATACCATGATAAATGTCTTCCCTGCCCATGGCCAGTTTCCAATGGGCAAAAAATGGCAGAGCTAATAAAGCAAAGGCAAGACGTGCTTTTTTATTTTTTACCTTTAATGGGAAAATAGCAACTGCCATGAGAAACCCGCTCAACAGCCACCAGTTGTTTTGGGGAAAAAGGGCAAGCCCGGAAGAATATCCTGAGACAAGATGAAACAGGCCCGCAAGGTAATTGGCAAAAAGCAAAATTCCGCGGAATGCAACAAGTCCTCCGGTAAAAATGACAGCTATGCAAATGCCAACATAAACTGCGATGTCTTTCAATTGTGCCGGCTTTGAAAAAAACCGCATAACAATAAAAACTGTAATGGCAGAATAAGTCGGAATACCAATGGTGGTTTTGATCAACAAACCGGCAAAAGCTGCCATATTGGCCAATATAAAAAAAGAATATTTTTCTTTTTTATCACTTGCAAAAATCAGGGATATCACCGTAATCCCAATCAGCGAATATGCAATCCCTGTAAAATATCCGACAATCCAGGTTATCAAAATGCCTGTTACCAGTACCTTATTTGCATTCCTACAATTTAACTTTAGCAAAAGATAAATAAAAAGCAGTTTGATGAAGGAGAAAAACAATAACGAAATCAACAGGTTATTACCAAGAGTAACCGAATATTTTAAAAAACCCAAAGGCCCGACGGGATAGTTCAGGTGAATCAAAGCCTGATAATTGTGTATCACAAGGTAATTCAAAGCCCAAACATACGACTGGTCAAGCCCAATACCATAAACCGGCTTAAATGCAGGAAAAGTAAACAGATAGATGATGAAACTTATTAATAGTAAACACGATTCATGAAATATTTTTGTACTGTTTTTCATACAATTACCAATCAAACAAATATATAAATATTGTTGTTAATTAAAATGAGAGTTTCTTTTACGCTAGAAAGCGACCACTGTCTTAACTTAAAAAGAAATAAACGAAGTTTGCAACCACCCTTTTTAATTTTTGTCTAGCAATAAACTAATAAAAAATCAGTTTATTTAATTATTAATTCACATCAATCAAAGAAACACATGTTTAAACTTTATATTCAGACTATTGTTTTATCTGTTTTTATCCTTGTCCTGACCAGCCCGTTTCAGGGGCAGGATATCGGCATTGGCGAATGGCGCACACACCTTCCTTACAGCAAAGTCATCGGTGTAGCTGTTACCGGTGACGTTATTTTCGCTGCCACACCTTACAGCATGTTTACTTATGACACAAGAGATAATTCTGTTACGCGCTTTGACAAGGTAAAAGGGCTGAGTGATGTTGGTATTACAAAAATTGGTTTTAACAAAAAACTTAACATGGTCCTCGTGGCTTATGAAAACACCAATATTGACCTGATCTATTCGGACGGAAAGATTGTGAACATCCCGGATATCAAAGACAAGGACATTCTGGGTAAGAAGACCATCAACAACATCATGTTCAAAGACAAATACGCTTACCTCTCGTGTGGTTTCGGGATTGTCGTATTGGATATGGCCCGGGAGGAGATCTTTGATACTTATTACATCGGGCCACAGGGAAGTACCATTGAAATATTTGATATGACATTCAATGATACTTCTTTTTTTGCCGCTACCGAAAGCGGAATTTATTTTGCCGACGTAAATGCTGAAAATCTGGCAGATTACAACCAATGGCACAAGGACCTAAGCCTTTTCCAACCCAATCAGCCTTATAACATTATCCAGTCTTTTGCCGGAAAAGTTTATACAAACTATTTCAACGGGGACGAATTTGACGGTGACACTATGTATGTTTTTAACGGAAACAATTGGGATTATTTCGACCCGACTGATATGGACCGTCATTTTCAATTCCTGGCACGTGGTAACGAAATGTACATGGTAGGCCGGTATTTTGTTAAAATATATGATTCCCAGGGAAATGAAACAACCAGAATACGAAATGTGGCCGGCCAAAAAATCAGTCCTTTAATTATAGACAAAGGAAGTGATAAATATTTATGGATCGGGGATGAAAAAAAAGGATTGGTCAAAAACTGGAACACATACGACGGCGAATATATTAAACCTAACGGTCCTGGCACAGTCAATGTTTTTGATCTGGATGCCGGTGGAAAAAATGTATGGGTAGCTGCAGGAGGAAGGCAGTCAAACTGGGCTAAACTTTATATGAAAGATGGTGTTTTTTCTTTTATTGACAACACCTGGTACACGCATAATCGTTCCAACACACCGGCTTTAGACAGTATTTCCGACCTGGTTGTTGTCAAAGTTGACCCAAAAAATCCCAATGTTATTTATGTTGGCTCGTGGGACCACGGTTTATTAAAATTCGTTGACAATGAACTGAAAACCATTTTCACCGATAAAAACAGCACGCTGCAAAAGTGGGTTGCCAACACGAAAAAAATACTGATCAGCGGCCTTGATTTTGACAACCAGCATAATCTTTGGGTTGCCAACTCAAGCGCTCCCGATATTCTCTCCGTCATGAAAAACGACGGTCAATGGCGGTCATTTAACCTGGGGGGATCACTTAGCGCAACGGATGTCGGGAAACTGATGGTTGACAAAAGCAACCAGAAATGGCTTATCAAGCGTTCCGACGGTTACATCATCGTTTACAGCGACAACAACACCATTGACAATCCCAACGATGACAAGGTAAGGGTTTTGAGTTCATCCACAGGCAACGGTGCCATTCCGGGAAGTAAGGTTTACTCAATGGCAACAGACTTGGACGGTGAAGTATGGGTGGGTACCGATAAAGGGGTCTGTGTTTTTTATTCGCCGGAAAATATTTTTGAGTCGGGTGCTGATTTTGATGCCAAACAAATACTGGTACCCCGTAACGACGGTTCGGGACTTGCGGATATCCTGCTGGAAACGGAAACCGTAACGGCCATTATTATTGATGGGGCCAACAACAAATGGATCGGCACTGACCGTGCAGGAGTTTTTTACCTTTCTTCCGACGGCATTCAGCAACTGGCGCATTTCACGACATCCAACAGCCCGTTACTGTCAAACAACATCACAGGCATTGCCATCAACGATGACGGGGAGGTCTTTATGGGAACGGCCAAAGGCCTTATTTCTTACAGGGGAACGGCAACACCACCCCCGAAACCCGGCTCGCAGGTCTATGCTTATCCCAATCCGGTAAGGCCCGAATATCATGGTGTGATCGCCATCAAAGGAGTAGCCAACAAGTCATCGGTCAAGATCACCGACACTTCGGGAAACCTGGTTTTCGAAACGCGCTCGGAAGGGGGTCAGGCCATTTGGGACGGAAAGAATTTTGACGGAAGAGAGGTCGCATCCGGTGTTTATCTCGTTTTCGTGACAAACAACGACGGCTCTTCGAAAATGGTAACAAAGATTTTGATTATCAGATAATTTTATAGTTTATCCATATTGTGTTATTAAGAATCCTGAATATCCTGTGATATGTTGCATACAACCCGGGGAATTGTTTTTAAATACATCAATTATTCCGAAACAAGCATCATTGCCAAGATTTACACCGAAGAATTCGGGTTGCTTTCATTCATCATCAAAGGCGTCAGGGGAAGGCGATCAAAAACACGGCTGGCTTTGTTTCAGCCGTTGACCTTGCTGGACCTGGTTGTCAGTTTTCGCGAAAACAAAAGCATTCAACACCTGAAAGAAGTTAAAGTTGCACACCCATACAATACCCTGCCTCTTGATACAATTAAACGCTCCTTTCTTTTTTTCATTGACGAGTTGCTTTACCGTTCCATCCGTGAAGAAACACCCAATAAGCTGCTTTTCAACTGGCTGTTTGACAGTCTGACGTGGCTTGATCTGGCAACAACGGAAATTACCAATTTTCACCTGGTCTTTATAGTGCAACTTAGCCGGTTTCTGGGGTTTTATCCCAAAAAGGAAGCCGGGGAACATCTGCCGGTTTTCGACCTGCGGGAAGGACTGTTTACATCCAGCATACCGCAACACCCTGATTATATTAGCGGCAGGCAGGCCGAACTGGTGGATTTACTCCTGGAAATATCTTTTGAGAAAAATAATGAACTAAATATCAGTTATCCCGAGAGAAAAAAACTGCTTGACCTTTTGATCACTTATTACCAACTGCACCTTCCGGGATTCGGCGAAATGAAATCGGTGGAAATATTGCATGATGTTTTGAGCAAAAAGTAAAAAACAAAGTCAATAACCCTTGAGAAAGTACCAAACAGTGAAACAATAAAATCCTTTGAAGAGGCCAAAAGCGGAAATGTTTTTTCGGCTGAAAATGTTGATGATCTGTTCGAACAAATGAGGAAATAGTGTACTCTATTTTACTGCAGTTTCGCACTTGAGTAAAAAATATATCTCTGAAATACATTAAGTTAAACACAAGAAAAAACTTTGCGGTTCTTCGCGGCTTCTTTGCGGTTCTTCGCGAAATAGCTGTTACGCAAAGTTACGCAAAGAAGCCGCAAAGTTACGCCAAGTTGGTTTAATCAAAAATGGAAACTTCAAGACTTTGATATTGAATAAAGTACAAAATCTGTAACTTGTTAAATGAGGTCATTGTTGATCAATTAGCCGGATGTGCGAAACTTCAGTATTTTATTTATCCCTTAATTTAAATACCTCAATCTCATATCTTCTCAGCTCATATTTCATTTTATCCTTGTTCCAGATATAGATCTTGAGCTGATGTGCATTTTCCGGAAGCGGCCCGACAAACATACTCTGGTGAAAGTTGTCTTTTGCCCCGTCGTAATGATATTTTAACCAGTCAAAAGGAACGTATTTGTAAACCAATGTATGTTTTTCCCGGTCGCTTACCTGGATAACCAGCCAGGCATAAAAAGGGTTTCTTTCAGAATAAATGCTCATCCTGAAATCGAAAAAGAAATATTTACCGCTGATCGTATCCGAAGTGATCTCCAAAAGGTTTTGGTATTTTTTTCCGGTTTTAACCATCGTTTTGCTGAAAACCCGCAACTCTGTTGGCAATAATGTAACCCGTTTTTTCCTCTCGTACAAAAGAAGGCCGGAACAGGGTGCCGAATCAATCAGTTGATAGTTTCTCAAAGAAAACGGATAGTTGTTCTTTTCCAATATCTGAAAATCGGAAACCGTATCGGGAAAGGCTTTCCAGTCCACCATATTTTCCTGCCCGCCGTTGATAAAATCAATGTACATCCAGGCAAACTGCCGCATATTTGATCCCCCGATCGTGGGCAAAAATCCACGCTCAATATGCACTTTGTGAATATGATCATAAAACCGTTGCGGTATGGCTTCGTTGCGATAGCCGTTGACGTACAAAATGTTCATCCGGGCAAAAAAATGTACCGGAAAGAATAAAAGAGGTAACAACAAAACGATCTGGATAAAAAATGGCAGAGATGGTATTCTTTCACGCCACGACGCTGCGCCGTTACGTGATACAATACTTTTTGGATAATCATTAACCCGGAATTCATCCAGCGTAAAAAACAAACTCACCATCAGCAGCGGGAACAGATACATTGCCAGCCGGTCTTCGGGATAATGGACCTTAAACAAAAGGGCGGCCAGCAATATTCCTGCGACAGATGCGATCAGGATCACCGAAACCGCAAAGCCCGGCGAAAAGAATAATTGCCTATGAAATGGGATCAGTTTTTTGAAGTTGGCCATCAAAATAAAGGCAAAGAAAACCAGAAAGACAATGACTCCCGCTAACATATTTTTTCCGGTGAGTAACCAGGTCAGGGTGAACAACGTTGCGTGGATAAAATCTTTGTTTCCTCCAATGTACAGTCCGTTATTCGTACGAAGTTGAAACAAATGGCCCAGTGAAAAGTAAAATGCGATCACATAAATCGCGACAAACGCCATCACCCATAACCATTGTTTTTTATGTATTTCGGGATAATTTATACCAATTAAGATAAACTGGTACCCGAACAAGGCCAAAGCCGGAATGATCAGGTTGAGATTGGCGCTCAACATCAGCAGCACGAACAAGGAAACGTAAAAATGATATTCCGGTTGTTTGGTTTGCGCTGCCCGCATCAAAAAACACAACGCACCCATAAACAGTGCTATTGACATTCCGTATCCACGCGAAACGGCAAAAAACTCAACGAAATACAAGGAGAGCAACAGTATGGTCCAAAAGCCGTAACGAAGTATTTTGTCTTTGAGCATTAACCCAAAACAGTACAAGAAATAAAAATAAACCGGTGCAAACAGGAGATTTGGTAATCGCAGCGCCAATTTCGCGTCGCCGAATATCTTCCAGCTTACCCAGGTCAGCATCGTATTCAGAAAATGGTTGTTGGCGTCTTCGCGGGTGATGCCGGGAATCAGCTTCTCCGGCTGCACATACCGGAAAAAGGTGGAAGCTTCATCGTGTGTAAACGGAACATACACGGCCCGGATGACGAGATAAACCATCACCAGTGCACTTGTCAATAGAAAGATCAGGAATTCCGTGCTGTATTTGTGGCCTGTTTTCATCAGGATAAAAGTATAAAAATCCGAAAACCCTGACCTTTTGGGTAGGAGCAGGCCTGCGGGCGGAGACCCGAAAGATCGGTTTTACAATCCCAAAATCTCAAAAAACAAATTTCAAACAGGCAAAGACGAGGAGAGATCATCGCTTTATTTCCATTCCGAATACTTTTTCAAATTCATCCAGAAGCACCCGGCTTACCTGGTCAATATCCATCTTTTTTCCAAGTTCCTTTTCCATTGAAGTTACCGCTTTTCCCTGGATACCGCACGGTACAATGTAATCGAAATAGGCCAGATCGGTATTCACGTTCAGGGCAAAACCGTGCATACTTACCCAGTGGCTGGTGCGCACGCCAATGGCACATATTTTCCGGGCTTTGGCCTGTTTGTCCGCATCGAGCCATACGCCGGTAGCCCCGTCAAGGCAGCTGGCCGTAATTCCGAAACGGGCTATGCTCCGGATGATCACCTCTTCCAGGTTGTGGATGTAACTTTTGATGGACAGCCCGAAATTATCCAGGTCGAGGATGGGGTAGCCCACGATCTGTCCGGGCCCGTGGTAAGTGATGTCGCCCCCGCGGTTGATGCGGTACAAAGTCGCCCCTTTGCTCTTTAAAAAATCCTCGCTGATGAGCAGGTTGGAATCTTTGCCACTTTTTCCCAGGGTGTAAACATGCGGGTGCTGGCAAAAGAGCAGATAGTTCGGCGTCGGGTTTTTTTCTTCCCGGTTGCGGTTGGCCTGTTTAGCTGCCACAACTTTGTTGAAGAGGGATTCCTGGTAATCCCAGGCCTCCTTATAGTCTATCAATCCCAGATACTCAAATGTAACTTTTTTATTCAACTCCATTAATATCAGACCTTTTTGTAACTATTGTTTTGTCACGATTTTTTCATGCTGCCCAAAAAATCCCGCCAAAACGGTTAATTACTTTCTTTTTTGCCGTGGGTGTACACCCACGGCTATTCATGTTTCGCCCCTTTGGGGCATTTATTTCTTTACATGCTTTTCCGCATGATACGACGACCTCACCAGCGGGCTGCTTTCCACAAAATGGAAACCTTTTTCAAGTCCTGCCTTTCTATATTCTTCAAACTGCCCGGGCGTAACATATTCAACAACGGGTAGATGTTTTTTGGTGGGTTGCAGGTATTGCCCGATGGTCATTACCTCAACGCCCACGCTGCGCAGGTCGTCCATAGTCTCGAGCACCTCCTCCGGCGTTTCTCCCAATCCCACCATAATGCCCGATTTGGGGACTGCATCGGTAGCAGCGATGATCTCCAGAGTTTTTAAGCTGGTGTCGTATTTGGCACGGCTGCGTGCCCACGGCGTGATTCGCCTGACCGTTTCCAGATTGTGCGATACCACTTCCGGGCCTGCATCAACCACCTGCCGTATCAGCTCTTCCCTGCCGTCAAAATCAGGGATCAGGGTTTCAATGGTCGTTTCGTGGTTTGTTTTTTTAATTTCTTTTACGGTCAGTGCCCATATCTCCGCTCCGCCGTCATCCAGATCATCTCGGTCAACAGAAGTCAGCACCACGTGTTTCAGTTTGAGCAATCTCACCGATTCGGCCACCCGTTCGGGTTCCTCCCGGTCAACAGGGAGGGGCCTGCCGGTTTTTACATTGCAGAAACCGCAGGAGCGCGTGCAGATATCACCCAGTATCATCAAGGTGGCCGTTCCCCTGCCCCAGCATTCATGCATGTTAGGGCAATGGCCGCTGGTGCAGATGGTGTGCAGCTTGTGCCGGTTAATTACTTCCTTTACCGAAAGGTATTCCTTCCCTGAAGGCACTTTTATCTTCAGCCAGTCCGGCTTGCGCAGTATGGTTTCGGTTCTTTTCTCTTCCATTGCTTCCTGTTAATTGCCCCGATTTTTCTCTCTTTTCGGGCGGGTAAAATTAGGTAAAAAAAGATACCTGGCAGCGGGGAAGGCCCTAATGAGCAGGGAACAAATAGCTAAACCATAAAATGCTATACTCCTTAAACTTACAAAGGGAACTTTAACTGTAAAACTTCAGTAAATATTTATCAACCAGATTTTCCATGCTTTTTTATACCGTTTTTTATTTCTTGTTTATACCCAATCTAAATACATTTTTAAATAATTTTGTTATTGTTTTTTCAAAACCGGAAACCAATTAATTAAAGATTAGCAAGATGAAAAAGTCCGCACAATTTTTCAGCATTTTCCTTATGCTGATTTCCGTTTTTTATGCACAGATTTTTATGGCCCAGTCCCAAAAGTTTTCTTATGTGGACAACTGGGGACAACAGGGAATGAGTTTGATGAAACAGGATAACTACGGTGTAAAGCTGAATATGTCTTTAAACGAATTCTCACTGCATCCTGAAAATATTAACGGCATTAAAATGAATGCCATCACTATGAAAGGGGCATTTTTACCCGGTGATGAAGGTGCTCCCGACATGCCGGTTTACAGCCGTTATGTGGCTGTCCCGCAAGGCGCCTCTGTCACTGTAAAGGTTCTGGATCAACAGGATGAGCAGTATGAAAATATGGAAATCGCCCCGGCGCCGAGAATACCCAAAGACAATGAGCAGGGGCCGTTGCATTATGAGAAAAATCCGGCCATTTATTCAAAAGACGCTTTCTATCCGCAGGATTTTGTAATGGAGTCAGATCCCATGAAAATCCGTGGTGTGGATGTTGTGATCATTGCAGTCAGCCCTTTTCAGTATAATCCTGTTACCAAAAAACTCATTGTTCACCACGATATTAAACTGGAAGTTGTTTTTGAGGGAGGAAACGGACATTTCGGTGAAGACCGTCTTCGCAACCGCTGGTGGGAACCTATTCTCCGCGATATGGTGATCAACGAGGCATCCATTCCCGAATTGCCGGAGACAAGAACATTCTCAAACAATGAAAGAGACGATGAAGGATGCGATTACCTGATCATCACACCTGATGATGCCACCTTTACTGCGTGGGGTGACTCCCTTAGAATTTTCCGCACCAAACAGGGAATTCTGACAAAAGTCGTGACCACCACCGAAGTGGGCGGCAACACCACCAGCGCCATCGAGCAGTATGTAAATGATGCTTACAACAACTGGGCTATCCCTCCGGCTGCTGTTCTGCTGATGGCCGATTACGGCACCAGTGGAAATACGATCATCTCCCCCACTTACAACAATTACTGCGCTTCGGATAACATTTACGCCGATGTGGACGGCGATCAGTTGCCCGACATTGTTTTTGCCAGGATGACCGCACAGAATGAAGAGCACCTAGAAACCATGGTTATGAAAGTTTTGAATTACGAACGCACACCGCCGACAAATCCCGATTTCTATGCACATCCCATTACGGCTATGGGCTGGCAGACAGAACGCTGGTTTCAGTTGTGTTCGGAAATCGTTGCCGGATTTCTTGAAAATGAACTTGGCAAAAGTGTCGCCCGTGAAAATGCAATATACAGTGGCAATCCGGATGGCGGTGTCTGGTCAACGGCAACCAACACGGCTACGATCCTTGATGTCTTCGGGGAAGACGGACTGGGTTATATTCCTGACACACCTGATTACCTTGACGACTGGGGCGGAAATGCCTCGCGCATCAATGAGGACATCAACAATGGCGCTTTTATATTGCAGCACCGTGACCACGGTTATGAACAGGGGTGGGGCGAACCTTCATACAGCAGCAGCGACATTGACGGACTGACCAATGAAGATCTGACATTCGTTTTTTCGGTCAACTGCCTCACAGGCAGGTTCGATTACAGCAGCGAATGTTTTGCCGAAAAATTCCACCGCAGCCAGTATGGCGCCCTGGGGATCATTGCAGCCACGCAGGTTTCCTATTCCTTTGTGAACGACACTTATGTGTGGGGAATGTACGACAATATGTGGCCCGACTTTTTGCCCGATTACGGAACCAACCCTGAAGCAAGAGGTGTTATTCCGGCTTTTGCCAATGCAGCCGGGAAATATTTTCTCGAACAATCCAACTGGCCTTACAACGGGAACAACAAAGAAGTCACTTATCATTTGTTTCACGATCACGGTGGGGCATTTTCGACCGTTTATTACGATGTTCCGGAATATCTGACGGTGGATCATGATGAAGTGTTACTCAGCGGACTTGATTATTTCACCGTAAAAGCCAATGATGGCGCATTGATCTGCCTTTCGATAGGCGACCAGATCCTGGCTACTGCCGAAGCAACCGGAAATGAGCAGGAAATTGCCATTCCACCACAGGACCCGGGAACATATATTGACATTGTGATCACCCTCCAGAACTATTACAGATATCAGGACCAGATTGAGGTAATCCCACCGGAAGGGGCTTATTGTATGTATGATGATCATACGATAAATGACACCTGCGGAAACGGTAACAACAAACCGGAATTCAATGAAAATATCCTCATTAACCTGAACATGAAAAATCTTGGGAATGAAGATGCCGCCAATGTGGATGTAACCCTGTCATCAAATGACAATTACGTTGAATTTATAGATAACTCTGAAAATTATGATTCGATTTTATCCGGACAGTCGGTGAGCCGTAACCTTGCATACAAATTTCACATTACGGATGATGTTCCCGACCAACATCAGGTAAGAATAGACATTACGGCCACCGATGAAAATGATTCAACCTGGAACAGTAAGTTCTTTATGGTTGTCAACGCTCCTTTAATCTCGCTTGGTAAAATGATCGTGGATGATTCGGAACTGGGTAACGACAATGGAAGGCTAGACCCGGGTGAAACAGCTATCCTTAAATTTGAAACAGCCAACAAAGGGCATTGTGCGGTTAGTAATGTGGTTTGTACGCTAACACCCTACAACCAGTTTATCACCGTGGAAGACGATGAGCAAACCATTCCGGTACTTGGATTGTTTGGTGCTGCTTATCCCGAATATACCGTCACCGTTGCAGATGATGCTCCCGATGGGATCATTGCCCAGATGCAATACATTGTGGAAGCGGCAGGATACTCGGAAATGAAATACTACTATCCCAAGATCGGTATTTTCCTCGAAGACTGGGAAACCGGAAACTTCGATAAATACGACTGGATACAAGGCGGGGACCTACCCTGGCAAATTACAATGGAATATCCTTATCAGGGATATTTTCATGTCCGTTCGGGTGAGATCAGTGATAACCAGACTTCCGAGCTATCCATTTCCTATGAAGTGATGGACAATGACAACATCAAATTTTATAAAAAGGTTTCCAGCGAACTGGACTTTGATAAACTAAAATTTTATATTGACGGTCAGTTGCGCGGAGCCTGGAGCGGCACATCCCAGGGATGGACACAGGAAAGCTTCCCGGTAGGGCCCGGCAATCATACTTTCCTGTGGGTTTATCAAAAAGATTATGCCACTTCGGAAGGCGCCGACTGTGCATGGCTTGACTATATCGAGCTGCCGACTATGCTGGTGACAACTTTGTTTGCCGGCCCGGATGACGGAGTTTGTGAAGGATTGTCCTATCAGTGCATTGGAACGGCAACAAATCAGGATTCCGTGTTCTGGAGCACATCCGGGGATGGAACTTTCAGCAATGAAAATATTTTGACGCCTGTTTACACGCCGGGTGAAAACGATATTCAAAATGGTGAAGTTGTGCTGACAATGGGTATCATTGATGTGGACGGAAATGAATATTCGGATGATATGACGCTTACCATCCTTTTCCCGCCCGATCCGCCGGAAATGCCGGAAGGCCCCGATTATATTGATGTTTACAAAGACACCGAAACCGAATATTCAATTGCTTCGGTGGAAGAGGCAACTGATTATGAATGGTTGCTTGACCCGGAAGAAGCAGGAGAGATTATCGGTATTGACACGACAGCCGTCATTTACTGGAATGAAAACTATCTTGGCGATGCTACACTGCAGGCAAGAGCCTTGAATAATTGCGGAACCGGCGAATATTCGGAACCCCTGCCAATCTTCGTGGACAATACGGTTGGAGTATTCAGTGAACAAACAGATTTACGTATGAGCGTGGCGCCAAATCCGAATAAAGGTTCGTTCAGAATCCTGATCAAAACGGAATCGGATAAACCGCTCACCCTGAAGTTGTTTAACAACCTCGGACTGGAAGTGTTCCATAAAGAAAACATCAGGACAAACAACGGGTTCAGCTACGATTTTAACAATGCCGGTCTTGCCAATGGGGTTTATATTCTCATTATGGAACAGGGAGGTGAATATTTCAGCAGAAAAGTGGTTGTCTATTAAGACAAACCAGTATTTTGATTTTCACCGGAAAATTATCTTTCAACAAAATCTGTTTGATCGGTGATTGAAGTCGCCGGCGCGTAAGATTCAAAAATATACAGACATCCCAAATCAAACTGTTGAAAAGATTTGACCGGTTGCCATTAACATCATGTTAGCGGTTTTTTATATACTTTTGGCCAACTTTGATGAATAAAAGGTTTAAAAATGAAAAAAATACTTACCCTCCTTTTGCTTCTTGTAATTATCATTACGTCTGTTCATGCCCAGGAGAATAAAAAAAATTATCACGACGGACAAGTGTTGATTCAAATGAATACCACTACCGGTCTGAACAGAATATTAACCGATTATGCTGCTTTTGATTTGCGTAACGTTCGCACGGTATCGGCACGTTTCAACATCTATTTGTTGGAATTCGATTCGCGTGCTGCCACTAACCGCTCAATGATCATCGCATTGAAAAAAGAACATGGCGTGATCAACGTTCAGAACAACCATATTCTTGATTCCGGTTTTAGAAGCTCGAAAGGAACAGACGAAACCGTTCCCGATGATTCATTGTTCAACCTGCAATGGGCACTGAAGAATTACGGACAGAATGGTGGCGTTTACGATGCGGACATTGATGCCACGGATGCCTGGGACATTACCACCGGCGAGTTAACTGCACTTGGTGATACTCTTGTGGTTGCCATCGTGGACGGAGGTTCCGATATCAATCACGAAGACCTGCAATTCTGGAAAAACTATGCTGAAATACCCAACAACGGGATAGATGATGACTCCAACGGATATGTTGATGATTATGATGGTTGGAATGCTTACGACCACAACGGGAACATTCCTTTTCATAACCACGGAACACACGTCGGCGGTATTGCGGCTGCCCACGGAAACAACGGCATTGGCGTGAGCGGTGTGAACTGGAACGTAAGAATATTACCTGTTGCTGCTTCTTCCACAACGGAAGCCACTGTGGTGGAAGGCCTTTCCTACGTCTATGTTGTGCGTGAAACCTACAACCAGACCAACGGACAGCAGGGAGCTTTTGTGGTTGCTGATAACTGCTCGTTTGGTGTTGACCAGGGGAATCCGGAAGATTATCCCATCTGGGAAGCCATGTACGATTCCCTGGGAAAGCTTGGTGTTTTAAGCTGCGCGGCCACAGCCAACCGTGCCTGGGACATTGACAGCGTAGGCGATGTGCCGACATCATTTACGACGGATTACATGATCTCGGTAACCAACACCACAAACCGTGACGAGCTTTACGGCGTTGCCGGTTACGGCGATTCGACCATTGACCTGGGTGCGCCGGGCAAGCTGATCATGTCAACGCGTGTTGCCAATACTTACGGTTACAGCAGCGGCACATCCATGTCAACTCCGCATGTTACAGGCGCTGTGGCTTTGATATTGTCTGCCGCTGACTCGACTTTTATTACCAAATTCAAAAACAACCCGGCAGAAGGGAGTCTGCTCATCAAGGATTATATCATGCTGGGTGTGGATACTTTGCCTACTTTAATCGGCAAAACCGTATCGGATGGCAGATTGAATGTGTTCAAGGCAATCAATCTTTTGCTGGACAGGCCTTTACTCTCCAGCAATATGGATTCTGTTTATGTGGAATTACCTATGAACAGTCTTTTGACAGAAAACCTGATCCTTACGAATACGGGAGGCGACACCATTTTTTATTCCATTGCCGTTGACGGAGACTCCGCCTGGCTTTCGATCAACCAAACAGAAGGAATATTGCCTTCGCAGGAATCCGATACAATTGAACTGACCTTTGATTCCAACGGGCAGGACACGGGAGTTTATGAAACGGTACTGAGTATTTCAGCGGAAAATATCTTTACCCGGACAATCCCCGTGGAAATGCTGGTGTACAACAATGTGGGAATTGATGATCATGCGGGGAAAAAACCTGTTGTAACGGTTTATCCCAATCCTTTTCATTCATTTGTTAACATAAACATTGAAGGGGTTACGAGCGGAAACCTTTCCATTGAGATTTTTGACCAGACAGGAAGTCGCGTGTATCATCAACACCGGATTTTACAAAATGCTGCCCTAAGCAGGTTTACCTGGAACGGCTCCCGGCTGGGGGTTTACTATTACAGCGTGTCAGTGAATGGTAAGACGCTGAAAACGGGGAAATTGATCAGGTTTTAGAACAAATAAGCTAATAAGGTTGAATTGTAATGGGATCTTTGGGGCTATTAAGGTATTTATTATTCGATAAGGTTATTTGTGTGAATAATTCCAGTCGCGCAAGGATAGGGCTTAAAACCTTATTACTTAGTAGCCCGAAACATAAAAGGTGAAACCAACCTTTTCAACATCTTCTTCCGGAATTATTTGTCATTTCATTATTAGCATATTTCCGAAAGAGTCTTTGGATTACCTTTTCAGTATCCAATAAGCCGGATTCTGAAATTCCTTTCCTTTCCAAACTTCAAAGTGTAAGTTGGTTTGCCCGTCGGGGTTGGTGTAAATTTTGCCCAACGACTGTTTCACTTTTATGTGATCGCCTTTGGAAACATAAACTTCTGTCAGGTTGGAATATACGGTAAAATAATCACCGTGTTTTATAATAACGGCATTGTTAGTCGTTGTGATTTTGGCAATACTGACAACTTCTCCATCAAAAACAGCACGTGCATCGGTTCCTTTAGCAGTAGCAATGTTTATTCCGTTATTCCTGGTTTTCACATATTTCAAAATCGGATGCTGGTGGACACCAAATGTTTCGGAAACAACACCCCTGTCAACAGGCCAGGGCAATTTGCCTTTGTTTTCGACAAAGTTTGCCGATAATGCTTTTTCTGCCGGGGTCAAAACATATTTCTTTCCTGTTTCGGCAGAAGTTTTAGCCCTTGTTTCTTTGGCAATGATCTCTTTAATCTTTTTGTTCAACCGGTCTGCTTCTTTTTGTTTCTGCTTTAATCTGGCTTTCAGTTGTTTTTCTTTCCCGGAAAGTTGTTTTACCAACTGATTTTTCCTGGCTTTTTCCTGTTCCAGTTTCGACATTTGGAGGTTTTCACTGTCGAGCAAAGTTTTTTTCTCTTCAAACTGCCGGTTCAAAGCGGCCAGTTCATCTTCTTTTTGTTTTTCCATTTTCCTGATGGTGTCAGCTTCTTTATGGAGATAGGAAGCCAGTTGCTCAAGATACCGTAATCGTTGATAGGCCTGGTTAAAATCTTCGGCAGAAAATAAAAAAATTAGTTTATTGTAAGCAGTCTGGTAATGGTAGGCAAAATAAACGATCCGGGCATATTTTTTTTTCACATCTGCCAGTTTTTTGTTTAACCGGTCTATGCTTGCCTCATTATTTTCAATACTGGTGTTCAGCTTTTTAATTTCACTCTGGAGTGTTTCTATCAATTCCTTTCGCCGTTCAATTTGTGAATTCAGTAAACGTAGTTCATTTACTGTGACCGACTTGTCTTTTCTTGTTTTTCCGATAAGTTTACCTGTGTATTCTATTTCTTTTACCAGTTTTTTCCGTTTGGCTTCCAACTGCGTTTTTGTTTCCTGTGCAGATGCGGAATAAAACAGGAACAAAAAACAAAAAAAGATTAAAGAAAAGTACAGGCTACTTCTCATATGGTTTATTACTTAAATCCAGTTCTTTGTATTTGTTTGAGATCGAAAAAGGAAACCTTAGTGGCTTATTCATTTCCACCTTTTGATAATCAACATCAATGGTTATCGGTTTTTGCGATGATATGCTGATAAACAGGTGTTCCGGAAAATACTTTCCGTTTATTTGAATGTACTTATCATAAAGCACAACCAATTTTTTATTGTCTTCACCCAGCTCTTTCAACTCAACCTTATGAATTTTAAAAGTGGCGGGATCAAGCCAGATGTTTTGGATCAGCACTTTAGGCTTGTTTTCGTGGCCTTTCAGGTATTTTTTAATTTTTTTCCTTTCCAGTATTGTAATACGGTACAGTCCTCCGTCAATGGATGCCTTGTATTTATTAACATCATATTGTGTCAGGTCATTACCGATGATCATGGATTGAAGGATTGAATAATCAATTGTCGTGTTCAGGATATCAGCCAGTAGCTGGTATTCGCCTTCAAAATAAGTTTTGTTCAGCCGGTTAACAAAACTTACCGAATCATTTGTCATCATTATGCGGGCAGCCTCTATACCCAAAGCCGGGGAGAACGATATCCAGGTTATGCTGTCTTTTTTGATCCGCAGTTGTCCGCGCAGGTTTGTTATCTTTTTGCCCTGTTTATATTGAATGGTGAATTTGGCACTCATACTTTTGAAATCTAGTTGGTTTTCCAGCATCTTGGAGTAGAGATAATTAAATCCATACATTCTTAAAGGCTCCTTTAAGGTCGAACGGGTAGATTTACATGATGAGACCATCAACAAAATAACCGACAGTATAATGAGAAATATGGCTTTGCGATAATTATTCATACAATTTGCCATCGGCAATTTTTTTATCAAGCAGTTTGGAATAATCTTTCTGTTTTTTAGCCAGTTTCCAATACTTTAATGCTTCTTCTGTTTTACCGTTTTTATACAGGATATCACCGTAATGTTCAAGCACTACCCCGCTTGAATCGCCTCCGTTATTTATGGCGTTTTCAATCCATTTAAGTGCTTCCTTATATTTTTCCTGTTTATACAAAACCCAGGCATAAGTATCCAGGTTGTTGTGATTATACGGATCAAGATCAACGGCTTTTTTTGCCATTTCAGCCGCTTTATCAAGATTGACTGAACGAAGCGAGAGGTAATAAGCGTAATTGTTCAGCACAATAGCGTTTTCGGGATTAATCTTAAGGGCCTGATCATACGCTTTATATGATGCCTCATATTGTCCCAGTTCGTTATATGTATCACCCAATGAGGAATAAAATTGTTCCAGCAATGCATCATTGTTTACTACAAAATCTTTCCCTGATTCAAGATAAGCCTTTGCTTTGACATAATCTTTTAGCTGGAAATTGCTTATGCCCGCAAAAAAGTAAGGTAATGGATAGGACGGGAACAAGTCAATGACATCTTCGGAATCTTTTGCCAGGGCTTCATAATCATCCAGATACAGGTCACTGAACAGAAGCTCTTCCCATAAAGCATAATTGGAATTGTCCTGTTTTAAGATTTTATAGAGCAGTGTCCGGGCTTGTTCATATTCTTTGTTTTCATAAAGCATTGAAGCATGAAAAGACTCTGACAGTACATTGTCAGGATAGGTTCTTTTCAGGATCTCTGATAGCTCCAGCGCCTGTTTCTTTTGTTTTTCCGTCAGATTACCCGAATAATAATTAAACAGCAAATTGATTTTGGTTTTCAAATCCAATTTAGTGTTGGCAAACCCTTTCTTTAACTCTTTGAATGACTTTTCATCATCGCCTCGTTTTTTATAAAAGTCTGCCAGCGAGATGTGAACATACGGGTCATCAGGATTTAATTCGAGTATTTTTTTGTAGGCCCATTCTGCTTTTTCAGGCATTTTATTTTTTGAACAGTATTCTGCCAATAATGCATAATACCTTGGATCATCCGGGTTTATCTTTATTAATTTTTCATATTCAGCTACGGCACTGTCAGGCAAACCTATTTTGCTGTATAGCTGCACTTTCTGCTGAGATAACCTTTCATTTATTCCTACTTTTTCTTCTATCTTATCATAAGTTTTTATCGCATTTTTATAATCACCGGTAAAGTAATATGCAAATGCCAGTTCCTGTAAAAAATTCAGATTGTTCGGGTGTGCTTTTACTAATTCCTCATAGGTGGAAATATAATCCACATAATTTCCCATTGATTTAGAAATATTGGCATACAGAACTTTATACCATTGATTACCCGCATCCAGCTCAATGGCTTTTTTTGCTGACGAAAGTGCTTCGTCACTACGGTTCATCGCCTGTAATAACCTGGCCTTTTCATAATAAGCAGCCGGATCTTCCGGGCTGATTTGAATGGCTTTATCAAATAATTCGAGTGATTTTTGAAGGTTTCCCAATTCGCGTTGACTCACTGCCTGCATAAAAACATCTGCTTCCTGCCGGTGGTCATTCAGCGTTATGAGCTTTTCCTGATTTTTGTCAGTCGTCTGTTTTGATGCGGAACACGAAACAAGCAGAAAAGCGATTATTAAAAATACAAGTGATTTTATTAAATAATTCATTGGTTTATCAAAAATGATTAATTTATGTCTATCCGTGTCCTGTATGTCCAAAGC
>CAZMOS010000011.1:0-3572 GCA_964567945.1 uncultured Lentimicrobiaceae bacterium
CCTTCAAGCTGGTTGGTTGCCCATCCGGAATATCCCAGGAAAAACCGGATTTTCGAGGGGTCAATCGTTCGGATAAGGATCAGTTCTTTCAGCGCTTCAATGTCGCCTCCCCAGTACAAACCGTCAGTTATTTCCGTTGCACCTTCAAGTTCTTCCCCCAGCGTGTGGATGTAAAACAAACTACCGGTTTCTACCGGGCCACCCAGAAAAACAGGAGCATCAAAATCGGGAAAGTCTTTCAGGATTTCATTGAAAGTGGCGGTTATCTGTTTGTTCACGATCACACCGAAAGATCCTTCATCATTATGTTCGGCCAGCAAAATTACGGAGCGGCCGAAATAATAGTCGCTCATGAAAGGTTCCGAGATAAGCACCCTCCCTTTTGCCGGCTTCAGGTTGTTGGTCCTGATCTGAACATATTTCGATATGTCTTTCATTATTTCGTTTACTTTTACACCTGTTTTTCCTTCAAAAAACATACCAATTGAAGAAGGTTGATAATCAAAATAAATATGACAGCTTCCGCAAAGATTATAGGTTCTTTGAATTTCAAAGTTATTCATTTCAGATAAAAAACAAAAATCTTGAGGTAGTTTTTTCTTTTAATCTTTCAAAAAAATATTTTTTCAGTCCCCGGCTGACATTTCAGGGTAATCATGAAATTGACTTTGAAAAGGTTGATCCTGCCGCTTTGGATGCACTCGTTTTTCATATCGGCATGGTGGAGCTGATCAGCTACTGGAAAGCTGCCTGCCCTCCGAGGGTTGTGATCCGGCCTCACAAACTAGCTGAGCATCAAATAAAATGGTGGAAAAAATTGTACTTCCACGGATTGGGGGAGTTTTTTTATCTGAATGGCATTGAAACGGACATGGAAAGGTTTATGCACATTGTAACGGAAGGGGCTGACCTTCCGGGATTTGCTTTTGAACCGGACAGGAGTAAAGTGATCGTACCGATTGGTGGAGGAAAGGACTCAGTGGTTACGCTGGAGCTTTTGAAAGACAGTGGTAAAAAAGTATTACCCTTGCTTGTGAATCCCCGTCCGGCAAACGTGCGAACGGTGGAAGCCGCCCGTTGTTCAATGAAGGATTCCATTGTGATTAACCGCACACTCGATCCGCTGCTATTAGAGCTGAACGACCGTGGTTTTTTGAATGGCCATACACCATTTTCGGCTTTGCTGGCATTTATCGGAGCATTGTCACAAGTAGCTTCCGGTGCTGGTTACATTGCCTTGTCCAATGAAAGCAGCGCCAGCCAGAGTACTGTTCCCGGTACCATGATCAATCACCAGTATTCCAAGTCCGTTGAGTTTGAGGAGGATTTTATTTCTTATGTTCAGAAATATCTTCATCCGGAGATTAAGTATTTTAGTTTTTTGAGGCCGCTGAATGAGTTGCAAATTGCAAAGCTGTTTTCCGGTTTTCCATGGCACTACAGTGGTTTCAGGAGTTGCAACGTTGGAAGTAAAAATGATACCTGGTGCGGAAAATGCCCTAAATGCCTGTTTACTTTCATCATTCTTTCACCTTTCATTTCCCAAAACCGGCTGGAACAAATATTCGGAAGAAACCTGCTGGAGGACGACTCGCTGGAAAATGTCCTGGATGAGTTGACGGGAAAAGCGGCCGTCAAGCCGTTTGAGTGTATCGGGACTCCCGACGAGGTCAGGGGTGCGCTTTGGCATCTGGCTGCCCGTAGCGGGAAAGAAAAACGGCCGGTCCTGCTGAAAAATTTTTTGAAAGATTTTCCGCTTCCTTCCGGTGATTCCGGATTTCAGTATATGCTGAAAAAATTTGATATTCACCACTTTCCTGAAACGGAGTTTAAGGATATTTTGAAAAATGCACTGGCAGAAGAGACGCTTGGTTTTGAAAAGTATTTCCAAAAGATCATTGAAAATAAAAAGATACTTATCCTTGGTTTCGGAAGGGAAGGCCGTTCAACTTACCGCCTTATCCGACGGTTATTTCCCTTAAAAAAACTGGGCATTGCCGACATGGATAATTCTGTTGTCCGGGATGAAATGATTCGGAATGACAAAACGGTGAAATTGCATCTGGGTGAAAACCATCAGAAAACCCTTGACGATTACGACCTGATCTTCAAATCGCCGGGGGTAAAATTGGGAAATAAAGAAAATAGTTCTAAAAAGATCACCTCACAAACGGCTGTATTTCTGGAATATTACCGTGACAGAACCATCGGTGTGACGGGTACCAAAGGGAAAAGTACCACGGTTTCGCTGATACAGCATTTCCTTCAGCAGGCCGGCCGAAAAACAGTATTGCTTGGCAACATCGGCCTGCCGGCTTTTGACGCTATCGGAGAGATTGATTTCGACACGGTCATTATTTTTGAAATGTCGGCGCATCAATTGGAGGACATAAAGGTTTCTCCACATGTGTCCGTTTTGCTGAAAGTTTACCCGGAGCACCTCGATCACTTTATTTCTTTTGACCTCTACCGTCAGGCAAAGGCCAACATTTACCGTTATCAGATTCCGGGCGATGTACTTCTGGTTGAAGAGAATGAGAAAACAGGAGAAACGACAGCAGATAAAAAACTTTTCGGAAAAAGCGGGAATGCAAATGCCCGGATCATTAGGGACGGGTTGATGTTTAAAAATGAAAAGTTTTTGATTGATACTGAAAAAATCCCGTTAAAGGGTGAGCATAACCTGTTGAACATCATGGCAGCCATGATGGCGGCTGATGAATACGGTGTGGACTACAGGAAAGCTTTTTCAGCATTGAAGACTTTCAAAGGATTGCCTCACAGGCTGGAATACGCGGGCAATTACGGAGGGATTGATTTTTACAACGACAGCATTTCCACCGTTCCCCAGTCCACCATGGCAGCCGTAAAAACCATTCCGGGTATTGACACCCTGTTACTGGGGGGCTATGACCGTGGGCTGGATTACAGGGAACTTGTTGAATTCCTGAAAATAACGGACATTCGTAATTTTATCTTCCTTGGAAAAGCAGGGGAGGAGATGGAAAGATTGTTCCGAAAACCTCCGGCAACACGGAAATCCCTTTTCCGTTGTGCGAATCTTCCGGAGGCATTTGAAATCATTGCAAAGCACACGAAGAAAGGAAAAGCTTGCCTGTTGTCACCCGCCGCCGCCAGTTACGACCAGTTTCATAATTTTGAGCACAGGGGGGATGCGTTTAAGGAGTTGGCGAAAGGTATGGAGAAACGCTGATCCGCGCCGGTGTTAGCGGATCGAAAGAAGAGGTAAAAGAGAAAATCAAAAAAGAGAAAATAAGGTTTTTCGCCCCCGAAAAATCCCATCCGTCAGGTTTCTTACGGATTATCTGGAAAAACTGGCAACAACGCAGTGAAGGCCTGTTCGTACCGGTAATGTGAAACGGTTTATTTTTCCGGTTTCTCTTCTTCTTTTTTGGGCTCCTCTTTTACCTCTTCTTTTATTTCCTCTTTCACCTCTTCTTTTGGTTCTTCTTTTGGTTCTTCTTTTTTAGTGGTTTTCTTCGCCGCCGGTTTTTTTGCCGGAGCTTTCTTTTTGGCTGTGGTTTCGGGCTTTTCTTCTTTGGGTTTTTCCT
>CAZMOS010000011.1:3672-22384 GCA_964567945.1 uncultured Lentimicrobiaceae bacterium
GCCGGAGCTTTCTTTTTGGCTGTGGTTTCGGGCTTTTCTTCTTTGGGTTTTTCCTCTTTCGGCGTTTCGGCTTTGGGCTTTTCCGCTTTGGTTTCTTCTGCCGGTTGGGTTACTTCTTTAGCTGTTTCTGCTGCTGCTTCTGCTGTTTTCTCTGCCACAGGTTCAACAGGTGTTACCTCTTTTTTCGGGGCTGCTTTTTTCCTGGTGGCTTTGGGTTTTGTTTCCTTCTTTTCTTCCGTTTCAACAACGGCTACCGGTTTTTCTTCTTCTTTCTTTTTAACGGAAGTGAATGTTTTTGATTTTTTACGCGGCCTTCTTACACCGTAAGTCCCTTTTATAATTTTTCCTCTTCTGGTTTTTTTATCTCCTTTTCCCATAATTGTAAGTTTAGAGTTTTTAAAATAAGGGCGTAAAATTATGAAAATTAATCAACCCCGCAACTCTTATTCGGAACGATAGCTTTTTAAAAATTCTTTTTCGTAAATATTCGCCTTACGCAATGTGCGTTTTACCCACTCCAGTTTGATTTCATTCATTTCTTTTTCCGAAAGCTGCCAATGAATGTCTGATTGTCGCAAACGTTCCGTAAGTGTAAAAAGGATAAGTGCAGCCGATACGGATATGTTGTAACTTTCCGTAAAACCGTACATGGGGATTTTAAGATATTCGTCGGCATGCTCAATGGCTGTCTGGCTCAGCCCGGTAAGCTCGGTGCCAAAGACCAATGCCATCTTTCCTTCAAGAGGAATGGTTTGCGGGGTTTGCTCTTCTCTATGCGGTGTGGTGGCGATGATCCGGTATCCTTGTTCTTTCAGTTTTTGAAAAGCACGGAGTGTATTGTCTTCCGTTTCATTATATTTTATCAGGTTGAGCCATTTGAACGAGCCCAGCGCCACGTCAGGATTGACATCATACTTGTTTTTGTTTTCGATGATATGGACATCCTGAACGCCTGTCAGATCGCAGGTTCGCAGTACGGCGCTGGCATTGTGTGGTTGGTAAATATCTTCCAGGACAACGGTAATGTGGCGTGTCCGGTATTGGAGTACCTTATCGAAAAGTTGTTTCCTTTCTTCGGTAATGAACTGCTGCATATATTCCAGTAATGCCACCCTTGTTTTTGCGTCCATATTTTCCTGTTAAAGGTCTTTTTTCGGATAAAGGTCTTTCCACCAATCCGGCTGGTTTTTAAGCCATTTGTCAAACCATGCCAGGATGGTTTTCTGCCAGACGATGCGCTTTTTGTAATCAACAATGTGGTGATCCTGTCCGGCCACCTCCACCAGTTCCACGGGTTTCCCCAGCAACTTCAGGGCAGTGTACATCTGGATGCTTTCTCCCGGCGGGACATTGGTGTCTTTGTCTCCCAGGATCAGCAGCAGGGGGGTATTCACCTTGTCGGCATGGAACAGCGGGCTCTGGTCCACATACAATCTCCTGTTGTTCCACGGAAAGCTGTTGGCTGATGCTGCTGCGCTGTACAGGTAGCCCCAATAACCATCGCCCCAGTACGAAGAGATATCACTGATACCTGCATGGGCGATGGCTGCTGCAAAAATATCGGTACGGGTGGTCAGCAGCATGGTCATAAATCCACCGTAAGACGCACCCATGCAGCCTACGCTGCCGGTGTCAATAAAAGGATGGTTATTCAAAAACAATTTGGTTCCTTTGATGATCTCACCGGCAACGGTCCTGCCCCAGTTGTTGACATGCTGTGCCGAGAACTGCTGACCATATCCGGTTGCCCCGCTGGGTTGCAGAACATAGACCACGTACCCCATGGCGGCAAACAGGTTTTTCGGATAGCGTCCTCTGAAGCTGCGTTCGGTGGGGCTGGTGCCTCCGTAATAGTAAACAATGAGCGGGTATTTTTTACTTTCGTCAAAATCCGGCGGATAATAAATCCGACCCTCTATGATTACCCCGCTGTCATTTTTGAAATCCCAGTATTCGTTTTTCCCGAAACGGATATCGGCAAAAAATTCTTTTTCAGGATCACAGACCAGCGACTGGTTTTTGTCCTGAAGATTAACGAGCCAGCCGGTTGGGGGATACGAAATGCTGTTCCCCGTGTAGGTCAGCCAGGGTGAATCCGTGGCCAGGTCAAAACCGGTGACCACGTCAGTCTTTACGCCGAGGTCTGTAAATTGCCTGTTTTCAGGATTGTAGGTAAATATTTTTTTGTAAGTCCTGTCTTCGGCAAGAAAATAGATCAGCCCGTCCACAGGGTTCCAGCGGGCACTGCGAATTGCCGGTTTGAACGCTTTGGTTATGGCATCCGCCTTGCCTGTTTTGAGGTCGTAGATGTAAGTTTGTGTGTCGTAGTCATTTGGTATTTGTCCCGGTTTTACGTTCATTCCCACCTCTCCGAACATTACGGGACTTCCGGTAACCAGCAGCTTACTTCCGTCAGGTGAATAAGAACAACCGCCGCCGTAATTCTGATTCCACAAAGTATCAACCGAAAGGTCAGCCAGGCTAAATTCCATCATCACCTGGCGGAAATACGGCCTGGCCGTAAAATCAGGGAAGCTATGCGAGATCAGCAGTTTCTTCCCGTCGGGACTGATATCCTGAAGGCTGTTGGTCAGATAGCCGTAAGTGAGCCGGCGTGAAGCCAGGTCGGCCAGATCCAACTGGTAAAGTTGTGAGCGGCTTCTCCACCATGGCCATCGGTCGGGCATGCCTTCCACTTTGTAAACATCCTTCTTTTTTGCTGACGGCTTTTCGGAAAGGGAATAAATGATAAAGCTTCCGTCGGGCGACCATTTGTAACCGCTGAATTTTTTCACATCCTCAAGTGCCGTCGTTTCATCGAAAGTATCCAGGTTTAAAATGATAAAGTTTTTTTTGCCTGCCGCTTTTGCCAGAAAACTGATCTTGTGATCGGTTGGCGCCCATTGGGCCTGGCTGATATCCGTGTATTCGGATGTATAAATGATCTTTCCGCTTTCACGTTCCCTGACGATAAACCACCTTTTTGATTTGCCGTCGGGTGGATAAACCTCTTTGAAATTGAACATAACCAGCTTGCCATCGGGAGAAAGGCGTACTGACTCCAGGTGCTGACCCAGTAACAGGTGCTCAATATCCATAAACCTTTCGGGACTTAAACCGAACGACAAACTGCCTTTTTCTTCCTTTTCAGGTGAAAGCTCCATTTTCACATTCCACGGGTTACCGTTTTCCTGCTTTTTATAAAGCGATTTGATGACAAATAGATGTTTTCCGGTTTCCAGTTTGATCTGTTTTTCAACGGTTTTAGGTTTTTTATCTTTCGTGGTAAAAGAATATTTCGAAGCCACTTTTTTTCCATCCACATAAAGTTCAAAACACTGAGGTGTAGTGATTTTTACAGTGGGTTCCATCCATTGTGACACCTGGGCATATACGGCCTGCCAGTTAACAGCGTAATCGCTGCCTGGATTGTGGGTGACAGGCATCCCGCCGCTTTTCCCGGCTTTGGTTTTTTTCCAGGCGATCTTTTTTCCGTTTGAAATGTAAAAAACTCCACCTGCTGAAGGGTTATCAACTTTTTTGATCTGCATTTTCAGGAGGTCTGCCGCTTTAAAAGTTTTTCCGTCCAGGTTGTTCTGATCGTGAAAGGCAGGCATCAGGACGGGAACCGGCCCGGCGGAAAGCCAGTGGTCAACTGTTAAGCTGACAGAAGTGGTATCTTCACTGCGGGCAGCCAGGTTTAATGTCCACGTTATTGCCAAAATGAAAAAAAGATGCTTTGTTTTCATAATTTTCTGTTTATTACTCATCCATCCCGCCCATCCAGTTCAGTAACATCTCCAGGTCCACTTTACGGTAGCCTTCCGGCGGCCCGAAATGATCAGGGCTGATAAACGTGTTTTGGATTTCGTCAACTTCGGTTGTTACCCTGGAATTATCATTATAGTAAATGACAGACCTCACGGGCATCCCTTTTTTTAACAAATCAAGATATTTAACTGTAAGTGCATAATTGTTGTGCTCGTCAAACGGACTTAACTGTTTGTTAAATGCAATGAGCTTTTCAAGGTCAATGCCTGCGTAAGGGTTGATCTGTCCGGTGATCCACAGTGTTTCTTTCAATGTATCATTTAGATAAACATCATATTTGTTGGTTTTAAAACCTTTGATCAAGTATGTGGAATCGTTTTTTCTGATCTTTATATTTGCCGTTTGCTCATTCGGTTGCTGACTGACCGCGTTAAGATAATTCCGAAAAAGACTTTCAAAGTAATAACGCTGGTCTTCCGGGGCATTGTCAATCAGGTATTGCATTTGTTTTTGAAAAGCGCCTGTAATCCCGTCTTTGAATTCCTGCAACGAACCTGACCAATAGATTTTTTTCCCTTTAAAAGCGATGACCACCAATTGCTTATCCAGGTCTAAAACAGTTCGTGTGGATTCATCATCAAACCGGATATGATTGTTTTGTACCCTGATGGTCTGCACTTGTGAATTGCCATTTCCATCCCTGCTTTTTTCCGATATGACCCACCCGCAAAACGCCTGAAAAGAGATCAGGATCATTGAAAATAATAAATACCAGCGGACAATTCTTGATCGGATCATGGATATAAAACAGTTAACGAAGGTTTTAAAGGGTTCTGCCTCATGCAAAGAACCGGGTTAAAAAGCAAAATTAAAAAATATGCCGGGCGTGCGGTTTGTTTTTCAGAAAAATATACTTTTGCAACCTCAAAATGAAACAGGTATGTCAAAAAAGAAGGAAAAAGAGATCAGAGGCGATCAGCGGTTAGAAAACATTGATGAAACTCTGACCAAAACAGAAGCTTTTATCGTTAAGAATCAGGTTGCTATACTGATCGTTATCGCATTAATTGCCGTGGCCGTTCTGGGATATTTCGGATATCAGAAGTATATTATTGAGCCCAAAACTGCAGAAGCACAGGAACAGATTTATATGGCTCAGCAGTTTTTTGCAGCCGATTCGCTGGATAAAGCGTTATATGGTGACGGCAACAACCTCGGGTTTATTGATATCGTAGATAATTACGGCAGCACGAAACCGGGAAACCTGGCCAATTATTATGCAGGGATCTGTTTTTTGAAAAAAGGTCAGTTTAACCAGGCTATCAACTACCTTGAAGACTTTGATGCCGGTGATGAAATGATTGAGCCCATGGCCAAAGGGGCTATCGGTGATGCATATCTTGAACTGGGTGAAAAAGATAAAGCCGTGGGTTACTATCTGGAAGCTGCCAATGAAAATGAGAACAAGTTTACCACACCTTTATTTCTGAAAAAAGCCGGGCAGGTGTATGAACTCATGGGAAAATATGATGATGCCATTGACATTTACAAGCGGATCAAGGAAAAATACCCGCAATCCGATGAAGGAAGGACCATTGATAAATACATCGGACGGGCAACGGCAACAAAAGAAAGACAATAAACAAAAGAAAATAACAGGGAACCCGGCTGTTGAAAGCCGGGTTTTTTTATTTTCGCTGATATGGAACACCGGGAGGTCAATATGGTTTTTATGGGAACACCTTCTTTTGCGGTCCCCAGCCTGGAAGCCCTGCTGGAAGCCGGTTGTAAGGTAACAGGTGTAATTACGGCGCCCGATAAACCGGCCGGCAGGGGAAGAAAGACACGGTTTTCGCCTGTAAAAGAGTTTGCTTTAAATAAAGGTCTTAATATTCTTCAGCCAGTCAGTTTGAAAGACCCTGCCTTTGTAAAACAATTGAAAGGCCTTAAGCCTGAGCTGCAGGTTGTGGTGGCTTTCAGGATGCTGCCCGAAATAGTCTGGAGCATGCCTCCGTTGGGAACATTTAACCTTCATGCATCCCTTCTGCCGCAATACCGCGGCGCTGCTCCCATCAACCATGCCATCATGCGGGGCGAAAAAATTACCGGACTGACCACCTTTTTCCTGGATAAAGAAATTGATACGGGAAGGATAATCCATCAGATAAAGATAGAAATCGGTGATGACGAAGATTTCGGACATCTGCACGACAGGATGATGCAGGAGGGGGCAAAGCTGGTTGTCAGAACAGTTGACGATATTGTGCATAACCGGGTAAAACCCGTTTCGCAAAATGAACTTTATGATAAAAATACGGTTTTGTATCCGGCACCCAAATTATTTAAGGAAGATTGCCGGATTGACTGGCAGGATGAGGTTCAGAATATTTACAACAAAATCAGGGGGTTGAGTCCTCATCCGGCTGCCTTTACTGGACTGAGCCTGAAAGATGGAAATGAATTAATACTGAAGGTTTACCGGGCCGCACCGGAAGTTTGCGAATCTTCTGATCAGGCCGGTTCTTTTTTATCTGAC
Source organism: uncultured Lentimicrobiaceae bacterium (assembly GCA_964567945.1). Taxonomy (GTDB): domain Bacteria; phylum Bacteroidota; class Bacteroidia; order Bacteroidales; family F082; genus JAADID01. The sequence continues at coordinate 9,980 of CAZMOS010000011.1, forward strand.
GGGAAAACCTACTTAAAAGTAAGTGCAGCGAACGGTTATGTTCATTTGCTCGAAGTGCAGCTTGAGGGAAAAAAGAGAATGGCTGTTGCTGATTTTCTTCGCGGATTCAAAGTGGAAAAGGTCAAAAGTTTCGGATAATACCCTTGTTGAAATCCCCGTTAACCTTGGAAAACCGACAGAAAACGGTTAAAAACACCTGAATTTTCCTTTTTTCAGCCGGGGTTATTAACAAATTCACCGTTTTATTAACAAATTCAAGGGTTTTAGCCCATTTTCACTTGATTTTTTGGAGATATCTCTTATTTTTGTTTGCAGTTAAATTTTTTTTGATAAATTAAAACTTTTTTAAGATGAACAAAGCTGAATTAATCGATGCTATGTCTGCAGGTGCAGGCATTAGCAAAGCACAGGCAAAAAAAGCACTTGATTCGTTTATCGGGGCTACTACCGATGCGCTTAAAAAAGGCGATCGTGTTGCAATGGTAGGATTCGGTTCATTTTCCGTTTCCCAGAGGGCTGCACGTAAAGGACGTAATCCACAAACCGGCCAGGAAATTAATATCGCTGCAAAGAAAGTTGTTAAATTCAAGGCAGGTGCTGATCTGAGCTCGAGATTGTAATCGGAGCTGTAAAAAAACAAAAGGCTGTTTCTTCAGGGAAACAGCTTTTTTTGTTTTAATTTTTACGCTGCTTTTCAACCACGCCATTTCAGATGTGGCTGTTCATGATTATCCGTTTTGCAGGTTCAATGTAAAATTGTTTTTTGGACAACCCCAGCGGGGATTTTCAATTGAAACCGGTAAGGCAACAAAGCATCTTTGCCCGCATAATCCACACCGATCCGTTTTGAAACTAAAATGTTTTCCGGTTGAATTGTAGTTCCGTTGTCTTCAAGCCAGAGCTTATTTCCTGTCAGCAACAGCCCGTTATGTTCCCGTTTTATTCCCAAGGTTTTTGTTGTGTTTCCGGGTCCTTCGACAAGTTGTCCTTTTTTGAGGTTTTTTCCTGTTCGTTTGCGGGCCGTCTCCAGGCCTTCTTCAAGGATGATCCCCCTGATCAAAACAGCGTGGGGGATGCCTTCGGGCCCGGTGACAATATTGAACAGATTGTGCATACCGTAACACAGGTAAACATAGCTTACGCCTCCGGCTTTGTACATCACCTCTGTACGGTTTGTCCTGCGGCCACCGTATGCGTGTGAAGCTTTGTCAATTTCACCGGCATAAGCTTCCGTTTCGGCGATGAAAGCGCGTGTGATGTTTCCTCTTATATTTGTTGCCAGGCTTTTCCCGAGCAGGTCGCGGGCAAGGAATACCACATCTTCATTTTGATAATATGATAACGGAAGTACCAAAAGATGCCAACGTTTAAAAAAAGTAACCTACACCCAATGTCAGCTCCAGCGTGGAAATATTCTGTTTAAAAGAGGTTATATAGGGCTGGTCATCCCAGTCCCAGCCTGAAGCATTCTTAAATTGCATGGGCGCATTATAATAATCAACAAAAAGCAGGATATAATATTTTGAAAGGGCATATTTTAAACCCGTTCCAAACGAATAGGCATAGCTGAAAGCATTGGCCTTTTCGCGGTAATATTCCTTTTTATCGTTGGGGTCATCCTTATTGACTGCCTTAATGGTCACCTGGGGAGAATAAACGCCGTAAAACCCAAACGATGCCCTTACATCCCATGAAAAGTAATCAGTGAAAGGAAAAGTGAGAAACAGTCCGGCGAGAATACCGCCGCCACTCCAGTTGGAGTTGTTTAAAACGCTGACGTTATGAGTGGGGTGATACTGTTCAAGCGAGTCGGTGTAAGCATTGTAGTTGAATCCGTTGCTTGCATAATTGATCATGACCACTACTCCAAGGTTATGGGTAATCCTGTAAGAATAATTGAAGGTAACCCCAACGCCTGTTTTGGCAAATCCTGATGTGGAATCACTAAAGCTGGTGCTTTTAAAATCACCCATCGGAAACGAAGGGCCAGCAGCCAGCCCGATATAATTTCTGCGCGAAGGCTGTGCATAAAATAACTGTGAAAAAAGTATTAACAGAATAATTAAAGTATATCTCATATTTTTAATTTTTTTCAAAACTAATTATTTTGAGGAATAATTCTCAAAAACTCATATCCAATTGTTCGTACCATTTCAGGGTTTCGTCTTTATTCCTGATTATCCTTTTGTGATCGAGCAGCCATCTGATCACGGCAATAATGTCTTCTTCCGGGTATCCCTGAACGGCAGAGATCAATTCGTAAAGATGTTTCGGCCCGCCGGTCAGGGCGTTTTTGATCTGATCGTTTATTTTTTCAAACTGTATCTTATTGAGATCGGTTTTGTTTCGTGCCAGACAAACATCGCAGATTCCGCATCTTTTGGTTTGTTTTTCGGCAAAATAGGCAAGCAGTTGCCGGCTGCGGCATTCCATGGGGTTGTTGATGAAATCGAGAAAACTTTGCAACCTTGACTCGGCAGCTTCTTTCAGAATACGGTAGTTTTCCTGTGACAGCAAGACATTTGAAGTGTTTAACCTTTCGGTAACATAAACCAACTGTGGTTTTGTTTTCACCGGAATGTAGCTGATAAGCTTGATATTATCAAGGTAGGACAGTCGTTTGATCACCTCTGCTTTATCCATTTCCGCCCTTTTGGCCAGTTGGATTTCATTAATGTTTACATAATCGGTAAAAAGTCCGGCATAAGACCGCATCAGTTCTTTGAGCAGCCTGTCGGATCCGGGATTTTCAACCATGTAACGATATAACTCCTCCTTGGATGACGGAATAAGAAGTTTGGAATAATGACCCCCTGACGGGTTGTAGTAAATGAACCCTTCTTTTTCAAGAAAGTTGAGAGAGCTGAACACTTCCATCAGGTTGAATTCGTAATGATTCGAAAACTCAACGATATCGAAATCAAACGAAACGTCTTTGCCGCTTCCTTCGGGTATCTGGTAAAAATTTCCAAGTGCATTGTAAATGTTCCTGATCCTTTCAAGAGGCGGATACGATTCGGCCAGCCTCCGCTTGGCGCTAACCACATCCTGATTGTTGAAAACAAGACTGGCAACAGCGGGTTTTCCGTCACGACCGGCGCGGCCTGCTTCCTGAAAATAGGATTCCATGCAGTTGGGCAGGTCATAATGAATTACCTGGCGCACATCCGGTTTGTCAATGCCCATGCCGAAAGCATTGGTGGCTACAATGACCTGTGCCCGGTTCAACGTCCAGTCTTTTTGTATATTATTCCTGGCTTTCGGATCCATCCCTGCATGGTAAAAAACCGACCTGATGTCATTTTTCCGGAGGATTTCGGCAATATCTCGTGTCTTTTTCCTGTTGCGGACATAAACAATGGCCGATCCTTTCTCTTCTTTGAGCATCCTGATGAGCCGGCCTGTTTTGTCGTTTTCCTTGAATATGCGGTATGCAAGGTTCTTTCGCTCAAAACTGGCTTTGAAAATGCGGCCCTGGCGGAATTTCAGTTTGGCCACAATGTCTTCGACAACCAACGGGGTAGCTGTGGCAGTCAGGGCAAGATACGGAGCGTCTTTTATAATGTTTCTGATCTCTGAAATACGGAGATAGGGCGGCCTGAAATCATAACCCCACTGAGAGATACAGTGTGCTTCGTCAATGACAATGATACTGACTTTCATTTTGCTGATTACCTGTTGGAAAGTGTTGTTTTCCAGTCGTTCCGGAGAGACATACAAAAATTTGACATTACCGTGCAGACAGTTGGAATAGGTTGCATCTATCTCGATGGAATGCATGCCCGAATTGATGGCTACCGCCCGAATACCCAATTTTTTCAGGTTCTGTACCTGGTCGTTCATCAGGGCGATCAGTGGAGTGATCACAAGGCAGGTTCCCTCCCGCATCATCGCAGGAACCTGGAAACAAACGGATTTTCCGCCGCCTGTGGGTAACAGCGCAAGGGTATCGTTGCCATGCAGGATAGATTCGATGATCTCTTTCTGTAAGGGCCTGAAAGAACTGAATCCCCAGTATTGTTTTAATATTTTCAGCATTTCATTGTCCATGGTCAGTATCCGGGCTTACTTATTTCCGTTATCGTTTTGATTTAGTACCATTCGAAGATAATCAAATTATATATTTTACGCAAATTGTTTATTAACCTTTCTCTTTAAACGTAGTTTAATTCTTTTAATTTTGCCGCAGTGACAGATAAAATAAAAATGAAAACGATATTTTACATTCCTTTGGTTTTAACCCTGATTTTGACGGTTTCGTGTGGCCATGATCCTGTTGAGTCGGATAAACTGGTGGAAGAAGGGATTTCTTTGTTGTATAAGGGTAAAAATGATGAGGCACTTTCATATTTCGAAAAGGCCATCCATTATAATCCTGAAAATTTCGAGGCATACTTTTATAAAGGGAATTGTCTGGCCAACAAAAAAAAATACCGGGAAGCCATTGACGAATACAGTAAAGCAATTAAAATCAAACCTAACTATGCCAAAGCTTATGCCAACCGGGGTGAAATGATGTTTTACCTCGGTGATGAAGTGAGAGCCTGTCTTGACTGGAAAAAAGCCGAAAGTCTGGGGATGATTGAATTGAGGGATAAAACCAGGGGTTGCAGGTAGTATCGTGGCTGGGACTCACATAGATTTTCGATATGTCAGGGCCATCATCTGGGACTGGAACGGCACATTACTGGATGATGTGGATGAGTGCGTCCTGTGCATGAACCGCATGCTTAGCCGGAGAAACCTGCCACTGCTGACCAAAGAGATTTACCGTGAAATTTTCACTTTTCCGGTAAGGGATTATTACAAGTCGGCAGGTTTTGATTTTGAAAAAGAAAATTTTGAAGTGCCTGCCATGGAATTTATCCGATGTTACCACCAATTGCTGAAGAACTCATCGCTCTTTCCCCATGTCAGGAAAGTTCTTGAAAAGATTAAAAACAAGGGAATAAAACAATGCATATTGTCTGCCATGGAACACAACAGCATGGTGGATTCGTTAAAAGACAAAAACATATTTGAATTTTTTGACCTTGTTGCCGGTATTGATGATCATTATGCCCACAGTAAAACCAATGTGGGGATGAAGTTGATTGAACAATTGCCATTTGGGAAAGAAGAAATACTGATGATCGGCGACAGCCTGCATGACTTGGAGGTGGCAGACGAACTGGGTGTTGAATGCCTGTTGATTGCCAACGGTCACCAGTCAAAAGAACGGTTAACTGCCCATACCGGAAATGTGGTTGATGATATCAGTCAGGTGCAGGAGTTGGTTGACAGTTAACGGTTTTTGCCAAAGCCAATTTATCGTATTTATATTCAGTTGCCAATCTGCAAAACAGCCCCGGGCCTGACGGTCAGTTTCCGGCTGTCTTTTATCCACAGATTTCTGCAGGCAGCCGACTGATTGTCGTAAATAATACAGTCGGGACCGTTTTCCGGAAAAACAACATCGTCGTTTATGGTGGGGAGACCACAATCCCAGTTGGAACTTATATTCCAGGCGTTACTGGTTGTTCCGGTCCAGTGAATTGTTTTTACAGGTGGGGTTTCTTTCGTAACCGTGCTTTTTGCGCAAAGCCATAAATCCGGATCAAATGTGGCCGTAGTCGGTGCAAAACCCGGGTTAGCGAAAAACAATGTGTCGGAAGGTTTGTTCTGGTAAAATACGACAATGGTGTCCTGCGTGTTGTCACTGAATTTTATTGGCACAGGCATTTCAAAGAAAGTATTTCCTCCGGCGGAATGGGATTGATGAATACTGACCCTTAATTTATCATTGCATGTATTGTCAACCGACCATTTTACATTGTAATCCGGCCATCCTTCCCCGTAAAACCAATCGTTGAAAAACTCCGTCAGGTTTGTATCAGCCGTGGTTTCCAGATGTTCCTGCAAATCAGATGTCAATGCGAAGCCGTAAACCAGGCTTGTGTCGTTGATGTAGTTATACAGCCCGTCGAAAAAGTCTTGATCCCCCATTATCCATCTTAACATGTGTAGGAGATACGCCCCTTTATTATAAGATAACCTGGAGTTGAATATCCGGTTAATGTTGGTTGTGTCGTCACAGTAAACCGAGCCGTAATTATTACTTGTAATGTTACTGCGTTTACTGCTCAACCAGCTCTGAAATGAACCCGATTGTATTCCCTGCTCTTTAGTCAGCCCTTCGAGATAGGTGGCAAAGCCTTCATTTAACCAGATATGGTGCCAGCTTCCACATGTGATTTTATCGCCAAACCATTGATGAGCAAGTTCATGTATTAGGATATAATACCACCACCCTCCCATAAATGTCATTGTCGTATGTTCCATTCCGCCACTGAACCTGCACTGGGCATGGCCGTATTTTTCATTTTCAAAAGGATAAGCACCAAACCGTGAGATGAAAAAATTCATAACCGTGTCCAATTGCCTGGTATTTTGATGAGCCGTTGCTGAATCACAGGGAAAAACATAATTCAGAACTTCGAGTTGTCCACCGTTGTACAGGTTAATTGTGTCACGATAGATCGAGTACTCCGATGCGGCAAAAGCGACTAAATAAGCAGGAATCGGGTATTTATGTTTCCAGTGATCTGTTATTTTATCGCCTGTTGTATCACGCCTGATTAATAATCCATTGCTTCCGATATGGTATTTAAGGGGTGCGGTAACAATCATTTCCACCGAATCTATTTTATCGGTTAGAGTTTCTTTACATGGCCACCAGTTTTTGGCGCCATAGGGTTGCGACAGGGTCCACATCACCGAATCCTGTGAAGAGCAGGTTGTCTGGTCAACTTTAAAAGCCCCAAATCCATTTGTTAACGGGGCGCCATGATATAAAATGGTCACCGAATCCAAAACTCCCGAAGAAAGCGTGACCGGAAAACTGATCTCCAGTTCTGTACCGGAGGTAAAAAGATGGGAAATGACACTTCCATGATATTTTACCGAATCAACAGTCATGTTATCCCTGAAATCAAAATACATATTATCCATGTCGCTTAAGGCCATGAAATAGGTTGTTACATTTCCTTCCAGGTATTTTACTGCCGGGTTCACTTCCAGTTCAAAACGATAATACCTGCTGTCATAATTTGAAGTTTGAGATGAAGAACGGGATGACTTACTGCCTTCGACAGGCTTGTTTGCCAAAGGTTTTTCTTTTATTTCCTGGGCATGTAAACCAGGATAAATTCCCATGAGTAAAATCAGTAACAGGGATTTGTTGACCATGCCGGATATCTTTTTAATAAAGATAAAACAGGAAAGCGTTTTATTTTTAAAATGTTTTGATACTTAATTACAAAACTACAAAATTTTTCCCGGAAGTGGCGGGGATTAATACAGTATAAACTGTTCTTTACTTCTTCCAGAAAGCACGGGAAAAGATGATCCACAGGGTAATGATCTCGAGTCTTCCGGTGATCATGAGAACGGATAAGTACAGTTTGCCGAAAACCGGTATATGGGCAAAATTGCTTGCCGGGCCGACCGTTCCGATACCGGGCCCTATACCACCCATGGTCGTGATAACTGAACCCATCGAAGTTTCAAAATCAAGGCCGATAGCCGCCATGACCAGCGAACTGAAAGCAAAAATGCCAAGATAAATGATAATAAAAGTCAGAATGGAATAAGCATTGCCTTCCGGAATGACCCTGCCGTTGACCTTTACCACCTTTACCGAACTGGGATGCAACAGTTTTTTCGTAAAAATCCTGATCTGCTTAAAGGCAACCACATGTCGTATTACCTTGATGCCTCCTCCCGTTGAACCTACACTGGCGCCCACAAACATCAACCCGAAAATAAGCACCCACGCAATCTCTTTCCATTGCATGTAATCGGCAGTTGCAAACCCGGTTGCCGTTATGATGGATACAACCTGGAAAAATGATTCCCTGAACGACAATTCAAAGTTCATATCGGAACTGAAAAACAAAATCAGGGTAATGACGGACCCGACAATGAGGATAATGCTTAAATAAACTTTCAGTTCGGTGTTTTGCAGGATCTTTTTAAAGTCGCCTTTCAACAAAAAATAATGCAGGGTGAAGTTCATCCCCGACAACATCATAAATACCATGATTACATATTGCACGTAAGGAGAGTATGGAGCAATGCTGTCGTTTGTAGTGGCAAAACCTCCGGTGGCAACGGTTCCGAAAGCCAGACAAAGGCTCTCATGAAAATTTACTTTCCCTGCCATCAAAAGTCCCACAAGGATCACTGTGAGCATCAAATAAATACCCCATAAACTTTTGGCAACTTCCCTGGTTCTGGGTTTGATCTTTTCAAACATGGTACCGGAGGATTCCATTGAAAACAACTGATAGCCTGCAATCCTCAGGACAGGCAAGATGGCAATGACAAGAATGACAATGCCAATGCCACCGATCCAGTGCGTCAGGCTGCGCCAGTAATGGATGGACTTGGGGAGAGCTTCGACGTCCGTTAAAATGGATGATCCTGTTGTTGTAAAACCGGAAATGGATTCAAACAAGGCATCTGTCCATGTAGGGATTGAATTGGATAAGTAAAACGGAAGGCTCCCGATAACGCCCAGAAGTATCCAGACCAAAGAAACCAGGAGATAACCTTCCCTTCTGGTCAGGTCTTTGTCAAAATTCCTTACCGTAAGAAGAATTACACCACCTATCGCCACCGGAATGGAGATAGATATCAATACAGGTTTGAGCAATGAGAATTCATGATAATAAAAGATCCACGGAAGGATGGTGACCATAAAAGCGGAAAACACCAGAAGAATCCTGCCCAATATGTGGATGATGAATTTATAATTCATACTATGTGTGAACTATGCGCTTTGTTTCCAATAATTTTTTACAGTCCGGGGTATCAGCTTTTTTTGGTATAAAACAATTTTCCGGTGATCAGCAGGCCGGCAAATACGAATACTGCAAACACCAGGCTGCTGACGGCAATCTCCATTCCTCCAGAAATGATATGCCCGCTGGTGCATCCTCCTGCCATCCTTGCCCCGAAGATCAGGATAAAGCCACCCACAAATGCCCAGAGAATTCTTTTGCGTTCCGATTCACCCTTGTATTTGACCCAGCGATCATGAAGGACTTGCAACTTAAATTCTTTTTTAACCATCGAGAACACAAATCCGGCAACCAGTGCCCCGGCCAGGAAGATCATTTCCCAGTGTCCCGGAATTTTAATTTCCTGGAAATAGTCGTTTGCCGTCAAACCGGCAAGCGCATCAGCCATATACGGGAAACTTGTGGAAGCGCCAATCGGCCTGTCGGCTGCCATAGAAAGAAACACGATGCTGTTCAGAACGGCCAGCCCGGCACCTGCATACAGCCAATCCATGTTTTTCTTCTTTTCCAGCTTGTTCAGCCGGAAGCCGGTCCAGATGAAAATAATCCCGATGATAAAGACCAGGATGTAGAACAAAACAGTGGTTTCCCCGAATAATGTGTACAGGGATATGCTCCCCAGATCAGGGCCCAGGACAGACCGGATACCGGGCAATGCCAGTGTAAAAACCAGCCCGCCGAAAAGCCCGCCGATGATTCCCACCAGTGCATCGAGCGATCCTTCACCCAGCGAGACAAAACTTGTTCCCGGGCAATAACCCAGGATGGCCATACCTGTCCCGAAAATAAGACCACCCAGAATGACGCCCCCGAGTAAAAACGGTTTAACGTGATACTCAGCCATCCCGGCCCCGATTTCAACGTTCAGCAGGATCATGCCCAGACCTATTGCGACGGCAATGACTTTGGCCACCGTAAGGTCTTCAAGGGTAGCCATACCACTGATCACATCAAATTTGTTTACGCGGGCGTACTGTAACAACGCACCAAACAGGAATCCGAAAAATAAAATCATTATAACCATAACCTGATTTTTTAACATTATCGGGTGCAAACTTATTTAATGTTTCCGGGAATTGTTCTCCGCAGGGTGATTTTTTATTAACCGGGAGCGGGTTTAAAGGAACTGATTTTTATTTTCCTTTGTGTTTCCCATTCATTTGAATCGTATCGTTTCTTACTCTTTGTCCGCGCGTCGGCTCCCCACGGTTTATTTTTTTGTCATCGGCCAGATAATGGATAAACTGGGCAGGCAACCCTTCCCCTTGTGAAAAGTCCGGTGTGGTCTGGAGATGATAATGAAGGTGGGGCTCGCTGGAGTTGCCCGTATTGCCGCACAATCCGATCTCTTGCCCTGCAACAACCTTGTCTCCGGTATTCACAATAATTGATCCTTTCATAAAATGAGCCATGAAAGAGTATTCGCCATGTCCATGACTGATTATAACATGATTTCCCAATGGGTAGCTGCTGTTCATCTGTCCGGGGATGTTTTCCGAAATTGTGTCCACTATTTCAACGATTACCCCCGTTCCGGGCGAAATGACGGCTTTCCCGAAACAATAATAATCTTCATTTTTAGTGCCGTCACCCTGATGCGACCTTTTGTTTTTCATTTGTAAAAAGTCATAAGCAAACCGTTGATCCGGGTAAGCTGCATGATAGTTTTGCTGGATTGTCCGCCCACCCCAATAAACAAACCATTCTTCATCGAACGGCAAATGCAATTCCGTTTTTGTTTGATAATTCAGATAGTTGCTGATCGCTTCTTTTGGGAGGCCATAAAGAAAAAAACCGGCAATGGCTTTCTGCTCGTCCATTACCCATCGGACCAGCACTTTACCGCTATATTGGGAATAGGAAGCAATCCTGTTGTAAATGAAATAGGGAGAGGTAACCGTATCAAGTTGTTCTTCAAATATCTTTTGCTCACTCCCCAGGCTTTCTTCTACCTGATCGTAAAAATCGCTTAGCTGTTGGGCATTCATCGCTGCTTTCATTTCCGGTGTGAACTTTTCGTAAAGTTTATTGAAGTCCTGATCATAAAACATCTGTGAATACTCCCTTCCCCAATCCATAAATGACTTTTCATTACCCGTGGCAGGCCCCTTTTTGCAGGAACAAAGGCACAGAACCACTACTGAAGATAATAAAAGCGCATGAAAAAAATTCCGTATCATGGCAATGAAGTTTGTATTTAATCGTAAATCAAATATTTAAACCTTATTTTTTTAAATTTTTTCAACCCATCCTGCCAATCTGCCCTTATTTCATTTTCGCTCATCCCGGCTTCAATTTGGCTTCTTAATTGGTCATTTCCTGCCAGCTTTTCAAAATAATCATTGAAAAAACAGTGATCCGGTGACAGCGTCTGGTATGTCCTGATCAGCCAGGAAAGATTCAGCCGGCGTGGGTTCGTTTTGTAATCATGTGCATACCCGGTAAGATTTTGCCCGTAACAGGTTTGTCCCTCAAATTTCGGATGTTCGCTTACGCCCGGAATGCGATGCGGGGTAAAACTGAAATCGCCGGTTTTCAGGTCTGGGTGGCCATAAACCCGGAACGGGAAATCCGTACCACGCCCCACGCTGACGATCGTCCCTTCGAAAAAGGCAAGTGACGGATACAGGTAAACCGACTCCCAGTCCGGCAGGTTTGGGGAAGGTTTGACCGGAAGTTTTACGATCATATTGTGGCTGTATCCTTTTAATCCGATCACTGTCAGGTCACACTGCAAACTGTCAGGCAGCCACCCTTCCCCGTTAACCATACGGGCATATTCCCCGATAGTCATCCCATAAACCACCGGTACGGGATGCATACCCACAAATGATGAATGATCTTTTTCCAGCACAGGCCCGTCAACATAAAAACCGTTGGGATTGGGGCGGTCGAGGACGATCAGCGGGATGTTGTTTCCGGCGCAGCTCTCCATCACATAAGCCAGTGTGGAAATGTAGGTATAAAAACGTACCCCCACATCCTGTAAGTCGAAAAGGACGATATCCACACCTTTTAAATCTTCTGCCACAGGTTTTTTGTGCTTCCCGTAAAGGGAGATAACCGGCAACCCGGTTTGGGTATCTTTTCCATCCTCAATAAATGCTCCCGCTTCGGCCTTTCCCCTGAAACCGTGTTCGGGGCTGAATATTTTTACCACACGGATGCCGGATGAAAGCAGCGTATCCACGAGGTGTGTTTTACCGATAAGCGATGCCTGATTGGCCACAACGGCCACATTTTTTGACTCGAGCAGCGGCAAATATTCACCAGTACGTTGAGCGCCGCCGATGACCCGGGAGTAATCAACAAGCTCAATTTCTTTTTGTTGCGGGAAGATAAAGAAAGGTAAAACGATAAAAAGAATAACTATTCCGCTTATCAGGAGTTTCATAACAGGGGCTTTTCTTATTTTTGTAAAAATATCCATTCTTTTGAACTTTGAATATTTCATCGCGAAACACATCGCACCGGATAAATCCGAAAACTATGCCAGGCCGGTCATACGGATATCTTATGTCAGCATAGCACTGGGCCTTGCGCTGATGATCATCTCGGTGGC